>DATAAF010000015.1:0-43439 GCA_036260255.1 Acidimicrobiales bacterium | reverse complement strand
GCCACGAACGTGGCCTCGGCGCCTAGGGCGAGGCTGACCGGGTTGAACGGGTGGTCCACCGACCCGAACGGGGTCGACTTGGTGACCTTGCCCTCCTCGCTGGTCGGCGAGTACTGGCCCTTGGTCAGGCCGTAGATCTGGTTGTTGAACAGCAGGACGGTCAGGTTGACGTTGCGGCGCAGGGCGTGGATCAGGTGGTTGCCGCCGATCGAGAGGCCGTCGCCGTCGCCGGTGACCACCCACACGTCGAGGTCCGGGCGGCTCACGGCGAGCCCGGTCGCCATCGCCAACGCCCGCCCGTGGATGCCGTGCACGCCATAGGTGTTCATGTAGTACGGGAACCGGCTCGAGCAGCCGATGCCGGAGATGAAGACGGTGCTCTCCCGCCGCATGCCCAGCTCGGGCATGAGCATCTGCACCGCGGTCAACACCGAGTAGTCGCCGCACCCGGGGCACCAGCGCACGTCCTGGTCGCTGGCCCAGTCCTTCTTGGTGGTCGGGGGGGCGCTGACGTCCGTCACTGTCGACTCCTTTGGTGACCTGCGCTCGGCTCGCCCGGAGGGGCCGCCGGTCCCTGCGGGCGGCGGGCGAGAGGCAAGGACCGGCGGCCCCGCTCGCCGTGCTCGGTCACTGTTCCTCCATGAGGGCGAGCACGGCGGACTCCACCTCGGAGTAGAGGAAGCGCTGGCCCTGCACCTTGCTGACGAGGCGGGCGTCCACCAGGAACTCGGAACGCACGAGCGTCGTGAGCTGGCCGAGGTTCTGCTCGGGGACGATCACCTTCCGGTAGCGAGAGAGCACGTCGCCGAGGTTGGACGGGAAGGGGTTGAGGTGGCGGAGATGGGCGTGGGCCACCCGCCGGCCCCGCCGGCGCAGCCGCTCCACCGCGGCGGCGATGGAGCCGTAGGTCGAGCCCCACCCGAGCACCAGCACCTCGGCGTCGCCCCCGGGATCATTCACCTCGACGGGTGGGATGTCCCCCGCGATGCCGGCCACCTTGGCCGCCCGCAGCCGCACCATGTGCTCGTGGTTGCTGGGGTCGTAGGACACGGCGCCGGTGCCGTCGGCCTTCTCCAGCCCGCCGATGCGGTGCTCCAGGCCGGGCGTGCCGGGAACCGCCCAGGGCCGGGCCAGCGTGGTGGGGTCGCGCAGGTAGGGCAGGAACTCGGGAGTGCCGTCGGGGCGCGCGTGGTTGGCCTCCGTTGCGTACGGGACGCTGATGTCCGGCAGCTCCGACACCCGCGGCAGCCGCCAGGGCTCGGCCCCGTTGGCCAGGTAGCCGTCCGACAGGAGGATCACCGGCGTGCGGTACTTGAGGGCGATGCGCACGGCCTCGATGGCCACGAAGAAGCAGTCCACCGGCGTCCGAGGAGCGACGACGGGCAGCGGCGCCTCCCCGTGGCGCCCGAACATGGCCATGAGGAGGTCGGCCTGCTCGGTCTTGGTCGGCATCCCCGTCGAGGGGCCGGCCCGCTGCACGTCGATGACGATCAACGGCAGCTCGAGGCTGATGGCCAGGCCGATGGTCTCCGCCTTCAGGTCCATCCCCGGGCCGCTCGTCGTCGTGACCCCGAGGTGGCCGCCGAACGACGCACCGAGGGCGGCGCCGGCGGCGGCGATCTCGTCCTCCGCCTGCATCGTGCGCACGCCGAAGTTCTGGTGGTTCGAGAGCTCCTGGAGGATGTCGGACGCCGGCGTGATCGGGTAGGAGGCCAGGAACATCGGCAGCTTGGCCAGCTGGCTGGCGGCCACCAGCCCCCAGGCCAGGGCGGTGTTCCCGCTCACGTTGGTGTACGTCCCCGACTGGAAGACGGTGGGCTTGACCTCGTACGGACCGCCCACCAGCTCGGCCGTCTCGCCAAAGTTGTACCCGGCCTTGAAGGCGAGGGTGTTGGCCTGCGCCACCGTCGGGTTGCGCCCGAACCGCTGCTCGATCCACTGCAGGGTCAGCTGCACGGGCCGGGTGTACATCCACGACAGGAGGCCGAGGGCGAAGAAGTTCTTGCTGCGCTCGGCGTCGCGCGGCTTGGCCCCGCTCGGCCGAGTGGCCTCGAGCGTCATCGACGTCATGGGCACCTCGTAGACCGTGAACCCCGAGAGCGACCCGTCGGTGAGGGGGTTGCTCTCGTAGCCCGCCTTGGCCAGGTTGCGCTCGGTGAAGGCGTCGACGTTGACGACGAGGGCGCTGCCGGGCGCCATGTCGCCGACGTTGGCCCGCAGGGCGGCCGGGTTCATGGCCACCAGCACGTTGGGCTCGTCGCCCGGCGTGAGGATGTCGTGGTCGGAGATGTGGATCTGGAACGCCGACACGCCCGCCAGCGTCCCCGCCGGCGCCCGGATCTCGGCGGGGTAGTCGGGGACGGTCGCCAGGTCGTTCCCGAACAGGGCGCTGGAGATGGAGAACCGGTCGCCCGTGAGCTGCATGCCGTCGCCGGAGTCACCGGCGAACCGGATGACGACCTTCTCCAGCGCCTGGAGGGGATGCGTCTCAATGCGTGTCATCTCGCCCTCTCCCTTCCAGTGTACGGCGCCACGACCTCGTGACGTGACGCGAGCCGTGCTGTCCTACGCCTGCCGGCCCTGGCTCGTCGGGGTGTCGAGGACGACTATGCAGCTCGGGCACGGAGGTCGGTGGCGGTGCTCTCCGCCCCCTCGGCGCCGGCCAGGTCGGCCTCGGCTCGGCGCAGCCGCGCCAGCTGGAGCCAGTTGAACGGGCTCGTGTCCTTGATCGCCAGTCGCTCCGACACGAGCGCGGTGGCAAGCGTGGTGTCGCCGTCGCGAATGGCGGCTTCGAGCAGCGTTCGAGCGACGGCGTCCCGCTGAGCGTGGCTCCCCCCGAAGCGGTACACGATCTTGCGGATCGGGTGGAGCAGCCGGACGACATCCCCGTAGCGCCGTTCCCCGAAGGCAAGGATGGCCGAGCACACGGGCAGGCCGACCTCGGCCGTCATCGCGACGTTCGACAGGGACCGGCGCATCTCGCCCTTGACGTAGGCCTCCAGCCGGTCGACGACAGCGCGCGCATCGGCGAGGCGCCCGGCACCCACGAAAGACATCGAGGCGTGCATGTCGTTGAAGACGTACCAGGGAGGCTCCGCCATCTTCTCCGCCCACGCGTCCGCCAAGGGGCCCCACCGCCCACCGACTTCCGCATCGCCCAGGTGGAGGCGCCACAGGAGGGCGGCGGCGTCGAGCATCTCGAGGGCGACGTTCGTCGAGTCGGCGTTGTGGATGACCCGGTCGTAAATCTCCAGGGCGGCGGACGTGTTGTCCTTTTCGAGGTGGAACAGCGCCTTGTGCCAGGCGTTGTGGGGCACGAAGAAGTTCCCCCCTTCCCAGTACGCCCGGCGCTCCTCGGCGAATCGGAGCCCGGCGCTGAACCTCCCCTCCATCTCGTGGACGTGCAGTACGGCGTGGTGCGCCCAGACGTCGCGCGGCTCCATCTCGAGCGCACGCATGCCGGCGTTCTCTGCCTTCGGGTACAAGCCGCACTCCTCCAAGCCGAATGCGTGCATGCCGAGCAGGAAGCCGAACCACGGCTCCTGCCTGTCCCAGCAGAGGAGCGCCCGCCCGATGCGGTCCCGCAGGCCCGAAGCGTCGCCGCAATAGAAGTCGAGCTGGTGGCCAACGACGAGCGCGAGGGCATCACGGGGATACGCCACCGACAGGAGCGAGAGCTGTTCGGCGGCGCCGTGAAGCTCGCCTTCGGCGTACGCGCGCGCGGCGCCGAGATGGCGGCGCTCGCGGTCCGTGAGACCCGCGCCGTCGCCGACCTGGTCGAGGATCGCACGGGCGTCAGCGGCATCGGGGCCCTCCGACGAGAGGCACCGGAGGTAGGCCCGTCCGATGTGCCCCATGGCGAAACCCGGGTCATCGACGATGGTCGCCTCCCAGGCGTCGACGACGTCGTCCCCGAAGCGAAGGAGCGATTCGACGGCGGCGTCGTAGCGTTCAGCCGATTCGCGACGCGAGGCCGTGAGTGGCAGGCCGGAACGATCCCGGTTCGTGTTCTTGCTGGTCATCGGTTTCCTCCTCGTTGGTCGGTGGCAGACCGCACATGAGGGCCACCCCCCTGCTCGGCCGGTCATCGGCTCTGGTCATCGTCGTCATGACCGGAGTCTCCGCCTCCGGCATTGCGCGGCAGTCGCAGCCCCGTCGCAGCCCGTTGCGGCGCTGCCGCCGTACCATCGAACGAGTGCGAGTGAGGGTGCTCGGACCGGTGGACGCGTTCGACGGCAGCGGCTCGGCGGTCGCGATCGGTAGCCGGAACCAGCGCCTTGTCCTGGCCGTGCTGGCCGCCCACGCCGGTGAGACGGTGAGCGCCGATCGCCTCGTCGACGCCCTCTGGCAAGACGCGCCGCCCCGCACGGCCAGCACGACCCTGCGAACGTACGTCTCGCGACTGCGCCACCTCCTCGGCGACGCCGTCGCTCTCCGCCCCGGGGGGTACGCCCTCGTCGTTCCTCCCGGAGCGCTCGACAGCGAGCAGTTCGAGCGATTGGTCGACGAGGCGCGCTCGCAGGCGCCCGCACGCCGCGCCGACGTCATACAGCGAGCGCTCGACTTGTGGCGCGGACCGGCGTTCGGGGACCTCGCCGACGAGGAGCACCTCCGAGGGGCCGCCATTCGCTTGGAAGAGCTGCGCTACGCGGCACGGGAGGCCCGAGCCGCGGCCCTGGCCGCGGCCGGGCGTGCGGCAGAGGCGGCGGCGGCGGCCGAAGAGCTTGTCGTCGAGCACCCCTTGCGCGAAGGGGCGTGGGCTGTGCTCGTGGAGGCGCTCACGGCCGCTCACCGGGCGCCCGAAGCGCTCCGGGCGTACCAGCGCGCCGCCGCCACTCTGGCCCACAGCGGGCTGGAGCCGTCTGACCGCCTCCGCCGGGCTGAAGCGGCCGCCCTGGCCCAGGAGGCGCCCGCTCCCGCTCCCCGGCGGCTCCCGACACCGGCGTCGTCGCTGGTGGGCCGGGAGGGCGACCTGGTGGCGATCGACCGGATGGTGGGCGGCTCCCGGCTCGTCACCCTCACCGGGCCCGGAGGTGTCGGAAAGACGAGGTTGGCGCTGGAGGTCGCCACTCGGGCCGCGTCGAAGCACGAATGGGGCGCCCGGCTCGTCGAGCTCGCACGCGTCGAGAACGGAGAAGCAGTCGGTGCTGCCGTCGTCGACGCGCTCGGGCTGTCCGTGGAGGGCGGATCGGTCGGGGCCACCCTGAGGCGCGCCGGCACGCTCGACCTGCTCGTCGTGCTCGACAACTGCGAGCACGTCCTCGACGAAGCGGCCTCGGTCGCCGAGGCCCTCGTGACGGGAGGTGAGGGCGTGCGAGTGCTGGCGACCAGCCGAGAGAGGTTGGGCGCGGCCGGCGAACGGGTGTGGCCGGTCGTGACCCTTCCCCTCGAGGCGCCGAGCTCGCCCGCTCGCCAGCTGTTCGTCGAACGGGCGCTCGCCGTCCGACCCGACCTCGAGCTCTCCGACGAGACGCTCGTCGCCGCCGATCGGATCGTCGCCCGGTTGGACGGGCTGCCCCTCGCCATCGAGATGGCGGCCGCCCGGGCTGCGACCCTTCCCCTTTCCCAGCTGGCGGACTGGCTCGACAGCCATCTCGGGGGCCTCCGCTTCGAGCGAGGAGCGGTGGCGGCCCGACACCGCACGCTGGCCGGTCTGGTGGAATGGTCCGAAGCGCTATCGAGCGCCGACGACCGAGCGCTGTTCGCGGACCTCTCGGTGTTCGTCGGCACCGCCGACGCGACCGACATCGCGGCCGTCACCGGCCGGTCCGACGTGCTCGAGGCTCTGTGCCGGCTGGCCGAGCGATCGCTCGTCGTCGCCCATCCCGACGAGCCCCGCGCTCGGTTCGGCATGCTCGCCACCATCCGGGCGCAGGCCGCCCAGCGACTGGCGGTCTCGGGGAAGGAAGACGTCCTCCGCCGGCGCCACGCCGAGCACTTCGCCGAGGTGGCCGCCTCCGCCGACCGGAAGCTCCGCACGCCGGACGAAGGTGGCGCCCACGGTCGTCTCCAGGGCGTGGTCGACGAGCTCCGGGCCGCGCACCAGTGGAGCCGAACCCGGGACCTGGCGCTGGCAGCCCGGGTCTCGTCCGCCCTGCACCTCTTCGCCCAGTCTCGCCTCCGCGACGAGCCGTTGGGCTGGGCCACCGCCCTTGCCGCCGGGTCGCTCGACTCGGTGCCTGGGAACGTTGCCGCCGCGGTGCTGGCGTCTGCCGCCCAACGGGCCGTCAACACCGGGCATCTCGGCCGGGCACGGCAGCTGGCCGAGCGAGGGATCGCCGCGGCCGGGACCGCACCCGAACGGGTCTACCCCCTCGAGGTGCTCGCCGACGTCCATCTGTACGAGGGCCGCCTGGAGGCGTCGGTGGCCGCCGCCGGCGAGGCGCTGGCCGCCGGCCGCCAGAGCGCCGACCCGCACTGCCTCGTCGCCAGCGCCGTCGGGCTGGCGCTGCCGTCCGCGTACGCCGGCCGCCTGGACGCGGCCGAGCGGGCGCTGGAGACCGAGGTCGACCGGCGTGAGCTGGCCCCGTCGGATCGAGGGTGGCTCGCCTACGCCGAGGGCGAGGTCGTGCTCGACCGCGACCCGGTTCGGGCATTGGCCGCCCTCGACCGGGCGATCGCGCTCGCCGACGCGGTCGGGAACCGCTACCTCGGAGGGGTGGCCCGCGTCTCGGCCTGCTCGCTGAGGGCGCGGGCCGGGGACCCGGACGAGGCGTTGGGCGCGTTCACCTCCGTCATCGAGCACTGGAGGCGACAGAGCATGCTCAAGCACCAGCTGACCACGTTGCGCAACCTGACGGTTCTCCTGGAGCGCATCGGAGCGCTCCCAGAGGCGGCCGAGCTGCTGGGGACCGTACAGGGCGACGCGGTCGCCCCAACCTACGGCGAGGAGGCGGTCCGCCTGGCCGAGATCCGCGCCCGGGTGGTGAAGGTCCTCGGGGACACCGAGGGGAACCGCCGTCTCGCCAGCGGGGCGGCGCGCACGATCGACGACGCGGCCGTGGTCGCCCTCGACTGGCTCGGACGCCTGCATCGACCCGTCGATCCTGTCGGGGCGAGCTGACCGCCATGCCCGGGGTCAGCACAAACAGCACCACGTAGACCGTCATCTGGCAAGGACCGCCGGTCGCTCAGAATTTCTCTCCCGGCGTGTCGATTTCGGCGCCGCCCGTTCGTGTAGGTGTCGAGAGGCCGGCACGGCGCCGGCCCGAGAGAGGAGAGGCGAGATGACGCAGTACATGCTTTCGGTGTACATCGACGAGAGCGCCGAGCCCTCGCCCGAGGTGATCGAGCAGGCGTACAGGGACGTCGACGCCCTCAACGAGAGGATCAAGGCGGAGGGCGCCTGGGTGTTCGGCGGCGGGCTGCACCCGTCGTCCACGGCCACGGTGGTGCGGGAGAAGGACGGCAACGTCCTCACGACCGACGGCCCCTTCGCCGAGGCCAAGGAGCACCTCGGCGGCTTCTGGATCATCGAGGCCCCCGACCTCGACGCCGCCCTGGCATGGGCGTCCGAGGCGACGGTCGCCTGCAAGGCCCCGGTCGAGGTGCGTCCCTTCCAGGACGACGCCGGCTGAGCCCACCGCCCCCATGTCGGGCCGATCGGAGATCGAACGGGCCTTCCGCCAGGAGTCGGGGCGAGCCGTGGCAACGCTGGTCCGCCTCTTCGGCGACATCGACATCGCCGAAGAGGCGGTCCAGGAGGCCTTCGTCGTCGCCCTCGAGCGGTGGCCGGCGACCGGCGTGCCACCGAGCCCCGCGGGCTGGATCATCACCACCGCGCGGAACCGGGCCATCGACCGCATGCGGCGGGAGTCCTCGAGGGACCGGCGCCACGGCCAGGCCGCCCTCCTGCACGGCGGCGACGAACCCACCGAGGTAGGACCAGTGCACGACGACCGCCTCCGGCTGATCTTCACCTGCTGCCACCCGGCCCTGGCCACCAACGCCCAGGTGGCGCTCACGCTGCGGCTCATCGCCGGGCTGCAGACGGCCGAGATCGCACGGGCGTTCCTCGTCTCCGAGACGACGATGGCCCAGCGGCTCGTGCGGGCCAAGAACAAGATCCGCGCCGCCAAGATCCCCTACCGGGTGCCGGGCGCCGCCGAGCTGCCCGACCGGCTCCCGCCGGTGCTGGCGGTGGTCTACCTCGTCTTCAACGAGGGGTACGTCGCCACCGCGGGCGACGACCTCATCCGGTCCGAGCTCTGCGCCGAGGCCATCCGCCTGGCTCGCCTCCTCGCCGAGCTCATGCCCGACGAGCCCGAGGTGCTCGGCCTCCTGGCCCTCCTCCTGCTCACCGAGGCACGCCGCCCCGCCCGCACTGCGCCCGACGGTTCAATCGTGCGTCTCGCCGACCAGGACCGCTCACGCTGGGACCGGGCCCTCGTCGTCGAGGGCCAGGCGCTCGTGCGCAAGTGCCTCCGCCACAACGCCCCCGGGCCCTACCAGATCCAGGCCGCGATCAGCGCCGTCCACTCCGACGCCGCCACCGCGGCGGACACCGACTGGCGACAGATCGTCCGGCTCTACGACCAGCTGCTGGCCTTCACCCCGACGCCGGTCGTGCGCCTGAACCGCGCCATCGCGGTCGCCGAGGTCGAGGGGCCCGGGCCGGCGCTCGCCATCGTCGACGACCTCGGCCTCGACGACTACCACCTGTTCCACGCTACCCGGGCCGACCTGCTCCACCGCCTGGGTCGGGACGAAGAGGCGGCCGCCGCCTACGACGCCGCCCTCGCCCGGACGACCAACGCGGTCGAGCGCCGGCTGCTCGAGGAGCGTCGCGCCGGACTTGTATGACTGCCGAGCAAGCCGGTACGCGACGAGGATGGGGCCCGGAACCGGGACACCCATCCTCGGAGCGCTCCTGGGCGGCGGGAACCCGAGAGCGCTCTAGGGACGATGGGCGGCGGAACCCTCGTCCCTGCCCGTCACAACGCACGACGCCACCCGCCGGTTCCCGCCTCCGCCGGGCACGGTGCGACCCCTCAGGAAGCCGCCGCCAGGCGCGCGGCGGCCAGAAGGAGGCGGTCGTCCGTCTCGCCCGACCGGACGCGCATACCGCCCAGCGCGACGGTCAAAGGTCCCCCGGGGGCCGCGACCCAGACCGACCGGCCGAAGTCGGGATCCTTCTTTCCGCCGGCCGAGAAGACGAACGCGTCGCTCGGTCCCGGTGCCTCGAGCCGTCGGTCCTGGTAGTAGGCGAGGGGCTGGCGAGCATGCTTGACGATGAAGATGGGGTAACCAGAGGCGTCCGCCAGCCAGCACTCCTCGGGCAGCGGCTCGAGCTGTGCCCCTTCGATCTCCGGGGCGAGCGCCTTGGCCTGCCCGAGGGGGATCCGGGCGCACAGCTCCCCGATGCTCAACGACGGCGGGCCCGGCGCCTGCAGCTCGGGGGCGGAGAGGTCGACGCCCCGCAGGCACTGCACGTCGTTGCGGTGGAGACCGGCGTCGACAGGGAGGGCGTAGAGACCGGGCTCGCCCGCCTCGACGCTGACCTCGAGGCCCCGAGGGGCGAGCGCCGGGTACTCGGCGCGGAACCTCTCGTCGCGGTCGAGCTGGGCCCGCACGACCAGCGTCGCGCCGAACTCTTCGTACCGCTTGGCGAGCACGACGGCCGTCGCCCGCTCCACACGGGAGCATCCGTCGGCGACGAACGCCCAGCCGCTCCTCTCGGCGGCGGCGCGGTACGCCGCCACCGCGTCGCCCGGCTCGGCGGGCATCTCGAAGCGTTGGCGGATGAAGCTAGGGCTGACGCCACCGCCGAACGGCTCCTCGGCGGCGGCGTGCTCCTCCTGGTTGCGGAGGGTCGTCCCCGGGACGCGGTAGTTAAGGACGGGGTCCTTCCTCATGGCGCGGATCTGCTCCCGGCCCGATTCGAGGGTCTGGGACTCGAACACGCACCCGACCATCAGCGGGAGCACGGCGAGGAGGATGAGCGGAACAGGACGCTTCATGTGCCCATTTCGACGCTCCGAAGGCGGCGGCGGTTCCCCGCTCCTAGCCCAGCAGGTCGGGCAGCTCCTCCCCGCCCGGAGGGGTGGGCGCGGCGCCGGCGGCGGCGGCGAGGAGGTCGAGGCCGGCGACGAGGCCGCCGGCGATGTCGCCCCGGGCGAACTGGCGGGTCATCGTGCCCACGGCCAGCGCGCAGGTGTCGTCGTCGACCCGCGAACGGGCCTCGGGGGCGGTGACGAGCTCCACCCGCCGCCGGTTCGGTGCGACGAGGAGCAGGACGGCCGGCCGGGTGTGCAGCCCCGCCTCGACGAAGAGGGTCTCGGCGTGGGCCCGGGGGTCTCCCTCGGTGTCGCCCAGGTAGACGCAGAACTGCAGGCCGGTGGTGTTCTCGGCCTCGTCGACGGCACGCTCCACCATCCGCCGCTGCCGGCGGCTGAGCGGCGCCGGGGCGTCACCACGAGCCACTGGCCCCTCCTCCTCCGAACCCGCCCCCGCCGCCGCCGCGGAAGCCGCCACCGCCGAAGCCGCCGCTCCGGGAGTGCCCGCCCCAGCCGCCCCAGCCGCCGCCTATGTAGGGGACGCCCCAGAACCCGCCGAACCAGCCGCGGCGGCGCAGCACCCTACGCCGCCGCCCGAACAGCCCCAGCCCGAACAGGCCGAAGGGGATGAGGGCGAACAACCACCACGGCGCCGACTCGCCGGGCTCCCGTGGCGGTGGCTCGGGCAGCGCCCCGCCTTCGGTGTCGCCCAGGGCGCCCCGTATGGCGGCCGTCCCCTGGCGCACCGCCCCACCGACGTCGCCGGCGCGGAGCAGCGGAGCGATCCGGTCGCGCACGATGCGGCCTGCTTCCAGGTCGGTGAGGTCTCCCTCCAGGCCCCGGCCCACCTCGATCCGCAGCCGTCGGTCGTCGTAGGCGATCACCAGGACGACGCCGTTGTCCTTGCCCTCCTCGCCCACGCCCCACTCGCGGGCCAGGTCGATGGAGTAGTCCTCGATGCTGGTGTCGTCGGTAGTGCGCACCACGGCAACGGCCACCTGGTTGCCCGACCGCCGCTGGTAGTCGACCAGCTCGGCGTTGACGGACTGCTCGACGTTGTCGGGCACGACGCCGGCGGCGTCGACGACCGGCGCCCGGAAGGGCGGGATCGGAGGCGCGCCCGGCGCCGGCGCCCCGCCGGAGACCAGGACGACGGCGAGCGCCGCCAGGCCGCCAGCCAGTCGCCCGGCCGTCACCGGAGGGTCGTGGCGGTGTTCAGGTCGACGGTGGGGACGGTGCGGGACTCCGGCGTGGAGGTGAAGAGCGGCTTCTCGTCGAACCCGAACATCCCGGCCACGATGCTGCGGGGGAAGGAGCGCACCCGCTTGTTGTAGGACGTGACCTGGGCGTTGTAGTCGCGGCGAGCTTGGGCGATGCGGTTCTCGGTCCCCTCCAGCTGGACCTGCAGGTCGCGTACGTTCTCGCTGCTGCGGAGCTGGGGGAAGTTCTCGACGATCGCCAGCAGCCGGCCGATCCCGGCGTCGACCTGGCCGGCGGCAGCGATCTTCTCCTCGTCGGTGCGGGCTCCGGCGTAGGCGGAGCGGGCCCGGGCCAGCTCGCCGAACACCGCCTGCTCCTGGTTGAGGATGCCGCGCACCGCCGCCACCAGATTGGGGATGAGGTCGTTGCGCCGCTGCAGCTGGGTGTCGACGTCGGCGAACGAACGCTCCGCCTCCGCCCGGCTGTCGACCAGCCCGTTGTACGAGGCGACCAGGGGCAGGATCAGCAACAGGAACACCGCCCCCACGACCACGAGCGGGACGAGCCAACGAGGCCTCGAACCGGCCATGCGCCCGAACCCGTCCACGGCGGTCACCGTAGCGCCGGGCGTGGCGGGCGCAGGCGCACAGACCGGATCGCTCAGGTCCTTCCGTCGACCGTGCGCCAGAACTCGTCGACCAAGGCGTTGAACTGTTCGGGGCGCTCCTGGAACGGCTGATGGGCTTCCTCCTCCAGCACCACGAAACGGGCGCCGGGGATCCCCTCGGCGACGACCCGGCCCAGGTGCGGCGGGGTCATGATGTCCTGGCCTCCGGCGATGACCAGCGTCGGGACCGCGACGTGCTGGAGCCGGTCGGCGGTCCCCTCGTGGGCGACGTAGGCGTCGATCTGGCGTCGGACGGCCTCGGCCGAGGGCTTGTGCGGGAAGGTCAGAGCGTCTTCGATGATCGCGGCGACCGTGCCGTCGGCGTGGGCGCGCCGCGTGTAGATCCACAGGTAGAACGCCTCGAGGAACGCCCGCTCGCTCGGCGCCGCATCGAGGAGCCAGCGCACGGACTCGAGCAGGGTGTAGATGAACGGGTCGAAGCGGGCCCATGTGCTGTCGAGCACCAGGCTCCGGACCAGCTCAGGGTGGTTGAGGGCCAGCTCCTGGGCGATGACGCTCCCTCCCGAGAAGCCGGTGACATGGGCGGCGGGCACGCCGAGGGCACGCAGGATGGCGGCGGCGTCGTCGGCCATCGTCCGCACCTTGTACGGCTCCTCCGGAAGCGGCGAGCGGCCCATCCCCCGGTTGTCGAATGCGGTGACGCGGTAGCGGTCGGAGAGCGCGTCCAGCTGGAACTGCCACGCTTCGATCGGGTCGCCGAGCCCGGCGATGAGCAGCACGTCGGGTCCCTCCCCGCGTTGCTCGACCCAGAGCTCGACGTCGCCGACGTCGACCGGTCCTCTGAACGTTGCCTGGGTGACGGTCATCGGTATTCCTCCTCTGTCGTCGCCCGCCCCCGTGGGCGGCCGTCACTCGACATGGCGGGAGCCGCGGCCTCACGATGGGAGGCGCGACCTCACGCCTCCCTGGGAGAAGGCGAGATAGAGGAGGACCTTCCGATGACCGTCAGCGAGACCACCACGACGACCACGCTCGACCAGCGAGTGCTCGAAGCCGCCACCGGCGCGCTCGAGCTGTTCGGCATCTACCTGGGCGACCGCCTGGGCCTGTACAAGGCCCTCCTGGACGGCGCCCGCACCGCACCGGAGCTGGCGGCCGCCGCCGGCATCGCCCCCCGCTACGCCCGGGAGTGGCTCGAGCAGCAGGCCGTCGCCGGAGTGCTCACGGTGGACGACGTCGCCGCCGACGCCGATGCCCGCCGGTACACCCTCCCCGAGGCCCACGTCGGCGTGGTGGCGGACCCCGTCGCCATCGACCACGTCGCACCCCTGGCCGGGCTGGTGGTGGGGATCGCCTCGGCGCTCCCGGACGTGCTGGAGGCCTACCGCAGCGGCGGCGGGGTGCCCTACGCCCGCTATGGGGACGACTTCCGCCGCGCCCAGGGCGCCATCAACCGGCCCGCCTTCACGTCGGCGCTGGTCGAGGAGTGGCTGCCCGCCCTCGGGCCGGCAGCCGAGCGGCTGGCCAGCGGCGGCCGGCTGGCCGACCTGGGCTGCGGTCAGGGCTGGTCGACGATCGCCGTGGCCCGCGCCTACCCGAGCGCCGAGGTGTGGGGCGTCGACAACGACGTCGCGTCCATCGCCGAGGCCCGGACGGCGGCCGGCGAGCACGGCGTCTCGGTGCGCTTCGAGTGCGCCGACGCCGGTGAGCTCGCCGCCGCCGGCCCGTTCGACGTCGTGCTGATCCTGGAGGCGCTGCACGACATGGCCCGACCGGTCGAGGTCCTGGCCGCCGTCCGCAGCGCCCTCGCCGCCGACGGCGTCCTCTTGGTGGCGGACGAGGCGGTGGCGCCGACGTTCACCGCTCCGGGCGACGACCTCGAGCGTATGATGTACGGCTGGAGCATCACCCACTGCCTGCCGGCGTCGCTGGCCGATCAGCCGTCGGCGGCCATCGGCACGGTGATCCGCGAAGGGACGGTGCGGGACCTGGCGACCAAGGCGGGGTTCCGACGGGTGGACGTCCTCGACGTGGACGGCGGGTTCTTCCGCCTCTACGCCGTTCGCCCCTGAAGCGTCCGAGATCGTCGAACGCCCGCCGTCTCACCCGTCGGCGGGCGAGCGGCGGCGGATGACGAACGGGTTGATCCTGAGCTCCCTCCGACACGACTCGTTCCCGCAGTCGACCTCCGTGCTCGAGCTCGTCGATAGGAGTGCCCGGGCCGTCTGACGGCCGCTGGGGTACCGTGCCTCTCGTGGCCATGCAGGCCGGGTCGGCGACGGCTGAGCGGGGCGTCGCCAGCCGGCGGGGCAGGCGCCTCTGGTCGTGGTTGAAGGCGCACGCCTGGCTCGTGCGCCTGGTCGTCGCCCTGGTCGCCGCCGCGCTCGCGCTGTGGGGGCTGGCCCGCCAGAGGAACCCCTTGCCGTGGCCCGAGCGCCTCTACACGGTGCTCCAGCTGTTCGTGTTGGAGACCCCAGAGGCTCGTTCGCCGTTCCCGGCGCCGCTCACCGCCGCCCGCTTCCTCGCCGCCGCGGTGGCGGCGTCCGCCGTCTGGTCCGCAGTGGCCCTGTTGTTCGCCGAGCGGTTCGCCCGGCTCCGTGTTCGCTGGTTCGTCAAGGACCACGTGGTGGTGTGCGGGCTGGGCGAGGAGGGAGCGCTCATCGCCCAGGGGTTCCGCCGGCGCGGGGACGACGTGGTCGGCGTCGATCTGGGACGGCCCGACGGCACGACGGGGGCGGGCGTGGACGGGGCGATCGTCCTCGCCGGGGATGCGACCCACGTGGCCACCCTCACGCGGGCAGGGGTAGGCAAGGCTCGGCTGCTCGTCGTCTGCTGTGGTGACGACAGGATCAACGCCGAAGTCGCCGCCACCGCCCGTTCGACGGTGGCGTCGCGCCGTCGTCGCCCCCTCACCTGTCTCGTCCACGTCGCCGACCCCGACCTGTCGGCTCTCTTGACCGAGTCGCAGGTCGCCAATCCCCTGGCCGGAACGCTCCGCCTCGACTTCTTCGACCCCGTCCAAAGAGGCGTGGTCGAGCTCATGCGAGGCGAGGACACCTTCGGCTACCACGCCGAACGAGGTCCCCATCTCCTCGTGGTGGGGCTCGGGCACGTGGGCCGCAGCATCGTCGTCCACGCGGCACGGGCGTGGCACGTGGTCCCCGAGCGCGAGGGTCGCACCCTCCGGATCACCGCGGTCGACCTGGACGCCGAAGCCAAAGTGGCGGACCTCTGCCATCGCTATCCGGGACTGTCTCGAACCTGCGAGATCGAGCCGTGGACGGTCGACGTCACCTCCGCGGAGTTCGAAGAGGGAACCTCGCTGTACAAGCGCGACCTCGACTGGCCGTTCAGCCGGGTCTACGTCTGCATGAGCGACGAAGCGAGGAGCATCGGGGCGGCGCTCGTCGTCCGCCGGCGGCTACCGGGCCCGAGCGTCCCCATCGTCGTGCGCACCTCCCGCCGCGGAGGGTTGGCGCGCCTGCTCGCCGACACCGAGGCGGGGCCCTTCGAGCACATGCGCCCCTTCGACCCCAGAGAGTGGATGTCCCGCCCCCAGTCCCTGCTGGCGGGGCCTACCGAGACCATCGCCCGCGCCCTGCACGAGCAGTACCTGCGGAACCGCCAGGCGGCGGAGGGCACCGATGACGGCCGGTCGGTGGCGCCGTGGGAGGACCTCCCCGAGGACCTGCGCGAGTCCAACCGACGCCTGGCCCGACAGATCGGCGAGAAGATGCGGGCGGTCGGCTGCCGGCTCCAGCCCTTGTGGGACTGGCACGTCGAGCCGGTCACCTTCGCGGAGGAGGAAGTCGAGCGCCTCGCTCGGATGGAGCACGAAGCCTGGCGTGAGGAGCGGACCGGCGCCGCGTGGACGTACGCCGCCACCAAGGACGTCGAGCGCCGGCGCAGCCCCTATCTCGTGCCGTGGGAGGAGCTCCCACCGGACGTGCAGGACATCGACCGGGCCCTGGTCCGGGCCCTGCCCGAGTTCCTGGCGTCGACGGGGTTCGCCGTCATCCGGACCGTGACCGTCGGCGTGACCGGGCACCGCGTGCTCACCGACGTCGACAAGCTCGCTCGGGGCGTCGACGAGGCGATACGGCGCATCGAGGCGACGCACCCCGGCCGGCCGGTGACGGTTCTATCGGCGCTCGCCGAGGGCGCCGATCGGCTGGTGGCCCGGCGCATCCTCACCCGCCCCGGAAGCCGCCTGGTGGCCGCCCTGCCGCTCCCCGCCGAGGACTACGTCCAGGACTTCGCGACCGAGACCGGCCGCGAGGAGTTCGCAAGGCTGCTGGCCCAGGCCGAGGAGGTCGTCGAGCTCCCTCCGGCCGACACCCGAGAGGAGTCGTACGAGAAGGCCGGCCGCTACGTCATCGACCACTGCGACGTCCTCGTCGCCGTGTGGGACGGCGAGGCGTCACAGGGAAGGGGCGGCACCGCTGACGTCGTCGCGCTGGCGCGACGACGTCGCCTGCCGCTCGCTTGGGTACGCGCCGGCAACCGCCGGCAGGACACCGCCCACCCGACGTCTCTCGGGGACGACCAAGGGCTGGTCACCTTCGAGCGCCTGTGAGCCTGGTCGGCGAGTCGGGAACGTCGGGCCGATCCTCGCGGCGGAGGGCGGCCGGGGCGGTCGAGCCGGCGACCTACGCGGCGTTCCTCTCCTACAGCCATGCGCTCGACGGAAAGCTGGCGCCCGCCCTCCAGGCCGGACTCCAGCGATTCGCCAAGCCCTGGTACCGCCAACGCGCCCTCCGGGTGTTCCGCGACGAAACCAGCCTTTCGGCCAACCCGGCTCTCTGGCCGTCGATCGAGCAGGCCCTGTCAGCGTCGGAGTTCTTCGTGCTCCTCGCCTCGCCGGAGGCGGCGGCATCGCCCTGGGTCGACCGGGAGGCGAGCTGGTGGGCCTCCCACAAGGACCGCTCGAAGCTCCTGATCGTCCTCACCGGCGGAGACATCGGGTGGGACAGGGGCTCCGGTGACTTCGACTGGACGAGGACGACCTGTCTTCCCCCCAGCCTCCGCGGCGTCTTCTCCGAGGAGCCGCGGTTCATCGACCTGCGCTGGGCTCGTGAGACCGAGCAGCTCTCCTTGCAGAACCCGAGGTTCCGCGACGCCGTGGCCGACCTGGCCGCCCCGATGCACGGGCGAGCCAAGGACGACCTCTTCGGCGAGGACGTTCGCCACCATCGGCGGGCGGTCAGGCTGGCGCGGGCCGCGGTCGCCGGCCTCACCGTCCTCGCCCTGGCCGCCACTGCCGGCGGGGTGGTGGCGGTGAACCAGCGTGACGAGGCACGGAGACAGGCACGGCTGGCCACATCACGGCAGCTGGCCGCCACCGCGACGAGCCTGGTCGACACCCAGTACGACCTCGCCCTGTTGCTCGCGGTGGAGGGCTTCCGCGCTGACGAGACGCCCCAAGCACGAAGCACCCTCTTCTCCGTCCTCGAGCGCAACCCGCAGCACCTTGCGTTCCTCCGCGGCCACAAGGGCACGGCGACGGCCGTCGAGCTCACACCGGACGGGCGCTCGATCGTCTCCGCCGACACCGGCGGAGCGGTCATCGTCTGGGACGTCGACCGTCGGGAACGCCTGCGGACGATGGCTGCGGCGGCCGACCCTGCCCCCATCGAGAGCCTCGGAGTCAGCACCGACGGCGAGCTCGTCGCCGCCGGGAGGCGGGACGGCAACGTGACGGTCTGGGAGACGGCGACTGGTCGGCTTCGGGGGACGCTGCGGGCCGGCGAGCACGCCGTCAGCGCGGTCTCCTTCTCGCCGGACGGCGAGCTCCTCGCCACCGGCGACGGGCGCGGCAACGTCGTTGTCTGGGATCGCACCGGGCAGGAGGTGCGGCGGTTCTTCCACGGCGACCCGTCGTCGCCGACGACGACGTGGCAGGCGGTCACCCGACTCGGGTTCTCGGAGGCCGGTCGGCGGTTGGACGTCGGGGGCACCTTCGCCACCGCCTCCGGTTGGGACCTGCGGACGGGAGAGGCCGTCCGGCCGTTCGTGGCGCACGGTTTCGGACCGAGGACGACATCGGCTTCGGCGTTCAACCCGGGCGGGGGGCTCGTGGCGTGGGGCGACGGGATCGGCATCGGGGTCGTCCCGCCCGGCCAGGACTACTTCGACAGCCCACGCAGGGAGCTACCCGGCACGCCGGACGGTATGGCCTTCAGTCCCGACGGCAGGGTCCTCGCCGTCGCCGGGCAGAGCGCCGTGCGGCTGTTCGACGCCGCGTCGGTGGAGCCGCTGGGGGAGAGCGCGGTTCTGACCGGGTACCCCGGCCGCGTGGCCGGCATGGCCCTCGACCGCGAGGGCCGGACGCTCGCGGTGGCCGCCGGCGACACGATCGTCGTCTCCAACCTCCACCGCTCGCACCGCCTTGGCCGCGTCGTGTCGCAGCCGCGCGATGTCTCCAACGCCGAGCTGGGCTACCGCTCGCTGTCGTTCAGCGCCGACAGTCGTGCGGTCGGGTGGGTCGCCCCCGCGGGGTTCGGCGAGAGCCCCGAGCTCCGCGTGTGGGGCCTCGACGACGAGGAGCTGCGCAGCTTCCCGCTCGACCGGGGCACCCAGGTGGTTCCTTTCGGCCCCGACGGCCAGACGGTGCGAGCGGGCGACGAGCCGCCCATGGTGTGGTCCGGCGAGGGGCGTCGGCTGAGGGCCTTCGACCCCGACGTCGCCGTCACCTCCGACGGCCGCGGCTACGTCTTGCGGAGGGATTACGGGTTCCGGAGGGAATCCCGGTTCTCGGTGGTCGACCTGGAGACGGACGAGGAGGTCTTCGGCGGATCGGCGGCCGAGGGGTCGCCGGTCGGTGCCTTCGGCGCCGACGGGACGCTGGCGGTGGCGACCACCGGCGGCTCGATCGCCCTTTGGGACGTGAGCCAGCGCCGCCAGGTCGAGACACTCCCGCCACCGGCCGGCGGCGGGGCGGCGGTCGAGTCGCTGGCCTACAGCGGTGACGGGCGGGTGCTGGCGTCGCTCGCCGCCGGCACCATCGCCGTCTGGGACGCCGGCGCCCGCGCCCCGCGCCTGACCCTGCGCCTGGGGAAGACGGGTGCCCTCACCCTCGACGCCGACGGAACGCTGCTGGCCGCCGCGACCCAGGACGGCTCCATCTCGCTGTGGGATCTCGAGAGCAGCCAGCAGCTGGGCACCGTCCGCGGCCTGACGCCGACCGGCGCGTTCCCCGCCGCGGTCGCCTTCGCGCCCGACGGGAGGACCATGGCGTCCGCGGTGGACGGCGGTGGCCTCATGGTCTGGGACCTCGACGCCTCGTCGTGGCGTGACCACGCCTGCTCGGTGGCCCGCCGGGACCTCACCGGCGACGAGCGGCGGCTGCACGTCGGTTCGGCGGTCGAGAACCGACCCGTGTGCCCGCTGGGGCCCTGAGAGAGGGCAGGGCCAGCGCGCCGGGACGTCTACGCCGTTCGCCCCTGAGTGCCCTCGATCGTCCAGCTGATGGCGGTCTCGGGCCGGTAGGAGCACCACGTCCCGGTGCGGACGGCGTTCTGCAGGTGCCGTCCGAGGGAGGGATGGACCTCGGCCAGGTGGCGGAGGGCGGCGCGGACCCGCCATCCGACCGCCGACCGGGCCCGCTCCGCCGCCGACCCGGTGGCCCGCGTCCGCCCCGAGAGGCCGAAGGCCTCGGAGAGCTGCTGCACGAGGAGGTCGAGCTCCTCCTCGGCGCGCTCCGCCCGGGCGAGGTCGTTGGCCGCCCGCGCCTCGTCGATGTCGCCCTGGAGGTCGCGGATCCGTCGCTCGTACGCCCGCCGGGCCCGGTCGTCGAGGGCGGGACCGGGGCCCGATCCGACGTCGGCGCCGCCCACCAGCTCGAGGGAATGGATGTCGTCCCCCGGCCGGGCGAGCAGCGCGGCCAGGTCGCGCAGCCCCTTGCTGTCGCGCACCCGGCAAGTTGTCCCGCCGTAGGTCACCGCCCAGGTCGCCCCCTCACAGATCATGGCTGCCTCACCGGGGGGCGGTGACCCAAGCGGTTGCTCGCGCGCCGGCGGCGTCGAGGCAGCCGCGGCCAGCGGCGGCGGGTCGCCGACCATTCCCACCCGGCGGTGGGCGTCGCTCGCCTGCCTCTCGTAGGCGACGGCCTCGTCGAGGCGGCCGAGGAAGCGGGCGAGCGAGGCCAGGTACCAGGCGACCGACCCGCTGAAGGCGGCCCCGATCCCCTCGATACAGAACAGGTGGGCATAGGGCCGGAGCTGCTCGTACAGGAGCTGGGCGACGTGGTGGCACCCGGTGCGCACCACCACCTCGACGAGCTGGGCCGACTCGGGCAGCCACTCGGAGTCGCGCAGGCGCCGCTCGAGGCCTGCCTCCCGCCACAGCTCGAGGAGGACGCGCGCCCGGTCGAGCTCCCCCAGCTGGGCGGCGACGACCGCCGGGTAGGGCCAGCCGGCGGGGGTCACCGACGGGGCGCCCACCTCGGGCTCGATGAGCTGGGCCATGGCCCGGCCCGCCTCCGTGACCCGACCCTGGTAGCGGAGGCGCACCCACCGCTGGGTGAACGTGAGCATTCGGGCGTTGTGGCTGCGCGCGAGCTGGCCGATCTCCTCGGCGAGGGCGCAGTGGCGCGCCGCCGCCTCGATATCGCCGCGCATGAGGTCCCGCATCCCTCGCCACAGCGGCACGTACCAGCGGTAGAGAGGCTGGCGGACCTGGTCGGCGACCTGGGCGAACCGCTCGATCTCCACGTCGGCGTCGGCGATCTCACCCAGCTCGAGCAGGGCCACGAGCCGGAGACGTCGGCCGAGCAGCTCGAGCGGGCGATCGCCGGCGGCGCGCGCCAGCCGCACCACCTCGGTGGCCTCTTCCAACCGGGTCTCGCAGTGGTCGGGCCCCGGGATGGCGTCGCAGTGGCCGGCCAGGGCGTAGCCGAGCACGGCCGGCTCGCCCAGCTGGCGGGCCATAGCCACCGCCTCCTCGCTGAGGGCGAGGCGCCGGGCCTCCCCCTCCATGAACGAGAGGGCGACCGAGAGCCGGGCCAGCAACCAGGCGCGGAGACGGGACGGACGGGGGGCGAGGGCGTGGAGCGCCTCCTCGAGGAGCTCCACCTGCGCCGGGTCGAGCAGCTGCACCTCGAAGCCCCCGAGGCCGGCGCCGAGGCCGAGCGCCGCCCGCGCCAGCTGCTCGGCGTCGTCGCGGCGGCGGGCGATGACGGCGGCCTGCTCGTAGGCCTCCCGGGCGGCAGGAAGATCGCCCGCCGCGAGGTACGCCTCGCCTCGGCGGATCAGCAACTCCGCCTCGCGGGCGTCGCCGGGTTGGTCGGTGCGGACGACGTCGAGCGCCCGCCCGTACCACGCCGCCGCCTCTTCGTAGGCGAGCAGGCCCAAGCTGCGCTCGGCCGCCCGCATGGCCAGCTCCACGGCTCTCCGGCCCCCTCCGGCGACCGCGCTCTGGACCGCGTGGTGGGCGACCTCGGGCAGCCTGGCGTCTCCGTAGTGCTCCTCGAGCACCTCGGCGACCCTCCGATGCACCGCCACCCGGGCGGCCGAGCTAAAGCCGTCGTAGAGCACCTCCCGGACCAGAGCGTGGACGAAGCTGAAGCTGCCGGGCGTGCTGGCGGCGACGACCAGTCCCGCCCCCCGCGCCTCGTCGAGCGCGTGCAGGACGGTGTCGATGGGCGACCCCGTCACCGCGGCGAGGAGCGGGACGTCGAAGTCGGCGCCCAGGACGGCGGCCGCCGCGAGGGTGTCCTGCGTCGCCGGCGTGAGCGTGGTGAGGCGGCGGGCGACGACCGGACGCAGGCCCGCCGGGACGGCCGACGCCAGGTCCGCGGAGGCGCCGTCGAGGCGTCCCTCGTCCCGCCAGAGGCGGACCAGCTCGCGCAGGAAGAACGGGTTCCCCCCGCTCCGGCGGTGGAGAAGCGGGACCATCGTCTGCAGGCCGCCGTCCTGGTCGGCGACCGCTCCGACCAGGGCGCCTACGTCCCGCTTGCCCAGCCCCCCGAGGGACAGCTGGAGGCCGTCGCGCACCAGCTCGCCCAGGCGAAGGGCGAACGGACCGGTAGGGTCGAGGTCGGTGTCGCGGTAGGTGCCGATGATCGCCAGGCGGCAAGGCCGTCGGTCCCGGCAGAGGAACTCGAGGAGCCGCACCGAGGGCTCGTCGGCCCAGTGGAGATCCTCCAGAACGAGGACCAGCGGTCGTCGCTGCGAGGCCGAGGCGAACGTCTCGGCGACCGCGTCGAACATGCGGAAGCGGGCGTCGGGGCTCGCCTCTCCGGACGACAGCTCCCGGAGGACGGGCTCCTCCCCGAGGGCGCGCAAGAGCTGGGTCCACACCCAGTACGGCGGTGCGCCGTCCCCCTCCCAGCACGCTCCCCACAACACGGGCGACGACACCCGGGCGGCCATCTCCTGGAGGAGGCGCGTCTTGCCGATGCCCGGCTCGCCGGCGACGAGGCCGAGCACCCGCTCGCCCAGCTCGGCCGCCTGGACGGCGGCCACCAGCGCGCCGAGCGGCGTCTCCCGCCCGACGAAGGGCAGGTCGCGCTCGAGGGAGCGGGGGTCGGCTCCCGTGCCCGGCACCGGGCCTGCCGTCACCGCCCCATCCTCCCACCAGGCGGTGAGCTGTTCCCGGGCTCTAGCCTCCCTCCAGGAGGCCGCGCACGTAGGCGGCCTGGCCGGCGTGCTGCAGGCTGTCGTCGGCGATGCTCACGAGGCGCACGCCCAGGGTCACGGGCGGGTCCCATCGGCGGTCGACCACGCGGTCGAGCTCGGCGGCCGTCAGGGCCTCGAGCATCGTCCGGGTGCGGGCGTCGACCGCGTCGAGGTACTCGAGGAGGACTTCGGGACGCTGCGGCCGCACCGCCGCCACCTCCTCGGCGGTATGGCCATAGCCGGTGTTGGAGGGGTCGGGGTCCAGGCCCAGCTGGCGGGCCCAGTCCCCGTGGACCCAGAGCTGCTCGGCACCGAGGATCTCGGCGACGTGGTCGTCCTGCACCCGGGCGAGGTGCCAGACCAGCCAGGCGATGGGGTTGGCCTCGGGCGCCACCCGCCGGGTCAGCTGGTCGACGTCGAGGCCGTCGACGGCGCGGCGCGCCAGGGGCGGGATGCGGCCGTAGAGCTCGAGGAGCAGGGCGGAGACGTCCACGCCCGTTTCTAACACGACGCCGCCGGGCGCCTCCCGACGGCGGCGGCGATCAGGCCGCGCTCTGCGGTCGGGGTGGGGCGGCGGGGACGACCGCGGGCTCGGCGGCGAAGGGGTCGACGAGGGCGAGGGGCGCGTCGGCTCCGGGCAGCCGGGACCGCACGCGGGCGACGGCCTGCCAGTCGGCGGGCCCGTACTCGGCCAGGTCGTCGGAGAGCGTCGTGTAGCAGCCGGTGCGGGCGACCGTCTCGACGATCAGGCGTTGCTGGGCGGGCGTGCGGCTCTCGAGGGGATGGCGCAGGATCAGGCAGTCGGGGTCGTTGATCCAGAGCCGTCGGTGCAGGGGGGCGCGCAGGAGCGAGGTCCGGACGGCGTTGGCCGCCGACGGCGCCGCCTCATCCAGCCCGGGGACCTCGGCCGGCTGGGCCCAGCAGATCGAGGTGTCGGGCGACACCCGCATGGCGTCGACCACACCGACGGCCGGCCCGAGGGGGCACCCGCAGCCGAGGAGGAAGGCACGGTCGCCGGTGCCCGACCGTACGGCGTCGAGCCCCCGGCGCAGCGCCTCGGCCCGGGTGACGGAGCGGTCGCGGCGCCTTCCCGGCAGCGCTCCGGCGTAGAGGAAGTCGAGCTTGTGGACGTCGAACCCCTCGTCTACGAGCCGGGCGTAGGTGGCGTGGAGGTGGTCGAGCACGCCGGGATGGGTCGTGTCGAGCGCCACCGCCCAGCCGCCCCAGAGCGTGGCGTGGTCCATCGCCCGGATCGGACGGCCGCGGTGGTCGCGCAGGAGCCACTCCGGGTGGCGCGTCGCCACCGCGCTGGTCTCGGCGGCGAGAAAGGGCGCCGTCCAGATGCCGGCGCGCAGCCCGGCGGCGCGGATCTCGCCGGCCACCGGCGCCACGCCGTCGGCCCACGCCGGTGAGAACGTGTCCCAGTCGCCGATCTGCACCTGCCAGCCGTCGTCGATCTGGACCACCTCGACCCCGTGGGACCGAGCGGGCCGAAGCTGGCGGCGGACGTCCTCGGGCGTGACGGTCGTCCCGAACCGGTACCACGAGCACCAGCCGAACGGCGCCGGCGTGCTGGCCCGGGCCGACGCCTCCTCGCCCCAACGCCGGGCGTACTCGGCGTAGGTCGGCCCGGGGTCGCCGGACGCCAGCCACAACGAGTCGAGGGGGCGGGACTCGCCCGGCCTGATCGCCACCCCGTCGAGCAGCGCCCACGCCACCAGCCCGCCGTCGGGTTGGGCGACGACCGTCCCGAACCCGTGCCGTGCGCCGAGGAAGCCGGTGACGCCCGCGTCGTCCACGAGGAACTGGTCGCCGGCGACGACGTGACCTGCCCCGTGACCGTCGAGGAGGTACATCGCCCGGCGCCAACCCGGCATGTGGCGCCGCTCGGGGCGAACATCGAGCGGGTCGCACGTCCGCACGACCGACCAGCTCTGCCAGCCGTGCTCGATGACCTGGCGCGGCAACGACGGAACGCCCACGCCGACGCGCCGGGCCCACACCGCCCGCCGCCCGCCGTTGCGCAGCGACCAGTCCAGCCGCAGGCCGCCGCCGTCCTCGACCAGGTCGGCGACGACCTCCAGACCGCCGACGGCGGTGACGCCGGTGGCGAACGGTGCCGACTGACCGCTGGCGAGGAAGACGCAGGGGACGCGCGTCATGCCGCCTCGAACGTGACTGCGGGCACGATGGCGGCCCGTGCGTAGGCGCCCGCCTCGGGGCGCTCGACGCCCATACGTCCCTGGTGTCGGCGCGGGCGGCGGGGGGCTGAAGTCGGAAGGCGTGGTCGTCAGGTGGCGCGCAGGGGCCGGGAGCGCATCCAGCCCAGCGGATCGCGTCGGTGTCCAGTCGCCGGCAGAGCTCGCGCTGCCGGCGCCGGAGCGTCCGCAGCGCGGTGGGGAGCTCGCTCAGGCCCGCCGTGAACCCGCCCGTACGTCCGCCGACAGCATCACCCGGCGACGATGAGCAGGAGCACCAGCGCAACGGCGAGCACGATGGCGATCAGGCGGACGGGCCAGCCGAACCGAGGCGTGGCGTCGTCGCCGTCGGCCTCGTACCACGCCTCCCACAGGTCGGGATCGTCGGGGTCACGGGGCGCCGGCCCTACGGGCGTGGGCACGCACCAGTTCTAGCCCCCACCGGCTGGCACGCGTTTCCGTCGGGTAGGCGCAGGGCAGGTTGAGCCCATGACCCCCGCCGAGCTCGATGCCAGCCGTGACCAGGTGCAGATCGTCGACGTGCGCTGGCCCAACGAGTGGGAGGCAGGGCGGATCGAGGGCGCCGTCCACATCCCCCAGGACCAGCTGAAGGACCGACTGGACGAGCTCGACCGCGGCCGGCCGGTGGTCGCCGTGTGCCGCAGTGGGAACCGCTCGTCGGCCGCCGCCGTGGATCTGGAGGCCGCGGGGTTCCAGGCGGACAACCTCGACGGCGGCCTGGAGGCATGGGTCGCCAGCGGCCTGCCGCTCTCGACGCCCGATGGCCGTCCGGGCACGGTCGCCGAGCCGGAGCCTCCGCCCGACGACCGGCCCATCGAGCACCAACGCATCCAGGCGGAGATGATGAGCGTCCTTTTCGACCTGCAGGAGCGCTTCGGCGACCGGGAGCCCAGCGAGGAGGAGGTCCGGGAGTTCCTCCGCCAGCGGCTCATCGACGAGGGCCGCACCCCCGAGGAGGCGGAGGAGTTCCTTGCCGACATCGACGAAAGGAGCGAACCGGCATGAGGAAGCGGTCGATGGCCAGGGCCTGTGTGATCGCCGTGGTGGTGGCGGCGATGGCGGGGTGCGGAGACGACGGCGAGGAGGCGGAGGAGACGGTCAGGGACACCGCCACCAGCGTGGCCAACCGGGTCGAAGGAGTTACGCGGCTCAAGGCCACGCTCACCGGCGCCACCGAGGTGCCTACGCCGGGTGACCCCGACGCCACGGGAACGGCCACGGTCAACCTCGACGTCACCAAGCGCGAGGCCTGCTACGAGGTGACCGTGCAGAGGATCGACCGCCCGGTGGCGATGCACATCCATGAAGCGGAGGCGGGCAAGAGCGGCGGTGTCGTCGTGCCCATGACGACACCGACGGCGAGCGACACCACCACCACCGGGTGCACGAACGTCGACGCCGCGGTGATGACGCGGCTCGCCGCCGACCCCGACAACTTCTACGTCAACGTGCACACCCAGGCGTTCCCTCAGGGGGCGGCCCGGGGCCAGCTGTCCCAGTAGCTCAGGAGTCGTTCGGCGGCGCCTCGGGTGGTTCGGGGACGAGTCCCTCGACGAGGGCGCCCTTGTGCCTCGGCGTGACGAGGACCGACCGCACCCGCACGCCCCACGGCGTCGGCTCCGGCCCGGCCAGGAGGGCGCTGGTGGTGACCCCGGTGGCGATGAACGCGCAGTCGTCGCTGCCCACCAGGTCGTCGAGATGGAGCACCCGGTCGAGGTCGACCCCCTCGTTCTCCATCTCCGACCGTTCGTCATCGCTCTGGGGCGCGGGACGGGCCCGCATGTCGCCTCCCAGCAGCCGGGTGGCGCAGGCGGTGATCACTCCCTCGGGCGCGCCGCCGACGCCCATGGCGATGTCCGCCTTCCCGTGGGGGACGAGCGCCCGCAGCGACCCCATGACGTCGCCGTCGGGGATGGCGATGACGGCGCAGCCCAGCTTGCGAACCCGCTCGATCAGGTCCTCGTGGCGCGGCTTGTCGAGGATGACGACGGTCAGCTCTCGCACGCTCTTGCCCAGGGCCTCGGCGACGCTGTTGAGGTTGTCCTCGGCAGAGGCGTCGATGTCGATGGCGCCGGCCGCGCCCGATCCCACGACCAGCTTGTCCATGTAGTACGCCGCCTTGGTGCCCCACAGGGTCCCGGGGGGAGCGGCGGCGACGACCGAGATGGCTCCCTCGAGGCCGGAGGCCGCGTAGTTGGTGCCCTCCAGCGGGTCGACGGCGATCTCGAACGTCACCTCGTCGCCAGCGCCCAGCTCCTCCCCCGTGTACAGCATCGGGGCCTTGTCCTTCTCGCCCTCCCCGATGACCACCCGGCCCCGGCCCGGCACCTCGGCGAGGCTCTCCCGCATTGCCTCCACCGCCGCCTGGTCGGCGGCGTTCTTGTCGCCCCGGCCGACCCACGGCAGGCATGCCCTCGCGGCCGCCTGCGTGCCCTCCAGGAGGTGCAGGGCGGCGCCCTCGGGGTCGTACGTCGGGACGGTGTCAGTCTCGTCGGTCACGATCTCTCCCCCCTTGGTCTCTCCCATACCTACCCGCTCAGCGCCCGCCGGAGCCTTTCCGCGGTGGCGTCATCGACCTGCAGCACGATGCGATCGAACCGCGCGCCCGGACAGTCGACGACCGTCACCGTCGGCGTGCGCCCGACGAGCCAGAACGACCGCTCACCGTTCCCCCGGAAGGTGCCCGCCTGGATGAGGCCCGGGACGTAGGTGCCGAGGGTCCTCCAGCGACTGGGGATGCTCCGGCGGGCGACGCCGGTGCGGACGCCGGAGACCTGCGACACCGGGACCCGAACCTCGCCCTTGAACGCCCAGAGGCGGTTCAGCCCTTTGGGTCGGACGATGAGCGTGCCGTCTTTGACTTCGACCTCGGCGCGGTCGAGCAACCCGCCCATCAGGAGCCCCTGTCCCCGAGTGCGTCCCGGCGGAACTGCCGGACGCCTGTGTCCACCACCCACCTCTGGCCCCACTCCATCACCGGGCGGCCCAAGAAGGAGGCAACTCGCAGGAGAGGGTCGCGCGCCTCGAGCTCCCAGCACAGTCGGGCGTGGGAGCCACCTGGTGTCTCGGCGACCTCGAGCCGCGCCGGCCCCTCCAGGTCCCCCGACACCTCGGCGACCACCAGGCGCGGAGCTGCCACCTCCAGCATCGCGATGTCGACCCGGAGCTCATACGGCACCGGTGCCCGGATGACGCAGCGCGAGACCGTCCCCTCCACCAGGCCGGCCGATTCCACCGTCCGGAGCCAGGGCCACAGTTCCTGCAACCGCTCGTGGTCGTCGAAGACCCGCCACAGCTCCTCCGGTGTGGCCGCGAAGTCCCACCGGCCGTCGAACCGGAACGGGCGGATGGTGCGGAGGTTCGCTCAGGCCTTCTGGTCGGCCGGCTGCTCCACCCGCAGCGACCCGGCGCTGGGGACGAAGGTCGTCTGGTCGCCGTCATCCCAACGCACGGTGAGCAGCCGTCCCGAGACGCCGGTCACTTCGCCTCGTCGTGGCGGGGAACCGACCTTCTCGGACTCGACAACGATTCGGTCGCCTACCTTCACCATCGCCGACCTCCTGTTCGCTGCCTTCCACCAGAGGATACGACGGCGTACGTGCCGTTACACACACGCGGCCTGTCAGCCGACCGCGACGTCGTACACGCCGGCGAAGTCGCGCCAGGTGCGCCACGCAGCCCGGCCTGTGTCCTCGTTGACCTGGCCGACAACGACGGCTGCTTCCCGCCGGAGCTCGAGCTTGGTGGTGCCCGCTCCCAACCGGTCCCCGATCAGAGTCAGGGCGTCGCGGGCGTTCGGCACGGCGTTGGTGAGCACCGAGGGCAGAGCCATGACGACGTTCCGGTCCTCGTCCACCACCTCGCACGCCCGCCGCGTCGGTTGGCCGTCGAAGTCCTGCTTGTAGCCGGCGAAGACCGTCGCCTGGATCCGTTCGTCGGCGTGGGAGAGCGACGGGACAAGGCGTAGCAGCGCGTCTATCCCTTGTTTGACGACATGCACGTCGACCTCGGCCGCTCCGTCATCGGGCGCCTCGCCATCGTGCTCCGGCGACGGGACGGCAGGCGTCACGTACCAGGTGACGAGACCGTCGGGCGAGGGGTGGCCGACGATCATCACCTCGGTAGCGACGACAGCGCCGACCTCCGGCAGCACGCCCGCCGGCCCCCTGACGCAGATCATGTGCGTCTGCCTGTAGGCGATCCGGTCGAGCACCACGTCGTTCACGCCGAACGCCCGGCGGAGCAGACGCTTGGTCCCGCAGCCGGCGGCGACCACGACCGCACGGGGCGCGAGGGAGAGGGTCTCACCCGATCCCTTCGCCCGCACCCGGATGTTGTCGCCGGCCTCGACAACCTCGCCACCCAGGACGTGGGGCTCGAGGCCAGCGGAGAGGGCCGCCACCAACCGCCGCTTCTCGACGTTGAAGCCCTGAACCCGGTACACCGGTGCGACCGGCTCGAACCCGACAGGGAGGCTGGCGGGGTCAGCGCGTTCCGGTCGGTAGTGGTTCGCCTCCCAAACGGGGGTGAGCTGGTCGACAAGTGCGTCGGGGGCGAGAAGAAAGGATCGGTCCTCGCCATGGACGGGCACCCCGATGGCTCGGAGGTACGGGAGCGTGAACCGGTACAGCTCCTCCTGGAGGGCGCCGGCCACCAGCCCGGTCCCGCTGTTCAGCAACCCGTGGGAGTGGAGCGTCTGGCCGGCGCCGAGATCGGCGTTCGTGATCAGCACGCACCCGTACCCGGCGAGACCAGCTCCCGCAGGACGACGAGCCCCTGAAGACCTCCGCCCACGACGGCGACGTCCACCGCGACCACGACCGCCACCGTATTCACTGCGTCGGGCGCCACCGCGGAGGCGGCCTCAGTCCTGCCTTGGAGGTGTCGATGATGGTCCCGTCGGGCCGCTGGAACGTGAGCGTGCCGTTCGGGTCGCCGCTGATGCCGAAGCCTCCCTCGTGGACCGCGGTGTGATGCCGCGGGCAGACGAGGATCCCGTTGTCCACCGCGGTGGGGCCGCCGTCGGCGAAGTGCCGGACGTGGTGCACGTCACAGGTGCGTCGCTCGCAGGCCATGAAGCGGCAGCGGCCGGGGTCCCGGAGGGCGATGGCCCGGCGCTGGGGCACCGTCCACACCGGGGTGCGGGTGCCCACGTCGAGGGGCTGGCTGGCGCCCCGCAGCAGGTGGCGGACGATGCCGCAGTCACAGGCCACCCGCCGCAGTGTCTCTATGGCCACCGGCGAACCGTCGAGGAGATCGGAGCGCAGGCCCAGTCGCTCGGCCAGGGCGTCGACGTCCGCGACCAGGTGAAGGGTGTAGCGGTCGGCACCGCTCGGCCCGGGGCCGCTACCGCTCCCCGCCCGGAGGAGATCGAGGAGGGCGTCCACCCGACGGCGGGACCAGCAGATCGGTTCACGTGAACCGCGGTCCACAGCCTCCTCCACAGGGTCCTCTGCGGCTGCGGCCACCTCGAGCAGACGTAGGACCTCTTCTCCCTCCTCGACGGGGAGGATGACCTCCAACACCACCATGCCGTCGTAGGTGCGCGAGGGCCGAATGGCCCCGCGGTCCCAGCGCTGCACGTAGTCGTCGAGCCCCCGCTCCTGGTCGCGCAAGTGCTGCCAGTGGCGCACGGCCCGGTCCAAGTCGGCCACCGTGCCCTCCTTGGCAAGGGCCAGAAGCCACCGGTCGCACTCCTCGTCGACGTTCGTAACCCGGGTGATGGCCCGCACCTTGCAGTAGGAGAGCGCCCCCGCGGCGAACGCCTGGGCCACCAGCGGACGGCGGCACAGCTCGTGGGCCACGCGCAGCTTGTCCCGGGCGGTGCGGGCGGCCAGCCCACAACGCCCCACCAACCAGTCGACCCCCGACAGCTGCCCGTCGGCCCACCATCCCTCCCGGCGGTCGAACTCAGCGAGGAGCTCGAGCCACCGGCATTCATCGGCTGCCGCGCGAGCTGCCCATGCCGCCAATGCCTCTCCGAGCTCGCCCGTCGACCACCCCGCGGCTCATCGGCCACTTCCTCGCTCGTCGCCACATCGGACACCGCATCCCCCTTCGGCCAATGACCACCAGGGGGAAGATGGTTCATCATACCAAACGCGCGTTCGATAGAGCAACGGGAAGGGGCCGGACGTGGGCGGGACGCCCGAAGAGTCGACGCCGGCATCATGTGACGCGAGGGACGCGCCGCTTGGATGCCGCGCCGATGACACGGTCAAACCACCAACAACGAGTTGTGGACCCATTGGCCCATCAAGAACCCCTGGAGCAGCGCCAAGGCAATGGTGACCGCCTGATCGAGACCGGGCCTGTTGCGTGTGAGCCGAGCGGCCACGACGTAGAGCGGGAAGATCACGACGGTGTAGCGCGCCATGGACCCCCCAGGCACGCTGTACAGCAAGGGTGTGAGCGCCGAAATGAGCGCGAAGAAGCTGTACGCCGCCCCCAACATCCGCAACGAGAGCAGGATCAGGACGAGCACGCTGATCATGTACCAGCCGTTGAAAGACAGAACCGCGTCCTCACCGGTGACCGCTCTCCAGAGGGCCGAGAATGGGTTCCGGAGGTGGTGACCCCAGCCCGTGAGCTGGATGCGTGCGAACGCCAAGGGGTCCCCCGTCAGGTCCCAGTTGAACAGCATGAAGGCGCCGACGGCGGCAGGGAGAAGAGTGAGCCACAGCACGTCGAGGCGTATCCGACGGAGCGAGAAACCCCGTTGCTCGAGGTACATCCACAGCAGCGGGATGATGGCCAGAAAACCGGGCCCGCGGCTCAAGGCCAGCAGGAAGCCCAAGACGCCGACCGCCCACCATCGCCGTGTGCGGGCGAAGTAGAAGCACATGACGACCAGGGCCAGGTACAGCGACTCGCTGAGCATCGCCGAGAACAGGAACGCCGCTGGCGCCGCGAACAGGTACTTGACCGCCCTCCTGGCCGTCTCGACGTCGTCGTCGATGGCCACCAGCCGGTAGAGGTAGACGCATGCGAGGAGAAACGCGGCGTTGGAGACGATGAGCCCGCCTATGAAGGGGCTGCCGACCGTCCAGCCCACCCAGCGGACGAGGAGCGGATAGAGCGGGAAGAAGCCGTAGTTGGCGAGGGCGCCTTCCAGTGGCTCGGGCTTGTAGCCGTACTCGGCGATGCTCAGGTACCAGGAGGTGTCCCACTGACCCCAGAGGTCGAGAAAAGCGAAGCTCGAGAACGAGGGGCCCACACCCAGGGGCCGGGGGTGAACCACGGGCTTGGACACGAGCGCGCGTGACACGAGCCCGATGGCGACGAGGACGACCCTTGTCACGACAAAGAGCGCCACGAGGTCGGCCCCATCCCGTTGGCGTGGCCGCTCTCCCCGCGCCGGTTCGGGCCTGGCTTGGATCACCGGTTCTTTGGGCGCCGGGTCCGCCGGCAAGTAACGAACCCTGAGATCGGCGATTCGGGCTCCGAGGCGGTCCAGGTCGGTGGCGCCTACCTCGTCGGGCCGCCCGGCGCGCTTCATGACCCCTTCAGGCTGGTTCACGGTCACGGTGGCGTCGAGCGCGGGACGCCGCGCTTGCTCAGTAGGGTGACGCCGTGGGGCGCCCCCACTTCCGCTGGCTTCGTCGCACCCTTCGGGGGATGGCGAGCAGGCAAGCCAGGTGGCTGCTCGGCGTTGGGCTGTTGGCGCTGGTGGTGCGGGTGCTCTATGTGGTGATCGTCCTTCGCGATTACGCCCCGGTCAGCGATGCGCGGCACTACCACACGCTGGCCGCGGCGATCGGGGACGGGCGGGGGGTGGTGCACGAATTTCCTTTCGGCTACGCCCATCCGACGGCGTTCAGGCCGCCGCTGTACCCGCTGCTGCTGGGCGCCGTCTACGCGATCACCGGTCCCAAGCTGGGCGCGGCAGCGGCGCTCAACGTGCTGTTGGGCACCGGAGTCGTCGTGCTGGCCGCGCTGACCGCGTGGCGCCTCGCCGGTCGGACAGCGGGTGTGGTGACGGGAATCGTGACGGCCATGTACCCACCGCTGGTGTTCAACGACGGCCCCCCGCTCAGCGAGCCGTTGGGACTGCTCCTGTTGCTGGCCGTCGCGCTGCTGTTGATCGACCGGCGGACGGCGTGGGCGGGCGCGGCGAGCGGGCTCCTCGTGCTGACCCGTAGCAGCGCCCAGCTGTTCGTCGTCGTCCTCACCGCGTGGGTGCTGTGGCGAATGGGCTGGCGTCGGGCCCTCTCCTACGCCATGTGCCTGACGCTCGCAGTCGCCCCGTGGGTGATCCGAAACTGGTACCGCTTCGGAACCCCGGTCGTGGTCACCTCCAACGGGTTCAACCTGAACGCCATCTACTCCCCAGAGGCCAAGGCCTCAGGCGGTTTCGTCGACGGCGTCTTCGACCCCCGATTCGCCGACATGCGCGCGGGCATCTCCAACGAGGCGGAGCTGGATGCGGTCTTCCGGCGTCACGCCCTTGCGGAGATTCGTCGGGACCCCCGTCACGTGCTCCGGATCGCACCCGGTCAGCTCATGAACATGTTCGAGCCGAGGGCGGGCCGCAACGACGTCGCCGAGGCCAACGATGGTCGAAATCTGCGCCTGCAGCACCACAGCGTCCCCCTCGTGGGCTACGCGTCGGTCTTGGGCATGGCCGGGCTCCTCGCCGTGAGGGGCCGAGGCGTGGGGCCCCTGGTTCTGGCCGCGTTGGTGTTCACCGCTCTGAGCGCGGTCACCGTCGCCACCCCTCGCATGCGGGCGCCGCTCGACGTGGCGTGTTGCGTCGGCGTCGGTGCGTTGGCGGCGCGGGTCGCTCAAGCCTGGGGGGCCCGACAACTCCGCCGGCCTGTCCCGGTGGGCGGATGAGCTCGGGGCGCCGGGCCTCCATGGGCTTGCCTGGCGGTCCGGCACCCGTCCGCTGTTCCGCAGACTGAGGGTCTGATCCGACCGAGCGCTTGGTCAGATGTGATTCCTGATGATCCAGGCGTACGAGTGGATGCCGGACGTCAGGATCAGTGCCGTGACGATGCCCGCTTTGTTCACCAGCCCTTCGGCCCGAGCGAGGTTGTACCAGAAGAAGATCGCCAACGGTAACGCCGCCGGCGCATAGAGGTTCCAGTCGTTGTACACACCCAAGTCGGCTCGCCACGTCAAGACGTAGCCAATGAAGACGACGACGGCGAGCGCCAGGAAGATGTTGAACCGGCTGAGATCGACCCGCTTGTAGGCAAGGAGCGGAACCAGACAGAGCAGTGGTGGGAACAGAAGGAAGAGCAAGCTGACGATCTGGCCATGGTACGCCAGGCTCGGCGCCGCGAACCGCTGCAACTTGCCCGCCTGCCCGAAGGCGTTGCTCGTCCGGATGATCTCGAATGGCAGCCCGTGATAGTGGAAGTAGAGCACGACCGCCGAGGGGATGGCGAAGAGTGTCAACGCCGCCAACGCCACTGACAGCAGCTGTCGGCGCCGGAGGGCGACGAGGTACAGATAGGCCAGGCTCACGAGCAGGAACGCGGCCAGGAGATGGAAGGTGATGGCCACCGCCAGCACGCCGCTGGGCACGACCAAGCTGATCCGGCCCGCGAGGTACAGATACCCCGTGGACAAGTAGAGGAGGATGAGGGTCGTGACCAGCGTGTAGTTCTCCACGTCGCCGAAGAACAGCTGCATGAAGCCCGCCGACCCGACGCCGAGTACGAAGATGATCCACCGCCTCTCGTACAGCGCAACCCAGCCGAATGCGAGCAGCAGAGCGACGAAGATCGCCCCCGCCACCGACGACAGGAACTGATACGAGTACTCGACAGTCCAGCCGAACGCCCGGCTGGTGTGGTACCAGAAGCGGGAGTGCACATAAAGCTCCAGCATCTCGTCGTGCGTAACAGTTGCGCCCCTGACCGGTATGTCGGCATGGAACTTCGCGCTGAACGCCATGCCGTCGGGGTTGATGAACTGGTTCCGCAGCCCGAGGAACCAGGGGAAGCTGTACATGGCCACGACCAACGTCAGCAGCACTCTGGCCCTCGAGCTGAGCGCGGCGACTCGAGCCAGGACCGCGTTCACCGGCCTGGCGGCAAGGTGCCACGGGAGGCGAAGAGTGACGACGACAAGTAGCGGCAGGAGGAACGCAGACCATCGCAGAGGCCGCAGCTGATCGAAGCCGAACAGCATGCGTGCCAGCGTCGGGGAACGATCCGTCAGGGCGCGAGGCACGACCGCCGCCACCGCGTAGAGGGTGGCCAGCAGGACGACGAGACCGCTGTAGAGGGCAGCCTCCCGTCTCCCGGCCTCGGTCGAGCTCCCCTCGACGTCGGCCACGCCAGGACGGTACCGGCTCCGTCGCCTTGGATCGCCGGTAAGTGACCCGCGGGGATGACTCTGGGTCCCCGCATCGTTCAGGCAGTACCCAAGCGGTCTTGCGGGGCGATTGTCCAGGCGGGTGGAGGACGCCCCGATGGAGTGGAGCCGACTCTGGGTCGGTCCTTCGCCATGTGAAGGAGTGTGCGGCCGTCGGGCGCCAGAACCTGAGCTTGCCGACCTTTCACCCTACGATGGGCGGCTTCCCAGAAGCTCATGGGTGGCGGCGATGGCTACGTACTCGTACAGGATCTACGTGGTGAGCCACAGGCCGTCCTCCCGCGTGGCGGTGGCCAACCTCCGGGAGCTCTGCGAAGCGAGAGTGCCCGGCGACTACGAGCTGGAAGTCGTCGACGTGCTCCATGAGCCCAATCGTGCTGAGGTGGCGCGGATCATGGCCACCCCGACGGTCCTCAAGCTGGCTCCCTTGCCCCGCCGGCGCGTCATTGGCGACCTGTCCGACAGCGACCTGGCAGCCATCGCCCTCGACCTCCCTGCCCACGACAGTGGGACTGTGGAAGGACGCCCACCCTGAGCCCCCTCGACGACCTGGTTCCGAAGCTCGCAACCGGCATCAGCGGCTTCGACAGCATCGCCTTGGGTGGCCTGCCCACCGGCCGGGCGACCCTGGTGGCGGGAACCACCGGGAGCGGCAAGACCGTCTTCGCCGGCGAGTTCCTCGCCCAGGGCATTCGGCGATTCGGCCAGCCCGGCGTTTTCGTCACCTTCGAGGAGCGCCCCGACGACCTGCGGGACAACTTCGTGTCCCTCGGCTTCGACGTCGCCAGCTGGGAGGCCGAGGGTACGTGGGCCTTCGTCGACGCCTCGCCCGACCTCGACGAGCAGATCACCGCGGGTGCCTACGAGTTCAACGCCCTGGTGGCTCGTGTCCGCCACGCGGCGAGCAGGGTGGGGGCCAAGCGCGTCGTTCTCGACTCCTTGGGGGCAGTCTTCGCCCGCTTCCAGGACCCTGCCGTCGTCCGTCTCGAGCTGTCCAGGGTCATCGCCGCGCTGAGGGAGTTGGGCATCACCGCCGTGCTCACTGCCGAGCGCACCCACGAGTACGACGCCGTCGCCCGCTTCGGCGTGGAGGAGTTCGTCTCCGACAACGTGGTCATTCTGCGCAACGTCATCGAGGAGGAGAAGCGCCGCCGCTCGGTCGAGATCCTCAAGCTTCGCGGCGCCCCTCACCGAAGCGGCGAGTTCTCGTTCACGATCGTCCCCGGCCAGGGCATCTCGGTGATCCCCCTCGCGCTCATCACCATGCGCCAGCGGGCGTCGCAGGAGCGGGTCAGCCTCGGCAACGCCGAGCTCGACGCCATGTTCGGCGGCGGGGCCTACCGGGACACGGTCACCTTCGTGTCCGGCCCCACGGGCGTCGGCAAGACCATCCTGGCCAGCACCTTCATCGCCGCGGGGATCGCCGCGGGCGAGCGGTGCCTGCTGCAGTCGTTCGAGGAGAGCCGCGACCAGATCCTGAGGAACGCCCTCAGCTGGGGCATGGACCTCGACGCCATGGAGCGCTCCGGGCTCCTCCGCGTGGTGAGTGAGTACCCCGAGGTCGCCTCCCTGGAAGACCACTACGTGAGCATCCGCCAGCTCCTCGACGAATTCCAGCCTCAGCGGATCGTCATCGACAATCTGTCGGCCCTCGAGCGCGTCGCCACCCAGAGGGGGCTGCGCGACTTCATCATCGGCCTGACCTCCTTCCTGCGACAGCACGACGTTTCCAGCCTCTTCACCTCCGCTACCACCAGTTTGCTGGGCACTCAATCGGTCACGGAGACCCACGCCTCCGCTCTGACCGACGCCATCGTGTTGCTCCGCTACGTGGAGGTGGCGGGGGCCGTGCGACGAGCGCTCACTGTGCTCAAGGTGCGGGGCTCGGCCCACGACGGGCGGATACACGAGTTCACCATCGACGACAGCGGAGTCCACATCGGCGAGCCCTTCAGCGGCCTCGCGGGCATCCTGGCCGGATCCATCGCCCAGTGGGGGACCGACACCCCAGGTCGGCCGAGGGGATCTGGCGGCGAAAGCGTGTCGTCGTGATGGAGACACATCGTCTGCCTGTCCGACGACCCGCGCAGCCGCCGTACAGATCACGCCCGCCGCGCTCGGTCCTGCGGCGCCGATACCGACGGCTAGGTAGTGCAGGGCTGACAAGTCGTCTCCGGCGAAGGCGACTGGTACCCGGATCGACCAGGAGAACGTGAAGACGAAAGGAAGAACGGCGGCTCCGAACGCACGGCTGGAGCTTTGTTCGCTGCGGGCAGGGTAGGTGCGATACCTCGCGCCGCATCCGTGCCGTTCTCGCCCGGTCGCGCCAAGCCTCGTGCAACCCGGCGGGCGGCGCCAGTACACCCCCGTGCGACATGACGGTGCCGGGATCGGCATGGCTGTCCATTTCATGCGGAACGATGATTGGGCCGTCCACGACGGCGTTCGCGCCCCCTCGCCAAGTTCCGGGCACGCTGTGTACGACAGCGGAAGTGAACGGCGCCGATAGGGCAGGGCCGCGTGCCTGCCGGCGCCTGGTCGTCGGCTTGGCGGTCGCCGAGTCCAAACCATGGCCCGCGCGGGACAATGACAGGGATCGAGGAGTCGTTGCGTGGTGCGCTACGAGACGGGAGCCCGATACGAGGTGGGCGATCCGGGTGCTGTCGTGCGACGCTGGCGGCGATGGGTGGTTGGCACAATCGTCGTCTACTCCGTGGTCGTCGTCATCACGCACGCACTGGTACTCATCGGCGTCGTCGCCGCCCGGGTCGTCGGTGAGCGGCCGACGACCGACATGGCGGGAGTCCATAACTTCCGCACCGTCGACCGCGAGACGTGGGCCGGTGGACAACCCGACGCTGACGCCTACGGGGAGCTGGCGACGCGCGGGGTGCGGCTGGTCGTGGACCTCCGCACCGGCGGCCGAGACGATCCCAGGAAGGACGATCCGGCGCTGCTCGGACGCCTCGGGGTCGGCTACCTCGGCCTGCCCGTTCCCGATGGCCACGTGCCCTCGGAGGCCCAGGTCCGCCGTTTCCTCGCCGCCGTGCGACAGACCGAAGGTGTGGTGTTCGTGCACTGCGGCGGGGGCGTGGGGCGCACCTCCGCTCTCACTGCCGCCTACTTGCGGGCCACCGGGGAAGGGCCGGGGCTCGTGGGCACAACCGCCGTGGGCCTCCACACCATCGAGCAGCTGTGGTTCGTCGCCACCGGCGACACCAACCCGCTCGTTCGCCGTGCCAGCGAGCTGCTCGACGCCCCTCGTCGGGCGTGGAGCCGGCTGAGAGCCTTGGCCTGAAGGTGACGTTTCACGCGCACACGACGTCTTGTCCCACTGCCCTTGAGATCGATCTCAACCGGCCGGCCATGGCCGAATCCGTCGGGGTACCCCCGGCGGGAATTGCCGAGCGCTGCGCTCGTCCCCGAAGTCGGGCGGTCCAGACGTCGCATCGAACGGCCTGCCCATTCGCCCGCTACTCCTGTTTCCGCTCCCTCGCTGGGACGCATCCGCTCAACGCGGTCACGGGGCGCCCGGCGGGCGACGGCGCAGGGCGGACATTCGACCGTCGGGTCCGGCCCCGGGTGAATCGCCATAGCGTCGGAGCATGAGCACGCCTCAACCCGATCACAGCGACCAGGCTCTGGACACGCACGACTGTCCGAAGCGGCCGTCGTCGCTGGAACGCTCCGCGCTGGGATTCATCCGTAGACCGATGGTGAGTTGGCTCAATCCACGGCAGCTTGTCGACACCGCCCTCCAAGCCGTGTTGTCGGTCATCTTCGGCGCCTACGCCGACAAACGCCAGATGCAGGCGTTGGCAGTAAGCGAGGTTTATGACCAATCAAACGCCGATGAGCTATGGCTCGACTACGTAGCCGACCTGGGCGACGGATGGGAGCCCACCTACACCGTGGCATGGCTCCTTGCCAGCGAAAGGATCGAGCTGCGCTCGAAGGACGACACCCATGTGACGGAGCGGGGACGAGTTCTCGTCATGGGCGGTGACCAGGTGTATCCCGTGCCCAACCAGTCTGAGTACGAAAACCGCTTCCTTGGTCCCTACCGGGCTGCCTTGCCGTGCGCCCACGGCGAGCGTCCTCTGCTCTTCGCTGTACCCGGCACTCATGACTGGTACGACGGATTGGTCGCCTTTGACAGCGTCTTCTGCCAAGAGAACTGGATCGGAGGATGGAGGACGTGTCAGAGCCGAAGCTACTTCGCCCTGAAGCTGCCCCATCGCTGGTGGCTCTGGGGCGTCGATATCCAATTCGACGCCTCCGTCGACAAGGCCCAGCGGCGCTACTTCTCCCAAGAGGCCGCCCCCCAACTCGAGCCGGGGGATCGCATCGTCCTATGCACGGCGAATGCGGAGGCCACTACCCAAAGCAATCCCGAGCACTCCAATCGGAACCTCGACTACTTCGAACGTCAGATCGTCCAACCGACCGGAGCCGAGATCGTCCTGCACGTGACAAGTGGACTGCACCACTATTGCCGCTATCAGGAGCCGAACGGCTCACGCCAGCTCATCACCGCGGGTGGCGGCGGAGCCTTCCTGCATCCCACCCATCAGCTTCCCGAGAGCCTGGAACTGGGAGAGGGCGAGCGAAGGCGCAGTTATCAGCGAATGGAGACCTATCCCTCGATGGCCGAATCAAAGCGCCTACGCAAGCGGTTGTGGCTGCTCCCCCTCCGCAATCCTGCCTTCGCCGCGCTCCTCGGCGTCGTCAACGTGGTGTTGGCCTTCATGCTGAACCTGCATCTGGAAGACGCGCACGTGGGGATAGGCGTCTTTGAGCTCGGTCGGGCGCTGTGGAAGAGCCCGACTGCCTTCGTGCTCATGTTGCTGATGGTGATCCTGTTCGGTGCGATGGTCAAGTTCGCTCACGACGCCGGGGGACTGAGTCGATTGCTGCTCGGCCTGGTTCACTCCATCCTCCAGCTCGCATCGGTGACGGGAGTCATGATCGTTTCGTCACGTCTCTCATCAGCATTTGGCCTCGAAGGGGTCCCGTCCTTGGTCGTCTTCTTGGCCCTCGTGGCCATGATTGGTGGTTTCGTGGGTGCCCTCGGCTTCGCGGGGTACTTGTGGGCGACCAATTGCCTCGGCTTCCACGCCAACGAGGCCTACGCCCCGCTTCGGGTCATGGACTTCAAGAGCTTCTTGCGTCTGCACTTCGACGCAGATGGAGACCTGACGGTGTTCCCCATCGGCATCGACCATGTGTGCCGCCGTTGGCGTCTGTCCCAGAAGTCAGCCCCAGAGGGCCCCTGGCTGGAACCCGAAGACGACGACGTGAAGGCCCATCTCATCGAACAGCCGGTCCGCATCGGCTACTGAACGACGGTTTCGGAACTGCGGCCTACCCGCGCAGCGTGAGGCGATGAAACACGCCTTCGTCACTCCATCGCAGAGTTGCCACATGGTGGCCAGCACCTGTGCCCGTCCGAATCGTTGACACCGTCGTCCCACGCCGATGCCGGTCTCCAGCTGCTCGGCGGCCATGACCTGCTCGCCCCACCTCCCGCCGGCCAGATGGCTCGAGCGGTGTCACGCGCGCTCATCGATGGAGCACCTTGGTGTCGGAGTTGCGCACCCGCGGCGTCAGCCCCGACCACGAGCACAGCCGCCGAGCAGTGTCGAAGCGAGCGATGTCGCCGATCTCGGCAACCAGGGTCATGGCTGTGAGCAGGCCCACACCGGGCAGGCGCTGGAGCGCCTCGACGCGGGGGTCGGGCTTGGCTCGGCCCCCGATCTCCCGCTCCAGGCGGGCCACGATGGGGTCGACGGTGTCCACCAGAGCACACAGGTCGTCGACGATCTCGCGCTCGACCTCGGGCAGCTCGAGCTTGGCCAGCCACCGCCGTCCCGGGCCGTCCCAAAGCGCCGCGGGAGCGTCGATGCCCCGGTCGGCCAGCACCGACCGCACCCGGGTCTTCAACGTCGTCCGCAGCTTGACCAAGGCGGCCCGGTGACGCAGGAGGAGCCGCATGTCGGTGTACAACCGGATGTGTAGCTCTGCGTACGACTCGATGTGTCGTTCGGTGTACAGCCTGACGTGTAGGTCAGACGCGGCGGGATCCACCAACTGACCGGGGGCGATGGTCATCCTCCGGCGTGAAGGGACGAACCGACACGCACGGAGGACGACCAACCCCATGTTGCTCTCCACGGAGGAGTGGATGGATCTACGCGCCTATCGCGCCCTGCGAGAGGCCGGCGCCACCTGGGCGGAGATCGCCCGCGAGACCGGCAACGACTGGCGGACGGTGAAGAAGTACCTGTCGCCCGACGCCGCCGACCGGCCGCCGGCGGTCACCGCCTGCCGGCCGAGGAAGAAGAAGATCATCGAGCGCTACGCGCCCGTCATCGACGCCATGCTCAGGAAGGAGCGCCGGCTGCGAGCCAGCACCATCCACCAGCGCCTGGTCGACGAGCACGGGTTCAGCGGCTCCTACCAGCGGACCAAGCTCTATGTGGCCGAGGCCCGAGAGCGGCTGTGGCCGGAGCCTCCGGAACTGCACCGCCGCTTCGAGGTCCTCCCCGGCGCCCAGGCCCAGGTGGACTGGGGCGACGAGGGCTTCATCGAGGGACTCGACGGCCCGCTGCACGTGTGGAGCTTCCACATGACGCTCTCCTACAGCCGCGACCCCTTCTGCTGCTTCGTCACCAGCCAGGACCTGGTCACCTTCTGGGACTGCCACCGGCGGGCGTTCGAGCACTTCGGCGGCGTCCCCGCCACCATCGTCTATGACCGGACCAAGACGGTGGTGCGCAAGCACGTGCGCCGGAACCAGGAGGTTCCCCTGCACCCCGAGGCCATCGCCTTTGCCGCTCACTACGGCTTCTCGATCGTGGTGGCGCCCGCTCGGCGCCCCCAGTTCAAGGGCCGCGTCGAGCGCCAGGTCTCCGTCGTGCGCCACGGCGTGCTGGACGGGCGGGAGTTCGCCTCCGTCGCCGAGATGGACGACGCCTTCGGCGCCGGGCTGCCGCATCGCCGCGCTCAGGTGCACCGCACCCATGGCGAGGTGATCGCCCTGCGGGCGGAGGCGGACCGGGCCGCCCTGGGGGCCATCCCCTCCGAGCGCTACGTGGTCTGTGACCGCCACCTGCGCTCGGTGGGCAAGGACTGTTTGGTCAGCTTCGAGGCCAGCGTGTACTCGGTGCCGTGGCGGGCGGTGCGCCGGCGCATGCGCGTCGAGTGCCGGGTGACCCACGACACCGTGGCCATCTGGACACTGGGGCCCGAGCCGACCCTGTTGGCCACCCACCCCCGGGCCCGACGCAAGGGATCGTGGGTGGTGGACCGCTCCCACTGGGACGGCCTCCCGTGGGCGCCGGAGGCGGCCGAGCTCCCGCCCTGTGAGGCCGTCGGCCCCGAGGGCGCCGACCCGCTGCTGGCCCGCATTCCCAAGGCCACCACGCCGGTGGCCCGCCGGGACCTGGCCACCTACGACGCGGTGGGGAGGGTGGCGTGAGCGAGCTCATGACCGCACGGGTGCGCGACGCGGCGGGGCGACTGCACCTGGGCAACCTGGCCGAGAACCTCGAGGCGCTCGTGGCCCGGGCCGAGAGCTCGACGATGGGCTACCTCGAGTTCTTGGACCTGGTGCTGGAGGAGGAGACGGGGGTGCGGGAGGGCCGGCGGTTCCGCAACGCCCTCAAGCTCTCGGGTCTGCCCCATCACAAGACCCTGGAGGCCTTCGACTTCGCCTTCCAACCCGACCTCGACGCCCGCAAGGTCAAGGACCTGGCCAGCCTGGGCTTCGTGGAGTCCCGGGCCAACGTGGCCTTCTTGGGCCCGCCCGGGGTGGGCAAGACGATGCTGGCGGTGGGGTTGGCAATCGCCGCCTGCCAGGCCGGCTTCTCCATCTACTTCACCACCCTCGACGACATGGTGCGCCAGCTGGCCGAGGCGGAGACGACGTGGCGGTTCGCCAAGAAGTTGCAGACCTACCTCAAGCCCTCGGTGCTGGTGCTGGACGAGGTTGGGTATCTGCCGCTGTCGCGGCCGGAGGCCAACATGGTCTTCCAGCTCATCAGCCGCCGCTACGAGCGGGGCAGCGTCATCTGCACCTCGAACAAGGCCTTCGGGGAGTGGGGCTCGGTGTTCGGCGACGACGTGCTGGCCGCCGCCATCTTGGACCGCCTCCTCCACCACTGCGAGGTGATCTCGATCAACGGGCCGTCCTACCGCCTCAAGGACCACCTTGATGTCACGAAGGGAGGTGGGCCTCTGGAGTGAGCACCGCCCGCCGGCGACCTACACGTGCTCGTGTACGCGCCGCGACATTTCCGCTTGACCGCCGACACCGCAACTCCCGGACGGGACGGGGGGCGATCCACGCCTCGCCCAACAGGTCGACCCGCATCAGCTGCGCCAACGTCCGAGCGTCGACCTTGTCGTTCTTCAGCCGGGCCGAGGCGATCGCCTTGCAGGCCGCCGGGTGGGC
>DATAAF010000014.1:0-2092 GCA_036260255.1 Acidimicrobiales bacterium | reverse complement strand
CGAGAAGGCGATGATCGCCCTCGGCCACCCGCTGCCCCGGCAGCGGGAGCGCAACGGGCTCCGCCCCGGCGAGGTGGAGGTGACCGAGGCGGCGGTGCGGCACGTCGTCACCGGCTACACCCGGGAGGCCGGCGTGCGGGGCCTGGAACGGGAACTCGGCCGCCTGCTCCGCAAGGCGGCCACCCGGATCGCCGCTGGCACGGCGGAGAACCCTCTGGTCATCGACGAGGACGACGTGGCGTCGTCCCTCGGCCGGCCGAAGTTCTACGACGAGGCGGCCGACCGCACCGGCGTCCCCGGGGTGGCCACCGGCCTGGCCGTGACCGGCGCCGGCGGTGACGTGCTGTTCGTCGAGGCGACGTCGATGCCGACCGACGGCGGCGGCGGGCTGGCGATCACCGGCCAGCTCGGCGACGTGATGAAGGAGTCGGCGGAGATCGCCCGCTCATTCGTCCGCTCGCACGCCGACGAGTTGGGCGTGCCCGACGACCTCGGCTCCAAGCGCGTGCACGTCCACTTCCCCGCCGGCCCGTCCCCAAGGACGGACCCTCCGCGGGCGTCACCCTGACGACCGCCATGGTCTCGCTGCTCACCGGCCGCCTGGTCAAGCCGACCGTGGCGATGACCGGCGAGGTGTCCCTGCAAGGCCAGGTGCTGCCCATCGGCGGCGTGAAACAGAAGGTGCTCGCCGCCCACCGCGCCGGGCTCACCGAGGTCATACTCCCTGCCCGCAACGAGGGCGACCTCGACGACGTGCCCGACGCCGTGCGCGAGCAGATGACGTCACACCTGGCCTCCGACGTCTGCCAAGTCCTCGAGTGGGCGCTGGAGCCGCCCGCGGCGGAGGCACTCGCCGCCTAACCAGCTCGGGCACTCAGAGGTGCCCCCACTCCCCCCAGCGTTCGATCATGGCGCGTTCGTTCTGCGTCGACGACCCCGGGTGGCGGGGGCACCTCCGCGCCCGCACCTCAGCGGCGCGACCGGCGGCCCTTTCGCACCGTCCAATGTCGCCCGGCATTACCGTGCAGCCGTGGCGACGCGACGCGACGAATTCTCACCTGACCCATCCCGCGACCAGTCCGCGGCGCAGGACGCGCGAACCCTCGTCATCCTCGGCGCGACCGGCGATCTCGCGTCTCGGCTCCTGCTACCAGGACTGGGAGGTCTCATCGCGGCGGGCGGCGTCAAGGACATCCAGCTCGTCGGCAGCGGCCGAGTCGACATAGACCAGGAGAGCTGGCGCCGTCGGGTGGCGGAGTCGTTCAGAGCGGGCGGCGCCGCAGGACCTGCCGTCGAAACCGCGATCAGGGGGAGTCGCTACGCCCGCGCCGACACCGCCGACGCCGGCGATCTCCACGCTCTCATCGAAGGCTGCGAGCCGCCCGTCGTCATCTACTTCGCGCTACCGCCAGCGGTCACCGAGCTCGTGTGTCGGATCCTGCGGGACATCGGCGTGCCCGCCGGCACGCGGCTCGCGATGGAGAAACCGTTCGGGCACGACGCGGCGAGCGCCGCCGCCCTGAACGAGCTCCTCACCTCCCTTGTCCCCGAGGACGACGTCTTCCGTGTCGACCACTTCCTCGGGTTCTCCACGATCCTCAACATCATCGGGCTGCGGTTCGCCAATCGGATCTTCGAGCCGGTCCTGAACTCTGAGCACGTCGCCAAGGTCCAGATCACCTTCGACGAGTCGCTCGGCCTCGAGGGGCGTGCCGGTTATTACGAGCGAGCCGGGGCCCTGGTCGACATGATCCAAAGCCACCTCCTCCAAGTCCTCGCGCTCGTGGCGATGGAGGCGCCATCGACGATCGGCGGACCGGACCTCGGCAGCGCCCGCGCCCAGGTGCTGCGAGCGACCCACGTGTGGAACGACGACCCGGTGCGGTTCAGCCGTCGCGCCCGCTACTCGGCCGGTTCGATCGGGGGCCGCGAGCTTCCGGCCTACGCCAACGAGACTGGCGTCGACCCCGATCGGAAGACCGAGACGTTCGCCGAGATCGTCGTCGCCGTCGACACCTGGCGATGGGCCGGTGTCCCGTTCCACCTGCGCTCGGGCAAAGCGATCGGCGATCCGAAGACCGAGGTCCTCATC
>DATAAF010000013.1:0-2315 GCA_036260255.1 Acidimicrobiales bacterium | reverse complement strand
GGGGCGCAGCGGGCACCAGCACGGCGACAAGGCCACGGACCCTTGCGCAAACTGCGCACGCGAACCGGCACGTCCTACCCGGCCACTTCGCCGCGAGCCGCCCGTCCCGCCACGTGGTTTCGTGACGTTCCTGCGCTCACTGCGGCGATCCGTCAGCGAAGGTTGGCGTCATAGACCTCGTCGGCTGGCAAGCTCAAGAGTCGCTCAGCCATCTCCTCCTTGAGCTGCTGCGCGCGAACGGCCTCGGCCGGCGTCGGGGCTTCCCTGCAGGCGAGTTGGAGGAACTCTTCGGGCACGAGGCCGGCACGCGCGACCAGGTCCACCACTGTTCCCCGGTAGCCGAGACGGAAGAAGAAATGGCCTCCCGGAGCCTCCGGAGCCTCCGCCCCGGCAGGCTCGGACGCCAGCCGGTAGCGGTCGCCCGTGACCGCCCGGGTAACCATTTCGAAGGCATCGCGTGCGCCTCCGCCGGGGAAACCGCTCTCGACAGTGATGTCATAGCGCTCGGGCGGTTCACCGGGGGACAGCAGTGGCAAAGCGCGCTCCATCGCCTTGAAAGCGTGGGCGACGCCGGCGATCGAGCTCCTGCCGTGGTACTTCAGAAGGTCATCGAAGGAGATCGAGATAGACCCGCCCTGATCAAGGACCACGAGTGTCGTCATAGGCGAATACTGCCCGAAGGCTGCCCTACGGCGCCGCATAGTGGCCGTGCCGGGCGCTCCTGGGCTGGCGGCCGCCCAGAACAGTGCTGCAATTCAAGGCGCCGACGCCGCAGGCAGGGGGCTGGCACATATCGGTATCCCGTCCGGCGTCCTCGCGAGAGAGCCGAGGCAACGACGTAACCGATCCACGCGAGCAAGAACAACACGCCTACAACCACAGGCCTGACGCCGTCACGTGGCGCTGGGTCATCGACTAGCCGGGCGGTAGAAGGGTCACTTCGTAGGTACCGCACAACTGTCGGGCCCCTCGAGGGCGCGGCCGCGACCGTCACCCAAGTGCTGACGTTCTCCCCTGTGGCCGGAAACCCGACCTTCGCCTCCTCGGCTGCAACCGCTCCCAGTGGACCCTTCGTTCGCACGTCGACTACGTGGCCACTGGCCACCACGCCCTCACGACGAAGCCCCGCAGCCACGTCGCGGTCGTGCTTGGCGTTCCATAACGCAGCGCCAAGGGGACCATGGAAATGGGCGAAATCGCGGCAACGGTCAGACGAGCGAGTCGCTTCGAACCGGGCCTACCGCTCTCGAGGTCGATTCCGAGTCGGCGATCGACAGCGGCCAGGCGATCTAGGAGACCCACTGTCGGGGCCCCAGCCGTTGTCGCCGGCGGCCGTCGCCGGCCCGGGCAGGTACACGGCGAACGACGTGGGGTGGGGCCGGTAGACGTCGGTGGGCAACGGTTCGGTGACCACTCGCGGCGGTGGGCTGTCGGGGGGCGGGCGGAACCACACGCAGGCGGGATCGAGGCGCTCGCCGCTGGGATGGCTGTAGGTGGCCGTCACCTCGAGATGCTCTGGTGGGGCCGGCCGGCCCGAGCCGGTGAGACGGCGTCCCCGGGCGTCGGTGAAGACCAGCCCACCGGGGTCGTCGGCGTCGTGGCCGGCGATGGCGAGCAGCCCCCGGTGGTGGAGGCGGTGGTGCTTGGAGCACAGCGCAACGAGGTTCGCCGTGTCGGTGGGCCCGCCGTCCTCCCAGTGGGCGAGATGGTGCACCTGCAGCCACCGGCGGCGGTCGCAGCCGGGGACCCGACAGCCCCCGTCGCGCTGCTCGATGGCCACCCTCGTGCGCTGGGGGACGATGCGGGCGGAGCGCCCCACGCTCAAGGCCACGCCCCCGTGGCGGATGACGAGGCGGGCCCGGGCGTCGCAGCCCAGCTGGCGGCGCAGGGCGTCGGGCAGGAAGGGGCCCAGGTGGAAGGAGGCGAAGGGGCCCTGGGCGTCGACCTCGAGGTGGATGTGGACCAGGTGGCGCTCGGCGTGGGGGCGGGCGGCGGCGTCGGAGGAGAGGTGGCGCTCGGCCACCGCCGCCACGGCGTCGGCCCAGGTCACGGTGCGCTTGTCCTCTTCGCTCTCCGCCGCGGCGATGAGCTCGGAGCGGGCCCGGGACAACGCCCCCTCCACCACCGCCCCCTCGTCGGGAGGCAGCAGGGCCGACAGGCGCCAGGCCCCGTCGGCGCCGACGCCGAACGACGCCCGCCGGGGCGCGGGCGCCTCGGGGTCGACCTCGGGGTGGGGGCCGGCGGGGGGCGGCGACACCGGGGGGAAGCCGTAGCGGCCCAGGGTGCGGCGCAGCTGGCTGACGGTGGCGTAGCGG
>DATAAF010000012.1:0-20438 GCA_036260255.1 Acidimicrobiales bacterium | reverse complement strand
GGTTCTCCAGGTCCAACACCGTGTGCACGGCCAGGGCGCCGGCCACCCGGGTCATGGGGTCGATGTTCCAGTCCCGCAGGCGGGGCGGGGCGGCCAGCTGGGCGCCCGGGCCCTCCCGGCGGCGCACGTAGCGCTTGGGCTGGGCGGTGCTCACCGCGTAGGGGTCCTTGACCCCCTCACGCAGGTGGGCCTTGCCGCTCTCGTCGAACTCAATGGGCAGGTTCTTGAAACACATACGCTGCTACTCCCCTTTGGGGTGAGTGGTTGACCTTGACTTGACAGACAAGGTTCTGAGCCGGGCCGGAGCCCGACTCAGAACCAGAGGAGTGTGACTAGAACGCAGCCTCCTGGCCGTGGCCCTTGCCGCCCTCGAAGCGGCCGACGCCGGCGGTGTTGGAGTCCTCGCCGTACAGCTTCTTGCCGCCGTGGCCACCCTCGTGGCTGTGCTGGTACTTGGCGTAGAACTTGTGCAGCGTCTTGGTGGCGCCGCGGGGGCCCATCTTGGCCCGGGCCCACCCCGACGGGGCGTCGTTCTCCCAGCGGTTCGTCATGTTCTTGTCCATCCGGGAGACGTAGCGCATCTTGCGGATGAACCCGCCCACGATCTTGGAGGTCGTGGAGGAGATCATCGACCCCGGCGCGATCTCGGTGATCGGGCTGAACTTGTCGGGGAAGCCGGGCATGGTGCAGCCGATGCAGATGCCGCCGACCTGCATGCAGCCGCCGTGGCCGTCGACGATGCCCCGCTCGGCGATGTTGCACTGCACGACCGGGCCCCAGCAGCCCAGCTCGACCAGGCACTCCTTGTCGCCGTACTCCCTGGCGAACACGCCTTCCTCGTAGTAGCCGGCCCGCGGGCAGTGGCGGTGGACCGTCTCGCCGAACAGCCACGCCGGGCGCCCGAGCTCGTCGAACTCGGGAAGCGGGGCCAGGCCGTTGAGGAAGAGGCAGACCGCCGCGGCGGTCTCCAGGTAGTTGTCGCCGATGGGCGAGCAGCCGGGGACATTGACCACCGGCACTCCGAAGGCGGAGCGGTAGTCCTTGCCGAGGTAGTCCATGACGCCCATGGAGTTCGTGACGTTGCCCTTGGCCGACGGGATGCCGCCCCAAGTGGCGCAGGTGCCGATGGCGATGACGGCGGCGGCGCCGGGGGCCAGACGGTCGAGCCACTCGAGCGAGGTGATCTGGCGGCCGGTCTGCGGGTCCTCGCCGAGGCCCATCCAGTAGCCGTCGCCGGCGATGGACTCGTCCATCACCGAGCCCTCCCACGTGATGACGTAGGGGGCGTCGAGCTCGCCGCGCTCGGCCATGAACAGGTTGTGGGTCCACTCGGGGCCCACCTCGACGGAGACGACGGTGTGGATCAGCTCCACCCGGGGCAGGCCCGGGATGATGCCGGCCAGCAGGTGCTCTACCCGGGGGTGGGTGGCACCGGAGACGGCCACGGTGCAGCCGTCACAGGAGCCCCCGACCATCCAGATCAGGTAGACCTTCTCCAGCGGGCCCATGCGCAGGATCGAGGTGTCCGGCTCGACCGCCCGCGAACGCACGCCGATGGGCGCCATGGGGTCCATCGGGTTGTCGCGCCAGTTCTCCATCTGGGCGCCGCCGGGCATGACCCCACCCTCGGTGAACGTGGGACCACCCTGGCCGCTGACGAGCTCGCCGGTCTGCTCTTTGCCGCGCGTGGTGGTGTTGGTGCCACCCGAGCTCTTCGAGCTGCCGCGACCTCTACGTGCATCTGCCATGTGCGAAGTACCCCCCTTGGACGGGCTAACTAGATGTAGACTACACCTATCTGAAACCGGCGTCAGGTGGTGCTTGCACGGTTTCCCTGCCGGTCGGCGCCCTCGGCTGTCACAATACTAAGAGAACGGCATTCGCCCAGGGGAGGCATCGATGACCGAGGTCATGCACCCGCCCAAGTCCGAAGCGCTGCAGGCCCTCTACTGGCGTAGCGAGATCCTCCAGGTCATGTACTGGCTGCGGGGGGAGGGCTTCGGCGACCAGATCGACGCCTCGCTGCTCGAGCGCTTCCTTGGGGTCGACGCCGAGATCGGCGTCCGGTACCTCGACCGCCTGGTCGAGGAGGGCTACGTGGAGCGCGCAGGCGACCGCTACGCGCTGTCGGAGACGGGCCGGCGGGAGGGCGCCCTCGAGTTCGCCACGTCGTTCAGCGAGCTCACCCGCCCCACCCACGGCGAGTGCAGCGCCGACTGCTGGTGCCACAACTCGCCCGAGGAGGCGGCCGCCTGCCAGGCCGAGCGGGCCGCCGCCCACGACCACGACCACTGATCGCGACCCGCAGCACACACTTCGTCACCGGCGTAGGGAGGGACCACAGTGAGGAACACGACGATGGAGGAGCCCCAGGGCGGACTTCCCCGTAACTACCTGAGGGCGAGCCTGCTGCTCTTGATCGCCGAGTCCCCAGCCCACGGGTACGACCTGCTCGAGCAGATCGGCGAGCTGGGCCTGCGCAACGTCGACCCGGGCGGCCTCTACCGGGCGCTGCGGGTGATGGAGCAGGACGGCCTGGTCGCCTCGTGGTGGGAGCACTCCTCGGCGGGGCCCGCCCGCCGCAGCTACCGCCTCACCGACGAGGGCGTCGAGTGGCTGCATGCGTGGGCCGGCGCCCTGCGTGAGGGGCGTCGCTTCCTCACCGCCTACCTCGGCCGGTACGACGCCATCAGCGCGGCCGCCGGAGTGGGCGCGGTGGCGGCGGTCGCCGAGACGCCTGCGGTCGAGCCCCTTCCCTGACCCCACGACGTCAGGTCGGGGCGGGAATCCTCCCGCCGCCGGCCGGGTTGGACCTGAACTGTGAGCGAGACGACCACCAGCGACCTGACGGCGGAGGACATCGGCGGCACCACCGCACCCGGCTCGCTCCGGGTGGCGGTCGCCGGCAAGGGCGGGGCCGGCAAGACGACCCTCTCGGCGACGCTGGCCCGCCTCATGGCCCGCCGGGGCAAGCGGGTCGTGGTCGTCGACGGTGACAGCAACCCCAACGTGGCCGTCGCCCTGGGCGTCGACCGGGCGGCGGCCGCCGCCACCGCCCCGCTCCCGACCAGCCTGGTGTCCCGCCGGCTCGACGGCACCGCCCTCAAGGAGCCCGTCGCCGCCGTCGTCGACCGCTTCGGGACGGCCGCCCCCGACGGCATCCGGGTGCTGCTCATGGCCATGCCCTCCCACGCCGACGAGGGCTGCCTGTGCTCGGCCCACGCCACCGTCAGCGGGCTGCTCAACGACGTCGGCACCGAGACCGACGTGGTGACGATCCTCGACCTCGAGGCCTCGCCCGAGCACCTGAGCCGGGGCACGACCCGCAACGTCGACGTCCTCCTGCTGGTTGTCGAGCCGTACTACCGGTCCTACGAGACGGCCCGCCGCATGGCCGCCCTGGCCGCCGAGCTGCCCATCAAGCACGTTGGGGTCATCGCCAACAAGCTCCGGCGACCCGGGGACCTCGAGGCCATGGCCGAGTACTGCGAGCGCCACAACCTCAACCTCGACGGCCACCTGCCCTGGAGCGACGCCGTCCTCGACGCCGACCTCGTGGGCACGCCCCTCTACGACTTCGCCCCCGACGACCCGGTCGTCGCCGCCGTCGACGAGGTCGCCGACCGCCTGCTGACGCTGCGCCGCTGAGCACCGCCGGACTGGCGGTGGTCACATGAAGTTGCGGGTATGCAGGGCGGCCAGCTCGGCCGCCTCTCCGGGCGGGTAGCCGAGCCTCACCAGGCGGCGGCGCCGGCCGTCGGCCATCTCCGCCTCCAGCGCCTGCACCCGGGCGAAGCCGGCCGCCACCGCGGCCGGCTCCCACGAGCCGGCGGCCAGGACGATCAGGGCGTCGAACACCTCCTCGTTGAGCCCGGCGGTGTGGGCCAGCGCGTCGTGGCGGTGGCGCACGGCGGCGGCCAGGCGGCCGCGCAGCCCTGGATCGGCGCCCAGCACGTGCTCGAGGTGGGCCATGCCGAAGGCCACGTGGCGAGCCTCGTCCGCTAGGGCCAGGCGGGTGACCTGCCGGGTGACGGGGTCGGGGGCGTGGCGATCCAGGAACGAGAGCAGCGAGAGGAACGTGCCCTCCCCCAGTACCGACAGGAGGAAGTGGGCGACGGCGAAGTCGGGTTCCTCGAGCAGCGTGAGGAGCGACGCCTGCCCGCCGGCCGACGAGCGGCCCGCCGCTCCGCCCTTCAGCCCGGCCCGGCGGGAGAAGACCTCGACGTGGCGAGCCTCGTCGGCGACCTGGACGGCGAGGACGCCCACGACCTCTCGGAAGTGGGGGTGCACCTGGCCGAGGAACCGGGCAGGCACGACGAGGGCGGCGTTCTCGTTCTCGACCAGGTAGGTCATGACGGTGACGACCGCCGCCTCCACCTCGGGGGGGAGGTCGACGGGGGCACCCCAGTCCACGGCGGTGGCCGGGTCCCACTGGGCGGCGACCGCCTGGCGGTAGATGGCGGCGGCCGTGCCGGCCCACACCTCTGCCTTGGTGTCGAGGGGGAAGCGGAACTCCGGGCCGCCGGCCTCCACCAGCGCCCCCCGGGCGGCCAGGCCCCAGGTCGGCCGGGCCCGGTCGGCCACCTCTCCCCCGTCGCCCGCCCCCGCCCGCTCGGCGCCCCGCCAGCGGTCGTCCACCGCCGTCCCCCGGATGACCGAGCCGGCCAGGTCGTCGGCGCCGCTGCCGGCGACGGCGGGGCCGTCCCCATGTCCCGCCGGCTCGACCTCGTGCCCCTGCGCCCGGCACCACGCGACCAGGTGGACGGCCAGGTCGGGCGCCCGCCCGCGCACCGCCACCCTCGTCCCGGGGGCAAGGGGCGCCAGGGCCCGCTTCAGCAGGACGTGGGCGCCCCGGTCGAAGCCCAGGTCCTCAAGGTCGATAGTCGGCGGCGGCGACATAACCCTTGGCGTCGTAGAAACCAACATCGTCCACCGCCCGCTCGAGCTGCCCGTAGCCCGACGTCCGGCCGTCCCGCCACTCCTTCAGGCCCTCGAGGTCGAGGAGGGGCCGCACGTCGGCGTCGTCGTAGGACGTCGCCAGCAGCAGCGAGCGGAACCGCTCGAGCAGGTCGCTCGGACCGGGCTCGAAGGCGGTGAAGTTGCAGTGGTCGTACGGCGGCGTCTGGGTGAGCACCCGCGTGCTCCCCGGAGGGAACGTGCCCTCGGTGGCGAACAGGAGGTGGTTGGCGTCGATCATGCAGGAGGCGTCGACCTCGCCGGCCATCAGGGCGCGGGCGGCCTCCCGTTCCCCCCCGACGTGGTCGCCGTGCTTGCCCACACCGACGTCGTGGCGGCGGACCTCCACGTGATGCCCCGGGACCAGTCCGAGGGAACGCAGGTGGGTGAGCGGGATCAGCGTCGCCTGGGGCGAGTCGACCGCCCCCACTCCGATCGTGCGCCCTAGGAGGTCGGGCACCTCGTCGACGCCCGAGTCGGTGCGCACGACGACGACCGAGGTCAGGTCGCAGTCGGTGTCGCGCATCGCCAGCGCCCGTGCCTCCCGCCCGGTGACCCGGGCCAGCCGCCCGGACCGGATCCAGGCCAGCGGCGAGTTCCACGCCAAGTGGACCTCCCCGGCGGCCAGGGCCTCGACCTGGCGCTCGTAGTTCGAGTAGAGGACGTAGTCGAAGGGCAGGCCGTTGGCCAGGAACCACCGCCGGAAGCCCTCCCAGATGTTGACCACCTTGGCGTCGTAGGCCACCGCGCCCATCGCCAGGACCTCGTCGTGTGCCGGCATGGCGGCTCAGAACACCGGCAGGCCGCAGACGGCCCGGCCGATGAAGTCGTAGAGGGCGTCGGTGGTGGGGGCCATGACGGTGGCGGCCCGGGCGTCCCGGAAGTGGCGTTCCACGCCGAGCTCCTTGCGGAAGGCGGCGCCTCCGCAGACCCGCATGGCCAGCTCGGTGACCTCGGCGGCGGTCTCTCCCCCCAGCGCCTTGGCCTCGAGCACTCGGAGGACGGCGTCCTCCCGCCCCGACTCGACGGCGTCGAGGGTGTCGCAGAGCAGGGCGCCGGCGGCGTCCGTCCGCAGCCGCATGCGGGCGACATACGACCGGGTGACCGGGTTCTCGGCGAGCGACTGGTCGAGGTGCTCGAGGCGGGTCCGGGCCACGTGGGCGGCCGCCTTGGTCGTGGCGGCGTCGGCCGTCCCCACCGAGAAGGCGGCGTTCATGACCTGGAACCAGGGGAGGAGCGTGCCGATCATGACGTCGAAGCCGCCGCCGTCGGGGCCGAGCATGGCGTCGGCGCCGAGGACCACGCCGTCCGCCGACATGGGGCTCGAGGCGTTCCCCCGGAGGCCGAGCCCGTCGAACGGGGCGCCCACGGAGAGCCCGCGGGCGTCACCCGGGACGAGCCACAGCGTGCTCGCGCCCTCGGCGGCCAGCGGGCGGCTCGACCACACGTAGCCGTCGGCGTGGCCGGCCGAGGTGACCCAGCTCTTGCTGGCGTCGAGGCGGACCCGCCCGTCGCCCTCGGTCACCGCCGTGCTCATCGGCGCCCAGAAGTGGCTCCGGGAGCCTCTCTCCGAGAAGGCCACGGTGTTGACGTAGCGCCCCGCCGCCACCGCCTCCCGCACCTCCCGGGGGCCGTGGGCCTCGAGCACGGCGGCGGCGGCGTAGTGCATGAGCACCACCATCGCGGTGGAGGCGCAGTGGCGGGCCAGCTCCTGGACCACGGCGGCGGCGGCCCGGAGGCCCTGACCTCCGCCACCCACGTCCGCCGCGCTCACCAGTCCGAGGAGGCCCGCCTGGCTGAGGGCATCGAGGGCCGGCCGGGGGTAGGTGCCTTCGCGGTCGACGGACGCCGCCTGCGGCTCGATCACGTCGGCGACCACGGGCGCGAGGGCGGTGAGGTAGGGCGGCGGGGCGCCGGGTGCGGCGCCGGTCGGTGCGTCGGCGGGCGCGGACGGCATGTTGGGGAGGTACCTCCTCGGGATCGGGCGGGCGGGTGGCCGGCGGGCCAGCAGGGTCACCGCCGGGGCGCCCGGAGGAGGCTCAGCGAGCCTGTCGTCCCCCCGGCACGACCCCGGCGGTCGTGAGGGCGGTCGTCCGACCGGACGACCCTCCACGACTCACTCAGCGACGGGCCATGGGGCAGGGTCCTCTCTGCTCGGGGGGCTCCCGGCTCGACCGGGCCGGCTCATTCTGCCCGAAACCACCGGCGGTTGTTCGATCCCTAGATGTATCCTGTATGTACTCGGTGTTCATCTACTGGCCATCGCGCCCCGCTGATGGCCCAGGAGGGTCGATGAGCTCCATCCCCAAGTCCGAGATCCTGCGCACGGTCTATTGGCGCAGCGAGATCCTCAGGGCCATGTACTGGCTCCGGGGAGAAGGGCTCGGCGACCTTGTCGACGTGGCGCTGGTCCGGCGGTTCCTCGACATCGACGCCCCGGAGTGCACCGAGCACCTGGACGGGCTGGTGGCCGACGGCTACCTCGTCCGCGACGGGTCTTGGTACGCCCTGTCGGCCCGCGGCCTGATCGAGGGCGAGGCCGAGTTCGCCACCGCCTTTGCCGACCTGGCCCGGCCGTCGTCGGGGCCCTGCAGCGACGAGTGCTGGTGCCAGATGTCCTCGGCCGAGGAGGAGGCCTGCGGCGCCCAGCGGGTGCTGCGGGCCACGGGGGGGCAGCCAGCCTGATGAGCGCGCCGCGCGACCCTCGCGAGAACGGGGCGGCCGCCCTTCCCCGGCACTACCTCAAGCCGTGCCTGCTGCTGCTCCTCGCCGAGGGGCCGTCGCACGGCTACGAGCTGCTCGAGCAGGTCCGGCGGCTGGGCATCCAGGGAGCGGAGCCGGGCGGGCTCTACCGCTACCTCCGGTCGATGGAGAAGGACGAGCTGGTGAGCTCGTGGTGGGAGCCGAGCCAGGCCGGTCCCGCCCGCCGGACCTACATCCTCACCGACGCCGGCCGGGAGGTGCTGCGGGCCTCCGTGGACTCGCTCCGTGACGTCCGCCGGTTGCTCGTCGATCTGGTCGACCGCTACGACACGCTCGACAAGGGCGTGAGGGCCGGGCCGTGACCAAAGCCCCGCCATCGATGAGAGAATTGTTCGTTCGAACCGTTCCGCGCCGCGCCAAGGGCGCCGGTCGCGGAGGAAGGCAAGGTGTGTGATGTGCCTCGGAATCCCCGGACAGCTGGTCGAGATCGTCGACGAGAAGGAGCATCGCGGGATCGCCGACGTCGACGGGGTGCGCCGTGAGGTCAACATCGGCCTGGTCCTCGGCGAGGCCGGCGGCATCAAGGAAGGCGACTGGATCCTGATCCACGTCGGTTTCGCCATGAGCAAGATCGACGAGGAGGAGGCCGCCCGCACCCTCGAGTTCCTGAAACTCATGGGGTCCGTCTACGACGACGAGATACAGCAGTTCAGCCAGGAGGCGCCGCTGTGAAATACGTCGACGAGTTCCGCGACCCGGCGGCGGCCCGGGCCACCGTCGCCCAGATCGAGGCGCTGGCGGGCGACCGCCACCTCAAGTTCATGGAGGTGTGCGGGGGCCACACCCACACGATCTACAAGCACGGCATCGAGAACGTGCTGCCCGAGTCGGTCGAGCTGGTCCACGGTCCGGGCTGCCCGGTCTGCGTCATCCCCATGGGCCGGGTCGACGACGCCATCGCCGTGGCCAAGACGCCGGGTGTGATCTTCACCTCGTTCGGCGACATGATGCGGGTGCCCGGCGGCCAGGAGAACCTGCTCGAGGCCAAGGCCCATGGCGCCGACGTCCGCATGGTCTACTCCCCCCTCGACGCCCTCCGGATCGCCGAGGCCAACCCCGACCGCCAGGTGGTCTTCTTCGCCGTCGGGTTCGAGACCACCGCCCCCTCCACCGCCGTCACCCTCCTCAAGGCCAAGGAGCGGGGCGTCACCAACTTCTCGGTCTTCTGCAACCACGTGACGATCGTCCCGCCCCTGAAGGCCATCCTCGAGTCACCCGACCTGCGCCTCGACGGCTTCCTCGGCCCCGGCCACGTCTCCACCGTGATCGGGAACCGCCCCTACCGGTTCGTGCCCCGCGACTACGGCAAGCCGCTGGTCACCGCCGGTTTCGAGCCCCTCGACATCCTCCAGGCCATCGTGATGCTGCTCCGCCAGATCAAGGACGGCCGCTGCGAGGTGGAGAACCAGTACACCCGGGCGGTGGCCGACGAGGGCAACCCACGGGCCCTCAAGATCCTGGGCCAGGTCTTCGAGCTGCGTCCCCACTTCGAGTGGCGGGGCCTCGGCTTCATCTCCCAGTCGGCTCTGAAGCTCAACGACGAGTTCGCCCCCTTCGACGCCGAGCTGCGCTTCGACGTGCCCGGTGTCCGCGTCGCCGACCCGAAGGCCTGCCAGTGCGGTGAGGTGCTGAAGGGCGTCATCAAGCCGTGGGAGTGCAAGGTGTTCGGCACCGCGTGCACGCCCGAGACCCCGATCGGCACCTGCATGGTGTCGTCCGAGGGCGCCTGCGCCGCCTACTACAACTACGGCCGCTTCACCCGGGCCGCCACCATCCCGGTGCGGGCGGCCGAGCCGGAGCCGGTGACCTCGGGATGACCCAGGCCACCGTCCCCGGCGGCGCGGGCGACGGGCACACCCCCTCACGCGAGGAGATCGTCCTCGAGCGCATCGAGGCGTTCCGGCGGCGGCGCCCCCGCCTCAAGGACGAGTTCGTCAACTCGGCCCACGGGGCGGGCGGCAAGGCGTCGGCGGCGCTCATCGACGCCGTCTTCCTCGAGGCCTTCCGCAACGACACCCTCGAGGCCATGACCGACGGCGCCGTCCTCGAGCTGCCGTCGGGCGACCAAGTGGCGTTCAGCACCGACTCGTTCGTGGTCAAGCCCCGCCGCTTCCCCGGCGGCTCCATCGGCCACCTGGCCGTCCACGGTACGGTCAACGACCTGGCCATGATGGGGGCGTCGCCCAAGTGGCTGTCGGCCGCCTTCGTCCTCGAGGACGGCTTCCCGATCGCCGAGCTGCACGGGATCGTCGCCGACATGCACGAGGCCGCCCTGCACGCCGGCGTCGACATCGTCACCGGCGACACCAAGGTGGTGAACAAGGGGGCGGCCGACGGCGTCTACATCACGACCGCCGGCGTGGGCGTCATCCCGGCCGGCGTGCGGCTCAGCGCCAAAGCGGTGAAGCCGGGGGACAAGGTGCTCGTGTCCGGGAAGATCGGCGACCATGGGGTGTCCGTGCTGATCGCCCGCGGCGACCTCGCCCTGGAGGCCGACATCCCCTCCGACACCGCGCCGCTCAACGACCTGGTGGCCAAGCTGCTCGCCGCCGCCCCCAACACCCGGTTCCTGCGCGACCCCACCCGGGGTGGCGTGGCCACCGTGTGCAACGAGCTGGCCCGGGCGGCCGAGATCTCGGTCGTCCTCCAGGAGTCGGCCATCCCGGTGCGGAACATCGTCAACGGCGCCTGCGAGATCCTCGGGATCGACCCGCTGTACGTGGCCAACGAGGGCAAGCTCGTCGCCGTCGTCCCCGCCGAGGAGGCCGACGCCGCCCTCGCCGCCATGAGGGCGCACCCGCTGGGCTCCGACGCCGCAATCATCGGCGAGATCCGCGAGGAGCCTCCCGGCATCGTGATCCTCAACACCGGCTTCGGGGGCAACCGCATCGTCGACATGCTCGTCGGCGACCCCCTCCCCCGGATCTGCTGACCCCCATCGGCAACCGGCGGTGGTTATGTGTCGAAAGCGACACATAACCACTGCCCGTTCGATGACGCGCCTTCCCCGTGACCACTGAAGCCCGCCGCATCCGTGTGACCGGCACCGTGCAGGGCGTGGGGTTCCGCCCCTTCGTCTACCGCTGCGCGGTCGAGCTGGGGCTGACGGGGTCGGTGGCCAATGACAGCCGGGGCGTGACCATCGACGTGCAGGGGCTGACCGAGGACGTCGACGAGCTCCAGCGGCGCCTCCTCGAGGAGGCGCCGCCGCTGGCGCGCATCGCCAGCATCGGCGTCGACCCCCTGGCCGTGTCGCCGGAGCGGTCGGCGTTCCACATCGTCGACAGCCGGGCCGAGGGGGCGCCGGCGGTGGCGGTCAGCGTCGACGTGGCCACCTGCGACGACTGCGCCGCCGAGCTGGTCGACCCCACCGACCGCCGCTACCGGTACCCCTTCATCAACTGCACCAACTGCGGCCCCCGCTACACGATCATCCTCTCGATCCCCTACGACCGGGAAGCCACGACCATGGCGGTCTTCCCGATGTGCGACGACTGCCGCAAGGAGTACGAGGACCCCGCCAACCGCCGCTTCCACGCCGAACCCAACGCCTGCCCGGTGTGCGGTCCCCACCTCCGGCTGCTCGGCGCCGGCGGCGCCCTGCGGGCCGAACGGGAGGACGCCCTCGCGCAGGCGGCGGCCGCGCTGGAGGCGGGCGGGGTGGTGGCGGTGAAGGGGCTCGGCGGCTACCACCTGGCCGTCGACGGCGGCCAGCCCGAGGCGGTGGCCGAGCTGCGCCGACGCAAGGCCCGCGACGACAAGCCCTTCGCCCTCATGGTCCCCGACCTGGAGACGGCGCGCCGCCTGTGCCGGCTCACGCCGGGCGCCGAGGAGGCCCTCGCCTCCCCTCGGAGGCCGATCGTCTTGGCGCCCCGGGCGCCGGGCTCCGAGGCGCTGGTCGCCGCGCGGGTCGCCCCCCGCCTGCCCGAGCTGGGGCTCATGCTCCCCTACACCCCGCTCCACCACCTCCTCATGGACCGCCTGGCCCGGCCCCTCGTCATGACCAGCGGCAACCTCTCGGACGAGCCCATCGCCCACGACGACACCGACGCCATCGAGCGGCTCGGGCCCATGGTCGACCTGATCCTCACCCACAACCGGGCCATCCACATCCGCTGCGACGACTCGGTCGTGCGGGCCACGCCGTCGCGGGTGCAGATGGTGCGCCGGTCCCGGGGCTACGCGCCCGAGCCCGTCCCCCTGCTCGCGCCCGCCCGCCGCCAGGTGCTGGCGGTGGGCGCCGAGCTCAAGAACACGGTGGCGGTGGCCAAGGGGCAGAACGTCGTCGCCAGCCACCACATTGGCGACCTCGAGCACCTGGCCGCCTACCGCTCGTTCCTCCAGGCCGTCGAGCACCTGTGCCACCTGGCCGGCGTGGCCCCAGACGTGATCGCCCACGACCTCCATCCCGAGTACCTGTCGACCAAGTTCGCGGTGGAGGCCGATCTGCCCACCCTGGCCGTGCAGCACCACCACGCCCACGTGGCGTCGTGTCTGGTCGAGCACGGCGTGGAGGAGCCGGTGCTGGGCGTGGCCTTCGACGGCCTGGGCATGGGGCCGGACGGCACCCTGTGGGGCGGCGAGTTCCTCGTCTGCGACCTCGACAGCTACCGCCGGGTGGGGCACCTCCGCCCCGTGCGCCTCCCGGGGGGCAACCAGGCGATCCGCGAGCCTTGGCGGATGGCGCTCTCGTGGGCCCGCACCGCCCTGGGGCCCGACGCCGCCGCCGAGTACGGCCGCGGTGTCGACGAGCGCTGGCCGGCGGTCCTGGCCATGGTGGAGCGCCCGGAGACGATCCTGACCAGCAGCGCCGGGCGCCTCTTCGACGCGGTGGCCGCCCTGTGCGGCCTGCGGCCGCGGGTGACCTACGAGGCCCAGGCCGCCATCGAACTCGAGGCCGCATCCGCGGCCGTCCCGATCGGCGACGCCCCCGGGTGGGAGGTCGAGACCGCCGCCGAGAGCGGGCTGACCGTCGTCGACCCCTCGCCGCTGGTCGCCCGGGTCGTCGACGAGCGGGAGCGGGGCACGGCCGTCCCCGAGATCGCCGCCGCCTTCCACGACGGCCTGGGTCGGGCGGTGGCCGACACCGCCGTCGCCCTGGCCGGCCAGAACCGCCTGGACACCGTCGCCCTCAGCGGTGGGGTGTTCCAGAACGCCCGGCTCACCGAGGTGGTGGCCCGCCGGGTCGCCGAGGCGGGCCTCCGCGTCCTCGTCCACCGCCTGCTTCCGCCCAACGACGGCGCCATCAGCGTGGGCCAGGCCGCCATCGCCGCCCGGTTGGACTGACGCCCCCCAATTACATTCTGGGCGCGCTCAGGGTCATCTGACGACCACGAGCGCGCCCGGAACGGCGAAGGCGCTACGACCGGCGCGACCGCCGACCGCTGGGCAGCTCCTGGCGCGTCCGCCCCCGGTTGGGCATCGCCTCGCGCGCCAGTCCGGGCGGCGGGCGCCACGCCTCACGCCCGAAGCCCACGTGACGCCGCGGGCTGTCGAAGTGCCGTCGAATCCGGTAATAGACGGCCGTCTCCGCCGGGCCCCGCGTGAACGGGTCCTGGCCTCGCGCCGCCTCGCCCTCGGGATCGGGAAGGGGCTCCTCCCAGCGCTCGGTGAGCTGGCGCAGCGCGTCCTCGGGGCCGGACGCGTCGGGCACCAGCTCGTGCAGCGGGCCCACCGCCGGGGCGATGGCGGCCTGGAAGTCGGCCGCCGCCTGACGGTCGAGCTCCTCCCGGCTGGGCGGCCGGTCGTCCTTCAACTTCAGGAGGCCCTCGAAGTAGAAGCTGGCCGGGAGACGCTCGTCGCCCTCCTCCTCGAGCGGCGGCCCGGCGGCCATGGGTTGGGGAGCCGGAGGAGCCGCCGCCACCTCCTCCTGCCCGTCGGCGTCCTGCTGGGCGTCGACCATGGCGATGGCGGCGTCGCCGGGTCCCCCGCCGTCGCCCGCGCCGGCGTCCTCGCCGTCGGCGCTGGCCGCCGCCACCTCGCCATCGGCGCGGCCCGCCGCCACGGCGGTGGGCTCACGGTCGGCGGGCTCGCCGGCGGCTCCGTCGGCGCTCACCGCCACCGCGCCGTCGCCCTGACCCTCCGATCCGGCGGGCTCCTGGCCGGCGTCCTCTGACTTCTTTCTCCTGAGCAGGCGCATCGCGATTCCTCCTGAGTGGTGCGACGAAGATCAGGGGGCCATTGCCCTCATGCGGCTGACCTTGGAGATGTCCTCGGGCGTCTTCCCCCAGGACAGGAGCTGGTGAGCCGCCTGGTCGATGGCCATGACGTCGTTCAGGATGATGCCGACGTATTTGGGAACTGCATCGGTCTGGGCGACGATCGCCCGCACGCCGATGAGCACCGTCCCCAACCTGAAGCTGACCCGGTAGAGGACATAGGAGATGGTGATCAGGTAGGCGGCGAGGGCGGCGACGATGATCGTCACGCCTACCAACGTCCCGATCGTGGCGGCACCCATTGGCGGCTCCTTTGTGAGTTGTCTAAGGGGAGACGAAGCGGGGACGGCGGGTTCAGTCGGGAAGCAGCCGGGCCAGAGCGAGCCCGTAGCGCGTCACGTTGAGACGGCACTGGCCGGTGAGCTCGCACGTGCGGACCAGGTTCGGCACCGCGTCGAGGGTCCCGGTGAGCAGTACCCCGTGCTCGAGCACGTCGGCCACGTACCGATCGATCTCGAGGATTGGCCGGAGGACCTTGTTCAGCAGCAGCAGCACCACCGGCGGGATGACGAAGATAAGGAGGATGTTGCCGATCCACCAAAGAGCCATTCAGACGCTCCTGCCTCGAGTCGGCCGCATTGTATGAGTCGCCCCGGCTCAGGCGAAAGAGTGAACGCGTCTTCTAGGTGAATCCCCGTATCTATGCCGCCGTACTACGGGTGATTACGCACTCTGACGGCGACATCTAGCGGCGGGTCGGCAGTCCCCTCCCCGAGGCGGAGCGTGAGCCGATCAGCGGGACAGCAGGAGGCGACCGCAGATCGAGCAGAAGTAGGTGGTGTCGGCCAGGGTCGGCTCCCAGCCGGCGGGCAGCCACTGGATGCTCTTGCAGTCGCGGCACGTGATCTTGTTGGTGTGGCGGGCCTCGCCGATGCCGGCCAGGATGCTCGGGTCATTGCGGCTCTTGGGTCGAGCGATGGCCTTGCCGTGGGTGGCCGCCCGCTCGCGCTGCAACCGGGCCGCCTTGGCCTCCGCCTCGGCCTTGGCGCGGGCGCGCACGCCCTCCTGCCAAGGGACGCCCCTCGCGGCGCGGGCGACCCGCTCCCGGGCCTCCGCCTCCCACACCTGCTCGACGACGGTCTGGCTCACTTTGCCGCCGCCGCCGGGCATGGCTCCGATGCCCTTGCGGGCCAGGGCGTACGCCTCGGTGAGGTTCTTCATCCGCCGCTCGGCCTCCCGGCGCACGTGCTCGGGGCTGTCGACGAACCGGTCGGGGTGGAAGATCTGGGCCAGCGTCCGGTACGCCTCGGTGATCTCTTTCTGGGATGCCTTGGCCGACACCCCGAGGATCTCATAGGGCGTCAACGCCGGCCTCCCCTCGCGAGTGCAAGCGATGCGTCGTCGTCGATGGCAAGTCCCAGAGCACCTCTCCGTCGGGCCGTCGGCTCACGCAGCACGCCTGACCGGCCGCCCCCGGGGTGGTCGCACGAGCGGAGCTCTCCCCGAGGAGACCTGCCCATTGTACCCGCCGCCCCGCTCGGAGAGCGCGCCGCGGCCGTCGAACGGCGGCCGAGCGGTCGAGCGTCGATGCGTGCTCGCACGCCTCTATTCTCCCTTGCCTGGGCCTCCGTCTCACCCGGTCCGCGCGGGGACATCATCGGAACTTCGTGCGACCGACACCCTCGTCGGAGGGGCCGATCGCACGCAGTTCGTAGGGGCCTACTCGGCGGCGTCGGCGTCCTTCTCGCTGGTGGGGTCGGCGGGCGTCGGCGCCCCCGCCTTCTCCACCTGCTCGTCGGCTCGGGTCTCCTCGTCCTGGTGCTGGCTGGGCTGCTCGCTCATGGGTCTCCTCGGGTCGGAAAACGGACCGTACACGTCGGCGTGGCTCACCCGGCGGGGCGGGCTCGCCATCGCGTCGTAGTTACCCGACGAAGCCGTTGCGTAAAGGCGGCGGTCGGGTCCACGGTGCGATGCCCGCCGAACGCCGATGGATACTGAGGGGCCATGATCCCGCTCAAGGACTACAACCCGACGACGACGTTCCCCTTCGTCACGGTCATCCTGATCGCCGCGTGCGTGTGGATCTACTTCTTCGTGCAGCCGTCGGGTCAGAGCACGTTCCTCGAGCGGACCGCCCAGGACGAGGTCGAGGACATCCGGTGGACCGTCCGCAACGCGGCGATCCCCTGCGAGCTGGTGAAGGGGCGGCCCCTCACGAACGGCGAGCTGGTCGAGACGTTCCGCGACGGCGACACCACCGCCTGCCAGGACGACCCCAGGGGCCAGGCGTTCGCTCCGCAGAAGAACGTGTACGTGGCCGCCCTGGTGTCGATGTTCCTCCACGGCGGGTTGCTGCACCTCGCCGGCAACATGCTGTTCCTGTGGGTGTTCGGGAACAACATCGAGGACCGGCTGCGGCCGTGGTGGTACGTGGCGTTCTACCTGGCCGGCGGCGTCGTCGCCACCCTCGCCCATGTGGTCCTGGAACCCCACAGCACGGTGCCCGTGGTCGGCGCGTCGGGTGCCATCGCCGCGGTCATGGGGGCGTACCTCGTGCTTTTCCCCAACGCGCCGATCCTGTCGATCGTCCCGATCTTCTTCCTCGGGTTCTTCACCGAGATCTCGGCCAAGTGGCTGCTGGGGTTCTGGTTCGTCTCGCAGTTCTTCCTCAGCCCCAACTCGGGCGTGGCCTGGGCCGCCCACGTCGGCGGGTTCGTCTTCGGGGTGCTCGTCGCCCTGGTCCTCCGGGAACGGCTCCAACCACCGCCGCAGGCCCTCGGCTGGGCGGCCGAGCCGTACTGAGCCGGAGCGGCGAAGAGCCCGCGGTATGGTCGCCACCTCGATGGAAGTAGCTCGACGTCGCACGCCATGGCCTCGGCCGACGCCCGGCCGGGCACTTCGGGGCTGACCCGTGCTCGGGGCCGCGACGGAGCCGACCGAGTTCGTCTCCATCACTGTCCCCCCGTGGGCATGGGTGGCCCTCGTGGCGGGCATCGGCATCCTGCTGCTCGCAGACCTGCTGATCGTCCACCGTCGGCCTCATGCGATCAGCTTCCGCGAGGCGGCGATCGAGAGCGCGGCATGGGTCACGATCGGCCTGTCGTTCACCGCCGTGGTCGGCTGGTGGCACGGGGGGCCGGCGGCCGGAGAGTACCTGGCCGGCTACCTGATCGAGAAGAGCCTCTCGGTCGACAACGTCTTCGTGTGGGCGGTCATCTTCGGGTACTTCGGCGTACCCGCGAAGTACCAGTTCCGCGTCCTCTTCTGGGGGATCTTCGGGGCCCTCGTGCTGCGGGCCATCTTCATCTTCGCGGGCGTCGCCCTGCTCGAGGCCTTCGACTGGGTCCTCTACGTCTTCGGCGCGTTCCTGCTCTTCACCGCGGTGAGGATCGCCCGCCACCAGGAGGCCGAGGTCCATCCCGACACCAACCCGGTGCTCCGCGTCGTCCGCCGCGTCGTCCCGTCCACCGCCGAGTACGACGGCCAGCGCCTGTTCACCCGGCGTACCGGACGCCGGCTGGCCACGCCGCTCTTCGCCGTCCTCGTGCTCGTCGAGACCACCGACGTCGTCTTCGCCATCGACTCGATCCCGGCCATCCTCGCCGTGTCGCGCGAGCCGTTCATCGTCTTCTCGTCGAACGCCTTCGCCATCCTGGGCCTCCGCGCCCTGTACTTCCTCCTCGCCGGCATGGCCGACCGGTTCCGCTACCTGAACCTCGGGCTGGCGGTGATACTTGGCTTCGTCGGCGTCAAGATGCTCGTCGTCGAGTGGTACCACGTCCCCACCGGGCTGAGCCTGGGAGTCATCGCCGTCGTCCTCACCGTGACGGTGTGGGCCAGCCTCAGGGCCGAGAGCCGGGAACGGACGGAGGCCGAGAAGGACTAGTCGGGACCGCCGAAGACCTCCACCGCCACCGCCGCGAACACGGTGGCGATGGCGAGCAGCAGGATCGCCACGAGGATGGCTTGCCTGGTGGTCACTAGCGAACCCTCTCCGAGCGGTCGGGGCGGCAACGCCGCCGTCCGCCATGGTGCCACGATCGGCTGGACGCCGGCTGACCGCGGCGCCGCGCACCTGCACCCGCGCTGGGCGCCGGGTGGTCAGCGCTCGGAGACGGGTCCTAGGACGGGCTTGATGTCGAGCACGGGCGTGCCGTCGAGCGCCTCGAGCCCCGACACGCGGACCCTCGTGCCCTCGATCGCCAGGACGCGCACCCGGTGCAGCCCGACGGGGTTCGGCCGGTCGGGTGACCGGGTGCTGAAGACTCCCACCTCTGGTCGGGAGGGGTCGTCCCGGGGCCGGGTGACCAGCACGTCCCGGGCGGCGCGATCGAGCCACGTGAGCAGGAAGACGTCGTCACCCACCGCAGGTCGCCCATCGCCGGCGCCAGCGCCTCGTCGAGGACGACCCACGCATCCGGTGCTCCCTCGTCCCCTTGGTGCGGGGCGGACGCCCGGTCGGTGAGTGGCGACTCCACCCGGCCGATCGGCCAGAGCTCGGGGCGACGGCCGTTCACGACCTGTCAGGTTGTCGCACAGCTGGGCGAGCCGGCCGTCGCCGTCTCTTTGGGCTCGACGGGCCCCGGGGGGCCGATGTGCACGCCACTACTGTGTCGCGTGGGAGACGTCGCTGGTCCCACTCATCGGGCGTCCATTCAGTCGTCGAGACGATCCACGAGCCGTCTCGGGGCGATGAGCCGGTAGCTCTGCTCGATCAGGTCGCTCAGCTCCTCCCAGTCGACCGTCCCGTCGAGGTAGACCCCGACCCATCCCTTGTGACCGACATAGGGAGGGACGAAGAGCCGGTCCGCGCCGGAGTCGACGAGCGCCTTCTGGGCACCGTCCGGTGCCTTGCACCACAGCGACGGGCGCCCGCCCTCGTAGTTGCCCTTCTGCATGGCGAAGATGCGGTCCCGCACCCGCCAGGTGGGATCGCCCCAGGCTTCCTTCTCGACTGCGCCCGGGAGACCGAGGCAGAGCTCTCGGAGGCGGCCGAGGCGGTCCGGTGAGATGGTGAGGTGGTTCACGTCCTCCGGTACGTCCCCAAGCTCGAGAGATCGCCTTCGGGGTCGCTCACGGTGAAGCACCTCGAGCCGAGTCCTCGTCCTCCAGCACTCGGCGTCACGGTGACACCCTCACCACTGGCTCTCTGTCTCGTTCATCGCGGAGACGTTAGATCGCCGCTCGGTCACGTCGGTGGGGCCGATTCCCCGCGACGTTCGCTCTTGTAGCGTCAGCCCATGAGCCTCTTCGTCAGACACGTGACGTTCGACTGCGCCGAGCCTCGGCGGCTGGCCGCGTTCTGGCGCCAGGCCACGGGCGGCGATATCGGCGAGGATTGGGACGAGTTCGTCACCCTGCGAACGCCCGGTCTCGGTGTCGAGCACCTCGCCTTTGGCCGAGTGGGAGAGGCGAAGGCGGGCAAGAACCGGGTGCACCTGGACTTCGCGGCCGACGATCGGGCTGCTGAGGTGACGCGCCTCCAGCGCCTCGGCGCGGCAGTGCTGGCCGAGCATGAAGGGCCCGGCCTCGCCTGGACGGTTCTCGCCGACCCCGAGGGGAACGAGTTCTGCGTGGCCGAGCGCGGCCCGACGAGACAGCAGGAGGCCGACGCCGTCGTGCGGCGCGCGCCCGGACATCGTCGCCACGGGTCTCTCTCCGAGCCGCTGACGGGACGACAGGTCAGGCGCGCGCCGGCCGCAAGGCCTTGAGCACCTTCACGCCGGTGTCGCCCCGGGCCACGAGGCGCTGATAGTCAGCCGACTCCACGGGCAGCAACGCCACTCTCCCGTCGCCGTCGAAGAGCAACCCCCAGCCGTACTCCTTGGGCAAGGGCGAGGAGCGGAGACAGGCCTGCGCCTTCGGGAAGAACTCCTCCCTCAGCCGCCCCCGGTCTGGCCGGCCCTCGGGGAGGTCCCGGCGGGCGAGCCACGACTCGAACAGCACGTCCTCCCTGGGCTTCGTTGGAAGCCCCGGGCGGGCGGCGCCTGGGGCCTCCCGGCGGGGCGACACCGTACCGGTGATGGGACTGGCCATTGCCACGTCCCGTGGGGGGTTTGTTCCGGGATGACGGTTCCGGCGCTCCACGCTCCTCGGAAGTGGATGTCCGTTTCGGTTTACGTTTCCGCGATCCGGGGGAGCCTGTCGGGAATGACGCTGCTCGTCGTCGCCCTTGCCTGGGTAGCGCTTTCGGTCGCCGCCGGCCTGTTCGCCGGTCGCATGCTGAGGACGGTGCAGGCTGCACGGGTGATAGCGGTGTCCGACTCGGCTGGCGTGTCCCGTTACGACAGAGGAATGCCGGTCCGCGGTCGGGGCTGAGCACGCCCACGCCGCCGAAGCGCTGACCAGCACCCCTCGCCCGAATCGGTCGTAACCAGCGGGCCGCCCACTACGGGCCGCACTACGAGATCGTCTCGATCGTCTAGATGTTCCTCTCACAGACGTTGGTGACGCGGTAGGGGTCCACCAACGCGAAGACCTCCGGAGGTAGGTGTGCAGGTGTCGAAGCCAGCACGTCTCCCCGGAGGTCCTCGTGAGTCACCGTAATGCCCCGCTGACCCC
>DATAAF010000011.1:0-2236 GCA_036260255.1 Acidimicrobiales bacterium | reverse complement strand
CATGGGCCGGGATCCCTCCCCCAGAACGCCCGGGGCGCCCTTGCCCGGGTGGGTCTCGGGCAGCCGACGGGCGGCCACCACGGCGTTGACGGCGGCGATGGCGGCGGCCAGGAGGAACGGGACCTCGGGCCCGCCCAGCGCCGCCAGCCCACCGATGGCAGGCCCGGCCACGAAGCCCAGCCCGAAGGCAGCACCCAGGAGGCCGAGCAGCCGGGCCCGGTCCTCGGGCGGGGCGATGTCGGCCACGGCCGCCTGCGCCACCGAGACGCTGGCCCCCGAGATGCCGTCGAGCACCCGGCCGAGGAACAGCACGGACAGCGACCCGGCCAGGCCGGTCACCAGGCTGCCCACCGCCGTCCCCGCCAGCGACAGCACGAGCAGCGGCTTGCGCCCCACCCGGTCGGACACCCGCCCCCACACGGGCGAGAACACCAGCTGGGCCGCCGAGAAGGCGGCCACCAGGCCGGTGGCGGAGACCGCCTCGGCCCCGAAGCGCTCGGCGTACAGCGGCAGGATCGGCAGGACGATCCCGAAGCCCACCAGGTCGAGGGCCACGCACACCCAGATCGTCCCGAAGCCAGGGGGGAGCGGGCGGCGCACGGGCCGACAGCAGACGTTTGTGACAGGGTGTCCGTCAAGTCCGAATCGGCAGGAGCCGATGTCCGGGACGCAGAATGTCACCACAGTCTGCGCGCTTCAGCCCTCTGGAGGTCACATGGCGCGGCAACGAGCGGCGGTCGAGATCGACCGGGCGGCCGGCGACGCCGTCCTCGCCACGCAGGCCACTGCGGGCAGCCTCGCCGCGTTCGAGGAGCTGTACCGGCGCCACGCGCAGGCGGCCTGGCGGGTGGCCCAGGCCGTCACCCGCAACCCCGACGACGCCGCCGACGCCGTCAGCGAGGCCTTCGCCAAGGTCCTCAAGGCGGTGGCCGCAGGCCGGCTGACAGAGGCCGAGCGGTTCCGCTCCTACCTGCTCACCGCCAGCCGCAACGCCGCCCTCGACGTGATCCGCCGCACCGGCCGGGTGCGCCCCACCGACGAGGCCCGCACCTTCGACGGCCCGGCCTCGGGCGGCGCCACCGCCTCGGACGCCGTGGTCGACGGCTTCGACCAGCGCATGGTGGCGAGCGCCTTCGAGAGCCTGCCCGAGCGGTGGCGGTCCGTCCTGTGGCTCACCGAGGTGGAGGGCATCCCCGCCCGCGAGGCAGCGGGCCTGCTGGGCGTGTCGGCCAACGGCGTGGCCCAGCTGGCGGTGCGGGCTCGGGCCGGGCTGCGGGAGCGCTTCCTCCAGGCCCACCTCCGGGGAGACGTCGACGCGGGCTGCAAGTACACGGTGGAGCACCTCGGTGCCTACGTGGCGGGCGGCCTGTCCCCCCGCGACATCGCCAAGGTCGACCAGCACCTGGCCGGCTGCACCGAGTGCCGGGCCCGCAAGGACGAGCTCGAGGACCTGGGTTCGTCGCTGCGCCGGATCGTGCTGCCGTTCCCGCTGGGACTGGCGGCGCTGTCGGTCGGGAAGTGGAAGGCGGCCGCCGCCACGGGCGCCGGAGCGGTCGGCGGCCTGGCCAAGGACGCGCCTGCCTGGCTGCTCAAGGCCCAGCGTCCGTTGGCCGTGGCCTCGGTGGCCATGTTCGCGGCCGGGATCGTGGGCGTCGGCGTGGTCGGCCAGTCGGGCCTGACACCCCGCGACGGCCGGAGCCGCAGCGACGTCCCCCGCCAGACACTGGCGGCCCCCACCGTGACCTTCACCCCGGCCGCCGCGGTGACCGGCGGCTTCGGGGCCGGGGCGGGCGGCACCGCCACCGGCAGCGCAAGCGACGGCTCCGGGTTCTCGGGCGCCGCCGCGGGCGGCGACGAGCTGGCCCGCACCTCGGACGACGCCATCGGCGCCCCGGGCGAGGGCGGCGGCACCGTCCGCCTCGACACGCCCACCACGAGCGTGCCGGGGTCGACCACCACGACCACCACGCCGCCGAGCCCGCCGCCCACGTCGCCGCCCACCACCCAGCGGCCTGCCGTGCAGACGGGCGTGCACGTGGGCTCGCTCAGCGCGGGCCTCGGGTCGGGCACCGGCTCGCAGACGGGCGTGGCGAGCGGCAGCACCCCGTTGGTGGGCACGGCGCCGAAGGCGCCCGCCGACCACAAGACCGTCACCGTCGACGTGGGCGGCACCCAGCTCGATCCCGCCTTCGGCAACGACGGCCACCACCTGGCCATCTGAGCCGGCGCCCCTCGG
>DATAAF010000010.1:0-5769 GCA_036260255.1 Acidimicrobiales bacterium | reverse complement strand
GGCCGGAGGCGGCGGCGGTGCCGGTGGCGCGGGCGGCGGCGGCGGTACCGGCGGGACCGGTGGTACCGGTGGTACCGGTACGCTGGCCCGGGCCGGGGCGACGACCCAGCCGATGGTCGCCATGGCCATCGCCCTGACCGTTCTCGGCATGCTGCTGTTCTTCGGGTCCCAGGGCCTGCCCGAGCCCACGTTCCGGGCCTTCAAGACCCCCTCGATGTTCCGCCCGGTGGTCCCCACCGGCACCCAGCTGCTGGCGGCCGGCACCGGACGAGGGCTCGACGCCGTCGCCCTCGACGCCATGGCGGGCACGGAGTACCGGGCGCCTGACAGCTCGGCCGGGTCCGGCCGGCGCAGCACGAAGCGGTGGTTCTCCCAGCGTCCTTGGTGACGCCGGGTCTCCGGCGGAGGTGAGTGAGGGCGCCTTCGGGCGCCCTTACTCTTTGAACGAGAGGGAGACCCCGAAGTCGCCGTCCGGGTCCGTCCACCAGCGGCCCAGGGCCAGGTCGGCGTCACCCAGCTCGGCCTCCACCCCACGGCGGCGGAACTTGGCGCTGATCTCGGTCCGCATGCCCTCGCCCGGGGCGTAGGCCACCCGCAGGCCGAGGTCGGCGACCGCCACCTCCTGGGCCTCCGTCGAGCGCAGCCACATCTCCATCCACTCCTCCTCGGGGTCGAAGCGGGCCACGTGGGCGAAGCGCTGGGGGGCGAAGTCGGCGTGCAGCTCCCGGTTCACCACCTGCAGGACGTTGCGGTTGAACTCGGCGGTCACCCCGGCTTCGTCGTCGTACGCGGCCTCCAACCGGGCCACGTCCTTCACCAGGTCGGTCCCGAGCAGCAGCCCGTCGCCCGGGGCCAGCAGTGCGGCCACCTCGGACAGGAACTGGGCCCGCTGCTTGGGGGCCAGGTTGCCGACGGTGCCGCCCAGGAAGGCCACCAGCCGCCGGCCGCCGCGTGGGATGGCGCTCAGGTGGTGCTCGAAGTCGCCCACCACGGCCCGCACCTCGGCCTGCGGGTACTCCCGAGCCAGGGTGGCGGCCGCGGCGCGCACGGTGGGCTCGCTCACGTCGAAGACGACGATGCGTCGGAGCCGGCCGGCGGCCGCCATGGCGTCGAGGACCAGGAGGGTCTTCTCGGACGTGCCCGAACCGAGCTCGACGAGGGTGTCGGCGCCCGAGACGGCGGCGATCTCGGCCGCCCGCTCCTCGAGGATGCTGCGCTCGCAGCGGGTCGGGTAGTACTCGGGCAGCCGGGTGATGTCGTCGAAGAGCCGGCACCCCCGCTCGTCGTAGATCCACTTGGGCGGGAGCTCCTTGGGCACCGAGGTGAGGCCGGCGGCCACGTCCCGCCGCAGGGCGGCCCGGATCGCCTCGGGCGTGAGGTGGACCTCGACATCGGGGTTCGGGACGGGCGGGGTCACACGTCCCGGGCGCATCGGAAGCCGGCGAAGATCTGGCGCCGGATGGGGTGGTCCCAGTTCCGGAACGTGGTCCGCACCGCGAGGGGCGAGGTGGCCCACGACCCGCCCCGGAGCACCTTGTAGCCCGAGCCGAAGAACACCTCGGAGTACTCCCGGTAGGGGAAGGTGGCGAAGCCCGGGTAGGGCTCGAAGTCCGACGACGTCCACTCCCACACGTCCCCCACCATCTGGTGGCACCCGTAGGCGCTGGCCCCGCCCGGGTAGGCGCCCACCGCGGCGGGCCGGAAGTGGGTCTGGCCGAGGTTCGCCCGGTGCTCGTCCTCGGCGTCCCCCCACGGGAAGCGCCGCTTCACGCCCTCGGGGCCCCACGATGCCGCCTTCTCCCACTCGGCCTCGGTGGGCAGGCGCTTCCCGGCCCAGCGGGCGTAGGCGGCCGCCTCGTACCAGCACACGTGCTGGACGGGCTCGTCGAGGGGCAGATCCTCCCGCCAGCCGAACCGCAGCCGCGACCAGCGTCCGCCACCCTCGGCCCGCCAGAACTGTGGGTGGCGGAGGTCCTCCTTCTGCCGCCAGGCCCAGCCCTCCTCCGTCCACCACCGGGGGTCGTCGTAGCCGCCGTTGGCCACGAAGCGGGCGTAGGCCCGGTTGGCGACCGGGGCGGCGTCGATGCGGAAGGCCGGGAGGTCCACGACGTGGGCCGGGCGCTCGTTGTCGTACGCCCACGCCTCGTCGTCGGTGCCATCACGAACGGCCCGGCCGGCACGGTGATCTCCCCGGGCACGGGCACGACCGCGGCCGGAGGCGGCGGGGCGAGGGGGCGGTAGCCGGCACCCTCCATGAGCTGGAGGGTGGCGACCATCGTCTCGTCGTGCTGGTGCTCGTGCTGGACGACCATGCCGTAGACGAAGGCCCGGGCGAGCAGGGGTCGTTCGTCCTCCAGGTCGACCCGCTCGAGGGTGTCGAGCACCCGGCCCCGCACGTCGGCGATGTAGTGCCGCGCCTCGACCGGGCCCAGCAACGGCAGGGCCGGACGGTTGGGGCGGGGATGGCGGAAGGCGTCGTACAGGTCGTCGAGCGAGGGGTCGATCGGCGCGGTGCCCGCCACCTCGCGCAGCAGCCACCGCTCCTCGTAGTTGCCGACGTGGGCCAGGTCCCAGACGAGGGGCGACATCAAGGGGGAGTGCTGGCGCCGCAGCCCCTCGTCGTCGAGGGGGTCGAGGAGGTCGAGCGACCGCCGGCGCACCGCCTCGAGGTCCTTCGCCACCTTTTGACGAACGTCCAAGCCGACCAGTGTGACACCATCGACCGCATGGACCTACGCAGCCGTGAGGTGACCGGCGGATTCGAGCGAGCCCCGGCCCGGGCCATGCTCCGGGCCGTCGGGATGACCGACGACGACTGGTCGAAGCCCCAGGTGGGGGTGGCCAGCTCGTGGAACGAGGTCACCCCCTGCAACATGCCCCTGGACCGCCTGGCCAAGCGGGCCAAGGACGGCGTGCGGGCCGCGGGCGGCTTCCCCCTCGAGTTCGTGACCATCGCCGTGTCCGACGGCATCTCCATGGGCCACGAGGGCATGCGGGCGTCGCTGGTGAGCCGGGAGGTCATCGCCGACTCGGTGGAGACCGTCATGCACGCCGAGCGCTTCGACGCCCTGGTCACCTTCGCCGGCTGCGACAAGTCCCTGCCCGGCATGCTCATGGCCGCCGCCCGCCTCAACCTGCCCGCCGTCTTCCTCTACGGGGGCACCATCCTCCCCGGCCGGGGGTCGAAGGGCGAGGCTCTCGACATCGTGAGCGTGTTCGAGGCCGTCGGGGCCCATGCCGCGGGCGGGCTCACCAAGGAGGAGCTGTCGCTCATCGAGCGCAACGCCTGCCCGACCATCGGCTCGTGCGCGGGGATGTTCACGGCCAACTCCATGGCCGCGGTGGCCGAGGCCCTGGGCATGTCGCTGCCCGGCTCGTCGTCGGCGCCCGCCGTCGACCGCCGCCGGGACGACCTGGCCTACTCCAGCGGCCGGGCCGTGGTCGCCCTGGTCGAGGCCGGCATCCGTCCCCGCCAGATCCTGACCCCGGCCGCCTTCCGCAACGCCATCGCCGTCTCCAACGCCCTGGGGGCGTCGACGAACGTCGTCCTCCACCTCCTCGCCATCGCCAACGAGGCCCGGGTCGAGCTCGACCTGGAGGACTTCAACCGGGTGGGCCGGCGGGTGGCCCACGTGGCGGACATGAAGCCCCACGGCCGGTTCCACATGACCGACCTGGACGCGGTGGGCGGGGTGGGCGTGGTCATGCGCATGCTCCTCGAAGCCGGCCTGCTCGAGGGCGACTGCCTCACCGTCACCGGCCGTACCGTCGCCGAGAACCTGGCCGCCCTCGACCCGCCCCCGCCCGACGGGACCGTCGTGCACCCGCTGTCGGACCCCCTCCACGCCGAGGGCGGCCTGGCCGTCCTGCGGGGGTCACTGGCGCCCAACGGCGCGGTGGTGAAGGTGGCCGGGATCGACGTCCTCCGGTTCGAGGGGACGGCGCGAGTGTTCGACGGCGAGGCGGCGGCCATGGACGCCATTCTGGCCGGGCGGATCCAGCCGGGCGACGTGGTCGTCATCCGCTACGAGGGGCCCAAGGGCGGCCCCGGGATGCGCGAGATGCTGGCCGTGACCGGGGCCCTGAAGGGTGTCGGTCGAGGCGGCGACGTGGCCCTGGTCACCGACGGCCGGTTCTCGGGCGGGACCCACGGCTACTGCGTCGGGCACGTGGCCCCGGAGGCGGTGGACGGCGGGCCCATCGGCCTGGTGGCCGACGGCGACACCATCGTGATCGACGCCGGCGCCCGCACCATCGACCTGCTCGTGGACGAGTCGACCCTCGCCGCCCGGGCGGCCGACCGGAAGGTTCCCGAGCCCCGCTACACCACCGGTGTGCTGGCCAAGTACGCCCGCCTGGTGACCGGCGCCGACCGGGGCGCGGTCACTGAACCGTAGGACGGGCTCAAACCGCTTGACACGCCCCGTTGTGGGGTAGTGTTCGCCCCGGATTTGTTTGTCGGTCGCGGCGGATCTGCGACAGACTTCGGCAGCCTGAGCGGGGGAGTGCGTAATGACACGGAGTAAGGGTTCTGACCACCCGGTGGCCCGTCGCCTGGCCATCGCCTCCATGACCGTGCTCACGGCCAGCGGGATCGGCCTGGTCGCCGCCCCGATGGCCTTCGGCCAGATCGTCATCCCCATCGGCGGGAGCAGCCAGGGCGCCACCGTCACCAACTCGGGCTCGGCCAGCGCCAACAGCGGGGGCAACACCGCCGTCGGCAACGCCTCACACAACACGGCGACCGGTGGAGGTACGACCGGCGGGCTCATCGCCGCCAACGTCGGGCTGCTCAGCGGGCCGACCAACACCTCGCAGGGCTCGGCCGCGGTGAGCACCGGTCCGGCCAGTGCGGTTGGGAACTCCTCGGACACGACGGTCGGGCAGTCCAACACCTCGGGCAACCAGGTGGCCAGCTTCCTCGGGGCCCAGCAGCAGGGCGCGGGCGTCACCAATGCCGGTTCGGCCAGCGCCAACTCCGGCGGCAACAACGCCGTGGGCAACGCGTCCCGCAACACCGCCACCGGCAACCAGGACGTGAGCGGCGGCCTGCTCGGCCTCGGGGTGACCCTCGGTGGGCCCACCAACAACTCCACCGGCACGGCGGCCATCAACAGCGGCGCCGCCACTGCGGTCGGGAACAACTCCTCGACCGAGGTCGGCCAGGCCTCCCTGCGGGGAGGTGGCGGTGGCGTGGTCGTCGCCGGTCACGGCGCCGTGCACGGCGTGGGCGGTGCGGGTGTCGGTCCCGGCCCCTGCGCCAGCGGCCGGTTCGGGTCCTTCCAGAACGTCAACGTCTCCAACCGCGGTGAGGCCGAGGCCAACACCGGCAACAACACGGCTGTCGGGAACGCCTCCACCAACGACGCCAGCGCGCCGCAGACGGTCTCCGGTGGGCTGCTGGGAGTGGGGATCACCATCGGCGGCCCGGTCAACAACTCCACTGGCACGGCGGTGATCAACACCGGCCCGGCCACGGCGGTGGGCAACAGCTCGAGCACCGAGGTCAGCCAGGTCGAGGGTTGCCCCCAGGTGACCACGCTCGTCGCCGGGCGCCAGCCGGTCGTGGTCCACGCGGCCAAGGTCGTCCACGCCCGCCCCGGCACCAAGACCCTCGCCCGTACGGGCCTGGACACGGGCGACCTGGGCATGATCGCCGGCGCCGCCCTGGGCATGGGCATCCTGCTCGTCGCCTCCCAGCGCCGCCGCTTCGTCGCCCGTCACGCCGCCGTCCCCATGGCCGGCTTCGGCTTCGGCATGGGCACCGAC
>DATAAF010000009.1:0-26111 GCA_036260255.1 Acidimicrobiales bacterium | reverse complement strand
CCAGCTGGGCACTCGGGCGTTGTGCCTGGGCCAGGAGTTCGAGGCCCGGTCGAGGCTCACCGAGGCCCTCCGCATCCGGGAGTCCCTGGGCGACACCAGGGGCGCCGCCGTCACCCGCCACAACCTCGGTTTCCTGCCCGGCGGGGGCCCGCCCAGCAGGCCGGCGGCCGCCCTCGCCACTGCCGCTCCCGTCGTCGGCGGGCTGTCCCTCCTCGCCCTCCTCGCCTTACTCCTGGCGGGCGCGCTGGTCCTCGGCGGCCTCGTCCTGGTCGGGGCCCGAACGGTGGGAGGGGGTGGAGGCGGTGCGGGCGCCGACCTCTCGGGGCTGATGGTGACGCCGGCGCGCCACGACTTCGGCGAGCGGCCGGCGCTCGACCCCTCTCCTCCCCGCACGGTCACCATCAGCAACGGCACCGACGGCGCCGTGAAGCTCGATGCCGTGGCCCTCGTCGGCTCCGCCGAGGCGTTCCGGATCGAGAACGACACCTGCCGGGGAACGACGCTGGACCAAGGGGGGGCCTGCACCCTAGCCGTGCTGTTCAACGCCCCGCAGGCAGGGACGTTCGACGCCCGGCTGGTGGTTCGCAGCGGCGGGCGGGACGGCCCGTCGACCGCCCTGGCCGGGGTGGGGACCGCCGGGCCCGGTCCCAATGGCACCGTCCCGCCGACCACCGTCCCGCCGACCACCATCCCGCCGAACGGGACCACGACAACCACGCTGCCCGTCGGAGAGTGCCGTATCCAGGTGCCTGCGGCTCAGTCCGTGCTGTACGGCTCACGCGTGCACCTCACGACGTCGCCCTCCGGGTCGCCGGCGCAGACGCTGGGTGCCCAGGGCCTGCCGAGGGGTCTCTCCTTCGTCGACAACGGCAACGGCACGGCGACCGTCTCGGGAACGATGTTGGCCGCACCGGGGCGGTACGCGGCGACGATCACCGGCGCCATCGGAGGCCGCCCGTGCGGGTCGGGCAGCACCGTCATCACCGTGGCGAAGGCACCCGTCAAGGTGACGTGGGCGCACCCCTTGCTTGACATCACGCCCGGGACGCCAGCCATGGCCAGAGGGCTCGTCACGCAGACAGCGGGGACGCGTGGTCGCTTCGCCGAGGCGCAGTCGTCAGTGATCTTCACCGTCATGGACGCCTCCGGACAGGTCGTGCTTCAGAGAACGTCCCCGGTTGACAGCACCGGCGAGGCGCCGCTGCAGATCGCCGTAGGCGAGTTACCTCTCGGCGTCTACACCGCCCGAGCTTCGTTCGCCAACGACCGCTACTTCTTCGAACCCTCTTCGGTGCCTCCGCTCGCGGTGGTTGTGAACACCGACGTCTTGGGCGCCAGCGTCTATGCCCTTTCCGACCTCCTGAAGGACCTCGTATCCGCATGAGAGGAGAGCCGTGAGTCAGACCACCGGCGGAGACCACATCAGCGGCACGTTCACCGGGAACGTGACCGGTCAGGTCGCCGTAGGCAAGAACATCTCCCAGACGCACCAGGTCGGCGCTCCCGAGCCCGTCACCGAAGCCGAGCGGGAGCAGCTCCGCCAGCTGTTCGTGCAGCTGCGGGCCGAGTTGGCCGCCCAGGCGCCGCCCGAGCAGAAGGCGTCCGCCATCGAGCGGCTCGACGAGCTCGAGGAGGCGGTGCAGGCGGAAGAGCCCGACCTGAACACCATGGAGTACGTCAAGCGTTGGTTCCTGAAGAAGCTGCCGACCTTCGCCGGGCTCGTGACGGGCGTGCTCGTGAACCCGCTGGTGGGCAAGATCGTGCAGTCGGCCGGCGACTCCGCCGTCGAGCACCTGGACCGGCTCGCCAAGGAGTAGACGTTCCGGACCAGGCGCTAGTAGGTGCTGACCGTCATGCCTCCGGTCAACCCAGAGAGCCTGCGTGTCACCGTCCCCGACCTCCTCCTCGAGCTTCAACCAACGTAGAAACCTCTTTCCCTGCTCGTCGAGACCGTCTGGCCACGGTCACGGAACAGGGACGAAGGAGGGACAGCCCCGTCCTACTGCCGCTCTTCGTCGTCCAGCAGCTCCAGGAGGCGCTCGGCGGGACGGGCCACGACGGCGCGGTCGCCCCTGATGACGATCGGCCGTTGGATGAGGATGGGATGGCGGGCCATGGCGTCGAGCAGCTCGTCACGACCGGCGTCGGCGAGCCCCAGCTCGGCGTAGACGGGCTCCTTCTCCCGGACGATGGCCCGGGGGTCGTCGGTGCCCAGGAGCTGGAGGACGCGCTCGAGCTCGGCCCGGCTCGGCGCCTTGTCGAGGTAGCGGACGTAGTCGGCGTCGACCCCGCGTTCGCGGAGGATGGCCTCGGCCGTCCGGCAGTTCGAGCAGGCGGGGTTGTAGAACACGGAGACGTTCACCGACGCGCGAAGGTAACGGGCCATGGACGATCGAGTTGCCCTGGTCACCGGGTCCACGGGGTACGTGGGCGGCTACCTGGTGGATGCCCTTCTGGACGCCGGCTGGACGGTGCGGGCGACCGGCCGCCGGCCCCGTCCGGACCACCTGCCGGCCGAGGCCGACTACCGATCGGCCGACCTGCCCGGCGACGACGACCTGACCCCGTTGGTCGACGGGGTGACCCATGTCTTCCACCTGGCGGGGGCGTCGAGCTCCCGCTCGGACGAGGAGGAGATGGAGCGGGTGAACGTAGGCGGCACCACCCGCCTGGTCGAGGCGGCGACCGACGCCAAGGTCGAGCGCTTCCTCCACATGAGCACCACCGCGGTGTACGGGGAGGAGGAGCAGCTCCCGCTGCCGGTCAAGGAGGACGTCGAGCCCCATCCCAGCCGCGGCTACGGCAAGGCCAAGCTGGGCGCCGAGCAGGCGGTGTGGAAGGGCGCCGACGCCGGCCTGCCGGCGGTGATCCTCCGGCCGGTGTCGGTGTACGGGCCGGGAGCGGTGAAGCTCCTCGCCAGCGCCGTGCTCGACGTGGCCATCGAGCACCGGGCCGGGCTCGACCGGGTCGCCGTCCACCAGGAGCCGATCGAGCAACGCATGGTGCACCTCGACGACCTCGTCCGGGCCACGCTGCACCTCGCCGAGCACCGCGACGCCGCCGGCCGGGCGTTCAACGTGACCTCCGGCGTCTACCCGTCGAGCCACGAGGTGGCCGAGGCGATCGGCGCCGAGTTCGGGATGGGGCTGGAGCTGGCCGACGACCCCGACTGCGGCCTGTCCTACGACGAGCGGGCCGAGGTTCGCGACGAGATGCTGGCGGACGGGATGACCGACGACATCATCTTCACCGAGCAGCGGTTCCGCTTCATGCGCAAGACGAACCGCAACAACCGGATATCCATCGACGCCCTCCTCGGCACCGGCTTCGAGCTCAGAGAGACCGACGTCGGCCCGAGCATCGCCCGCACCGTCGCCTGGTACCGCGACCACCGCTGGGTGTTGTAGGCCGGCGGGCCCGAAGGGCCTTCGCCGGCGTCGAGGCAGACACCCCAGCGGTATTGGGTGACGAAAGTGGCTGGAAACCAGCCACTTTCCGTATCCGGAAGCCGCTAGACGATCTCGACCGGGGTGCCGTTGGGGACCGTCGACGCCAGGCGGGCGACGTCGGGGTTCGTCATCCGGATGCACCCGTTGCTCACCGGCGTCCCGACGAGCGCGGGCTGGTTGGTGCCGTGGATGGCGATCTGCCCGTTGCCGCCCCCGAACCGGGTGAGCACGTTGGAGAAGGCAGCGACGCTCAGCTGGTGGCTCCCGTACGGCCCCGACGCGTTGCTGAGGGCCACGACGCCGTCGATGAAGAAGTAGCCCGTGGGTGTAGGCGTCCGCCCCGTCCCGATCCCGACCGGAACCTCCAGGATGGGCGAGCCGCCGTTGTAAGCGGTGAGGCTCCGGGCGCCCGTGTCGACGACGACCTTGTAGGGGGTCTGGCGCAGGCTCACGTCGGCGGCCCGTACCCAGGCCGTCCGCATGTGCGGCCGCCGCGACAGCTGGACCTCGATCCAGTCGCCCTGGCGGTCCATCACCAGGAAGACGACGGGCAGGCCCTCGGCGGTGGGGTTCTTGAGGACGAGCCCGGGCTCGGGGTCACCCGGCTCGCTGTAGAGCCCGATCCGGGGACCCTTGGCGTCGGCGATGGTGGCGGGCGAGCCGACCGGGCGGGCCATCCCCAGGCGCAGGCGGGAGCCGGCCGGGTCGGTTGACGCCGCCCGCCGGGTCGCGGGCTCGGGCGGCGGCGGGGGCGGGGCCGGCTCGGGCTCGGGAGCGAGCGTCGTGGTGGGCGCGGGCGGGGGCGGGACGGAGATCGGGGCGCCCGTCGCCTCTACTGTCACCACGGGCACGGTCGCGCCCGAGCGCCAGCCCACGGCCACCAGCAGGACCGAGGCGATGGCGAACGTGATGATTCCCGCTGAGCGCCCCCCGCGCATCGCGGTCAGGGTAGCGAACGCTGACCTCCGGTCTCGTTCAGCCTGGAGGCGGTGCGAGCCCTAGCAATCGGACGGCACTGGGCGTAGGCTCGCTCCGACGACGGCGGTACTACCGGCGTAGCGAGTCAGAGCGCTGGGCCGGGGGGCAAGAGGGGGTTCGATGGGTCATCACCGCTTCGGCGGCTTTCGGCGCGCCCTCGTGGCGGCGGGAGCGGTCGGTCTCCTGCTCGGGACGCTCACGACCACCGCGGCCGGCGCGCCGGCGCGCCAGGCGTCGCTCGACATGTACACGGCCACCGTCGACCGGGCGACGGAGGCGCGGTTGAAGCGAGAGGGCTTCGACGTCACCGCCGCCCGCAGCGGTCCGAACGGCCTCGAGGTCGACCTCGTCCTCTCGAACGGTGAGCGGGGCAGGTTGCAGCGGCAGGGCATCGACCTCCAGCCGAAGCGGAACCGCGACGGCAGGACCGTGAAGCAGCTCGCCGCCGACCAGAAGGCGGCGGGGTACCGGGTCTGGCGCTCGTTCGACGAGCGGGGCGGGATGCGCGACGAGATGTACGACATCGCTCGGCGCAACCCGCGCATCTCCAAGCTGCAGGTCGTCGGGCGCTCCTTGCAGGGCAGGGAGATCCTCGCCCTCAAGGTCACCAGGGACGCCACCAGGACCGCCGACGGCTCGCGGCCCGCGGCGCTCTACGTCGGCGGTCAACACGCCAGGGAGTGGATCGGCGTGGAGGTGACCCGCCGGCTCCTGCGCTACTTCGTCGACAACTACGGCAAGAACGCCGAGGTGACCAGCCTCGTCGACACGCGGGAGCTGTGGTTCGTGCTGGTCGCCAACCCCGACGGGTACCAGTACACGTTCGACTCCGAGCGGCTGTGGCGGAAGAACCTCCGCGACAACGACGGAAACGGGCAGATCACCAACGCCGACGGGGTCGACCTCAACCGAAACTTCGACGAGCACTGGAACTACGACAACGAAGGGTCGTCGTCCGAGCACGGCAGCCAGACGTACCGGGGCACGGCGCCCGCGTCCGAGCCGGAGACCAGGGCCATGCAAGGGCTGCTGGGGCGCTTCGGCTTCAAGTTCCTCGTCAACTACCACTCGTACGGGAACCTGCTGCTGTACTCCTTCGGGTGGCAGGTCCAGACGCCGTCGGCCGACGACCCGATCTTCGTGGCCCTGTCCGGAACCGACGACAAGCCCGCCATCGCCGGCTACAACCCCGGCGTCGGCGCCGACCTCTACACGACCAACGGCGAGACCACCGACTACGCCCACGCCCGGGCCGGCACGCTGGCGTGGACGCCCGAGCTCGGAGAGGGAACGCCGGGGAACGGCTTCGTCTTCCCCGACGACGAGGCCCTGGTCCAGCAGGAGTTCTCGATCAACCTGCCCTTCGCCCTCGACGTCGCCAAGTCGGCGCCCGACCCCAGCAGGCCGGTTTCGCACCTGGGCAACACGGCCACGCCGTTCCGCGTCGACGCCTTCCCCGTCTCCTACGGCGAGCCGCAGACCGTACAGGTCAACGCCGCCCGCCGGCTGGGCCCGGTCACCCTGCGCTACCAGGTCAACGGCGGTGCGGCGCAAAGCGCGCCCACCGCCGAATGGCAGGGAGGGGAGCGCTCCGGCGGCCCGGGCGACGTGTACTACCACGTGATGCGCGGCCAGGTGACGGGCACGAACCCAGGCGACACGGTGCGGGTGTGGTTCGAGGGAGGCGGCGAGACGAGCGAGGCCTTCACCTATACGGCCAAGCTCGAGTCGAACGCCCCGGTGCTGGTGCTCTCCGCGGAGGACTACAGAGGCATCTCGCCCGTCTACAAGACGACCGATCGCCCGTCGTACCTCTCGTACTACCTGGATGCGCTGGCGGCCAACGGGATCGCCGCCGACGTGTACGACGTGGACGCCAACGGCCGCCAGGCGCCCGACGCCCTCGGGGTGCTGAGCCACTACCGGGCGGTCCTCTGGTACACGGGTGACGACATCATCACCCGGGAGCCGGGGATGCGGCCGGGGACGGCCTCCCGCCTGGCCAACGACGAGATGCTCGAGGTGCGCTCCTACCTCAACGAGGGCGGGCGGCTCCTCTACACCGGCAAGTACGCCGGGTATCAGCACGCCTTCGGCTACGAGTTCGACCCGGTGGCCAACGCCCCGTGCGACCCCGGCACCGACGCCGACGGCTGCGTCCCGCTGTCCGACGACTTCCTGCAGTACTACCTCGGCGCGTACCTCTACAACGACGACGCCGGCACGTCGGGCAAGGGGAGGCTGTTCGACGTCGTAGGAAGCGCCGACCCGTTCCAGTCGCTGAGCTGGACGTTCGGCGCCCCGAGCGCCAACAACCAGGACCACAGCGCCTCGTTCATCACGACCAGCGGCATCCTCCCGCAGTCGGCCTACCCGCAGTTCGCCAGCAGCGCGTCGGCCCGGTGGTCGCGCCCGGGAGGGCCCTTCGAGCCGCACACCGGCACCTATTACGCCTACTCCAACATCGCCGACGTCTCCTACAAGCGGCTCACCCGCACCGTCGACCTCAGCGGGCAGTCGTCGGGGAACCTGTCGTTCTGGGTGTCCCGGGACACCGAGCCGGCCTGGGACTTCGTCATGGTCGAGGCCCACACCGTGGGGCAGGATGACTGGACGACGCTGCCCGACGCCAACGGCCACACCAGCAACGGCACCGGGGACAGCTGCCCGGAGGGATGGCGGGAGCTGCACCCGTTCCTCGACCACTACCAGACCAGAAACGCCGACGGCGCCTGCTCGCCCACCGGGACGACCGGCGCGTGGAACGCGGCGTCGGGGAACTCGGGCGGCTGGGAGCAGTGGTCGGTCGACCTGTCGGCCTACGCCGGCAAGCAGGTGGAAGTCTCCGTCTCCTACGTCAGCGACTGGAGCATCCAGGGCCTCGGCGTGTTCGTGGACGACACCTCTGTCTCCACCGGAGCGACGACCTCCTTCGAGGACGGCCTGGGGGGCTGGACGGTCGCCGGCGCTCCCCCCGGGAGCGCTCCCAACGGCAACGACTTCACCAGGACCACCGCCGCCGGGTTCCCCGAGGGCGCCGTCGTGACCACTCCGGACTCGCTGTACTTCGGCTTCGGATTGGAGGGTGTCGCCGACCCGTCGGCGCGGGCGGCCCTCATGGGCCGCGCCGTGCGGTACCTGTTGCAGCAGTAGGCCGCACGGCACGGTGCGGCGAAGGGCCGACCACGGTGGGTTTACGCGACGGTTAACCCGGTTCCTCTAGACCTCGGGTCGCTCGACCACGTCGAACGCTCGAGGAAGGAGGAACGAACAATGGCTCTCGACACGAACGGCAGACCCTCGAGGTCCCTCGCCGATCGGCGGCTGCTCGTGGTGGTCGCCACGGCGGTCCCGGTCTGGAACTTCTACGGATTTGCCATCGACTTCTTTCGCGACACGTGGGGGGACGCGCCCATCCCCGTCGTCGCCATCTCCTACGCGCTGAACGCCGGCTTCGTCGTGCTCCTGCCGTTCCTCCCGGGTGGAGGCCGACCGGCCCTCTCGGGGGCGGCGCTCCTCGGGTCCGCGATGGCCGCCTGGTCGGCGGTCGGCACTGCCTTTACGCCGGTGCCGAGGCTGGTCTACGCCGCCATCCCGGCCGTGCTCGGGGCGGCCACGGCAGCCCTGGCCATCGCTGGTCTCGCCGGCGACCGACGAGGTGAACGTCGAGTTCGCTCGCCTGTGGCGGCGGCGCGGTAACGGGACGGCGAGGTGGCGTACCGGGCGACGAACCCCTGCCGCAGCACCTCTGCCGATCGGAAGCCGCAACGAGCGGCGATCTGGGGCATCGCCAGCGGCGTCGTCGTCAGCAAGTGTGCGGCGGCCTCGAGGCGCGTACGGCGAACCAGGCGCGCCGGCGTGACGCCGGTGTCGGCGGAGACGAGGCGCGTCAGCTGGCGCGGGCGGAGGCCGATCGCACGAGACAGCGCAGCCGTCGAGAGGGTCCGTCGAGGTTCGTCACGATGTGGACGACGAGGCGTCGCACGACGGCGTGCTCCGGTGCGGGCGGAGCGACGAACATGCTCACCTGTGCTTGGTTGCCGGGTCGATGGAGGTACGTCACGAGCCCGCCGCCGCCGAGCAGCCCCACCGCGGCGAGGATCGTCGCCCCTGTGCAGACCGACGCCACCCGGCGGCTCCGTCGCGCCAACCGGCGAACCTGGGCGACGAGGGCGCGATCGGCTGCGAACTGCTCCGGTCCCCTCCCCCCGGAGACGACGAGGGTGTCGAGTGGGCCGCGGACGCGGTCCAACGCGATGTGGGGCTGCAGGACGAGGCCTGACACACATTGGATGGGCAGGCCGCCGGGAGTCGCCAGTCGGACCTGGTAGGCGGGGTCGGCACCCTGCTCGTTGGCCAGCTCGAGCGCACCGGCCGTGTCGTGCCCCGCCCATACGCGGAGTGGTGCCTCGTCGTCGACGTCCTCGGCGCCGTCGCCCTCGTCGTGTTGTGACGAAGCGGTGCTCCGGGACCGGGCTCAGTTGACCCCGTCGTGGAGGATCGCCACGAGGACCCGGAGCACCAGCACGGTGCTGCAAAACAGCCCGAAGTAGCCGAAGAACTCGTAGAGGTTCGTCTCCCCGGTGAACGGCGGGCTGCCCTCCACGCCGAGGAGGATCACCGAGATGACCCCCACCACGCCTCCGAGGAACGCGAGGACGGCCCGGTTGACCCAGCGGGTCACGACCCGGACGTCCTCGGGGTCGCCCAGCAGGCTCACCCGGGTGCGCAGGTCGCCCCGCTCGGCGATCGTGGCGAGGCGGTCGACGTGGCGGGGGAGGCGGCGGAGCAGCGGGGCCAGAGCGAGCAGCTCGTTGCGGGCCAGCTCCTCGACGGAGCCGACGGTGAGCTGGTCCTTGGCCCACTCGGTGGCGACGGCCTGGGCGGCGTCGATCACGAGGTAGCCGGGCGAGAGCGTCGTGAGGGTGCCCTCCAGGGTGATCATGGCCCGGAAGAAGGTGCTGAACTCCGGCGGCAGGGTGATCCCGAACGAGAAGAAGAGCTGCAGGAGCTCGTTGAACATGGCCGCCGACGGGGTGGCGCCGGGGCCCAGGTGCCTCGCCATGAAACGGGCCAGAGCCCGCTCGAGCTGCTCGTCGTCGAACCCCCGACGGAGCGTCGCCACCTCGAGCACCGCCTGGCGGAGGAGGGCGGGGTCGTGGCGGGCGACCGCCACCATCATCGCCCGCAACGAGGACTGCTGCATGGGGTCGAGGCGGCCGGCGGCGCCGAAGTCGATGAGCCCGAGGCTCCCGTCGTCGAGCACCATGACGTTGCCGGGATGGGGGTCGGCGTGGAAGTGGCCGTCGACCAGCATCTGCTGCAGGCAGCACCGCAGGAGCTGGTCGGCCAGGGCGGCCCGGTCGAAGCCGACGGCGTCGAGGCGGTCCGTCTGGCGGACGCTGACGCCGTCGAGCCACTCCATCACCAGCACCCGGGCGCTGCTCAGCTCGCGGTGGACGCGAGGGATGCGGACGTTCACCGTCGGCGCCAGGCGCTCGGAGATCTCGATGGCGTTGCGCGCCTCGATGCGGAAGTCGAGCTCCTCGCGGAGGCGGTCGGCGAACTCGTGGGCCAGGTCGAGGACGTGGTAGTCGGCCGCCCACGGAGCACGATCCTCGGCGCTGCGGGCCAGCTCGAGCAGCACTTGCATGTCCCGTTCCACCGCCTCGGCGATGCCGGGCCGCTGCACCTTCACGATCACCCGCTCGCCGTCCCGTAGACGGGCCCGGTGGGCCTGGCCGATGGACGCGGCGGCGATGGGTTCCCAGTCGAAGTCGGCGAAGACCGAGTCCACCGCGGCGCCGAGCTCCTCCTCGAGCAGCACCTGCACGGGCTCTCGCTCGGCCGGAGGGACGCGGTCCTGCAGGCGGGACAGCTCGGCCGCCACCGGCGCCGGCACCAGGTCGGACCGGGTGGAGACGACCTGCCCCAGCTTCACGAACATCCCGCCGCACTCCTCCAGCGCCCGTCGCAACCGGAGCCCGAGCGGCGCCTTGCCCGCGTTCGGATCGGCGCCGTCCCCCTCGCCCGCCGAGAGGCCGAGCGACGGGCCCAGCCCGTACTTGACGGCGATGCGCGTGATCTGCGCGTACCGGCTCACCCGCTGGCCCGCCCGTCGCAGGGTCCGTAGCGGGCGGGGGACCGAGGCCAGGCCGGTTCGAGCCCGCGCCAGGGCGCCGGGCTTGGCCAGGAGCTCGATCCACACCGACGACGACATGGCGAAGAACGTCGAGAACAGCCAGAGGTTGCGGGTGAAACCACCGTCGCCTTCGGCCCGGGCGATGACCAGCGAGAGGGCCGCCCCCGCCAGCCAGCCGATCAGGCCCGAGACCACCGCGGTCGTCCACGACCGGCGTACGCCGAGGAGACGGCCGGCGAGGAAGGCGATGGCGAGGATGGCAGGGAGCGAGGTGATCAGCTCCCAGCCGAAAATCAGGTCACCGAGATCGTCGGCGGCGAGGACCGGCTGCACGATCACCGGTGGGGCACGTTATTGCGTCAACTGCTTCGGCTGCTTCCGCCGTCGGGCGCATCCTCGGCCCCTGCGGGGGCCAGGCCGGCGATGCCGAAGACCTTGGGCGCGACCGTGCCGAGGGCCAGGCACGCCGGGCAGCACGCCTCGGTCGCCGCCTGGGCACCGGCCCGCCGGCCCCGGCGCCGCAGCCAGAACACCACGCCCGCCGCCGCCACCAGCACCAGCACGACGATGACCGGGCCCTTGGCCCGTTCCAGCGCCTCCCGGGCGGCCGGGCCCAGGACGTAGCCCAGCACGAGGTGCAGCTGCAGGAAGATGCTGCTCCCGAGAACCAGTGGCGGGAGGGCGCGGCGAAGGGTGAGGCCCGAGCCGCCGGCGGCCACGACCGTCACCGTGCGGAGCCCCGGAGTGCCTCGGCCGACCACGAGGGCGGTCGGCCCCCGGCGCCGGACGACGGCGGTGGCCCGGTTGAGGCGGGCGGCGGTCAGGCCCACGCGGGGCCCGTACCGGGCCAGCACCGCCTGCCCCGGGCCCCGTGCGGCGAAGAAGAGCAGGGCGGTCCCCGCCACGGCCACCGCCTCCAGCACGATCACCGCGGCGAGGACCGGCACGCGGCCGGCCGACGCCCGCTCACCCAGCACGAGCACGACGAGGTCCGACGGCACCGGGATGGGCACGCCGGCCTCCATCGCCGTGAGCACACCGGCGACCGCCGGAAGGCCCAGGCCCAGTGACGACTCAGTGGCGGCGAGGACGCCCGTTCGTGCCGCCACCGCGTGCCTGCTCCACGTTCACCGGGCCCGCACGTTATTGCTCCGGCGCGATCGATGGGCGGCGACGCAGAGGTTCTGGCGCGCCGGCGGGCGATGGGTTGCAATGGGCGTCGTGGAGACCGAGGAGCGGTTCGCCGCCGTGGTACGAGAGCTCGCCGATCGCCCCGGCGTCGAGCTGCCCGAGCCGGCCAGGCGCCGCTTCGGGTCGGACGCGCTGAAAGTGAACGGCTCGATCTTCGCCATGGTCACCGGCGGCTCGCTGGTCGTGAAGCTCCCGCGCCATCGCGTCGACGCGCTGATCAGCGACGGGACCGGCGCGCCGTTCGACTCCGGGAAAGGCACGCCGATGAAGGAATGGGTCAGGGTCGTGACCGACGACCAGGCGACCTGGCTCAGCCTGGCCCGCGAGGCGCTGGACTTCGTTGGGCGCGGCGCCGGCGGGCGGTGAGCGCCCCCGGACCTACCGGGCCAGCAGCGGCGTGAGGAAGGGGTTGCTGCGGCGCTCGGTCCCGATGGTCGTGGTCGGGCCGTGGCCGGGCAGCACCCGGGTGTCGTCGTCGAGGGGGAGGATCTTCTCGACCATCGAGTCCATGAGCTGCTCGTAGCTGCCGCCGGGCAGGTCGGTGCGGCCGATGGAGCCGGCGAAGAGGTGGTCGCCGCTGAAGAGCACGGGCGGCTCGCCGTCCACCTCGAGGAGGAAGCACACCGAGCCCTGGGTGTGCCCGGGCGTGTGCACGGCGGTGAACGTCATCCCCGCGCCGGACACCTGCTGCCCGTCGTCCAGGCCGTAGACGAGCTCGGGAGGGTCGAGGTCGAGCTCCTCGGCGGCCAGCACCCGCCCCAGCGTGCCGCCGGTGCCCACCGGGTCGAGGAGCATGTGGCGGTCGGCGTCGTGGAGGTGGACGGGGACGTCGTGGGGGTGGGCGCCGACCACCTCGGAGACCCCGCCCACGTGGTCGACGTGGCCGTGGGTCGCGAGCAGGGCGACCAGCCGCAGCGCCTGCTCCCGGAGCCGGCGAAAGATGGCCTCGGGCTCGGGCGGGGCGTCCACCAGCACGCACTCTCCGCCGGGGCCCGTCGGCGCCACGATCCAGGCGTTGGTGCCGGCGATCCACAGCCGGAGCCCCTCGATGGTCATCGCCACGGGCGACGACGCTATCGGGACGGTGTTCTGGCTATGCAAAGTGGTTGATTTCGCGCGCTTTTCGTCACCCAATTGGAGAGGGGGGCGGCGTCCCCCGGCGCAGCAGGCGGGCGATCTCGGCGGGGCGGGGGTCGTCTCGGATGCGCTCGAGGGGGACGGGGAGGGCGATGGACCAGTTGGGCCACTCGTCGACCGTCCCGGGCATGTTGGGCCGCTCCTCCACCGCGAGGGCGTCGTCGAGGCTGGCGGCCAGGAGGAGCGAGGGGGCGCGGGACAGGGCGGCGTAGGCGCCGATGACCGCCTCCTCGGGCGGAGCGTCGCGTTCGAGCCCGCACAGGCGGCCGAGCTTCTCGCGGAGGGCGGCCTCGCCCCCCTCGTTGGGCGCCATGTCGGCGTCCCGCTGGTGCTGCAGGTCGCGGCCCGACCACAGGCCGGCCACCGTCGGGAGGTCGTGGGTCGTCACCGCCGCCAGGGCCCGCTCGGGCCAGTCGGCGGGGTCTCGGTCCTCGAACCACAGCAGCCGGTAGGACAGGATCCGGCGCGCCGCCAGCTCGGCCCGGACCTCGTCCTCCACCGTGCCCAGGTCCTCGCCCACGACGTACGCCCCCGCCCGGTGGCTCTCCAGGGCGACGATGTCGAGGAGGTCGGCGGCGGGGTAGCGGACGTAGGTGCCGTCGGCGGGCGTGGCGCCGTGAGGCACCCAGAACAGCCGGAACAGCCCCATCACGTGGTCGAGGCGCAGCCCCCCGGCGTGGCGGAAGGCGGAGCGGACCGTCTCCACGAACGGCCGGTACGACGCCGCCCGCAGCCTCCAGGGGTCGAACGGCGGCAGGCCCCAGTCCTGCCCCCGGCTGTTGAACTCGTCGGGCGGCGCCCCCACCGACATCCCGTGCGCCAGCACGTCCTGCCACTCCCACGCGTCGGCCCCGCCCGGGTCGAACCCCACCGCCAGGTCGTGGACGACGGGCACCTCGGCCGACGCCCGGGCCAGCTGCACGTCGAGGAGCCATTGGAGCCAGCAGTGGAAATCGACCCGACGGTGGTGGCGGCTGCGGAACGCGGCGACGTCGGGCCCGGCGGGGTGGCGGAGGCCCGAGGGCCACGAGTGCCAGGGCCGGCCGTGCTCCTCGCTCAGGACGCAGAAGGTGGCGTAGGCCTCGAGGGCGTCGCCCTGCTCGGCACGCCACTCGTCGAAGCCGACGCCGCCGCCGAAGCGCTCCCAGAGGCGGGCCAGCGCCGGCATCTTGAGGTTGAAGACGGCGTCGCGGTCGATGCGGCGCCCGTCGTCCAGCGCCCGGCCTGCCCGGGCCGGCACCTCCAGCTCCGTCCCCAGGTCACCCGCCCCTGGGACCTCCTCCACGTCGAGGTAGAGCGGGTTCCGGAAGCGGCGGCTGCTCGGGTAGTAGGGGCTGGCGTCCTGGGGCAGGACCGGCACGGCGGCGTGCAGCGGGTTCACGAGGAGCAGCCCCGCCCCCAGCTCGGCGGCCGACCACCGGGCCAGCATGGCCAGGTCGGAGAGGTCGCCGATCCCCCAGCTCGACCCCGACCGGGCGGCGTAGAGCTGGACCGCCCAGCCCCAGGTCGGCGCGTTCGCCGGAAGCATGCACGCGCCGGGGCTCAGGACGAGGGTCCGCCGGCTCCCGTCGTCGGGGTCGGCGAGCGAGTGGTAGCCGAGCGGGAGGTCGGCGGGCAGCGGCTGCCCGGCGCCGAGGGCGAGCTCGGTCCCGTCTTCGAGGACGAGGTCCGTGGGCCGGTCCGCCGCCACGACCGTGCCGGGCCGGGCGGTCACCACCGGCGACTCGTCGGGCGGCTGCTCGCCCGCCGCGCCGAGGGCGGCCAGGACGGCGTCGAGGGTGGACGCCGGCGGCTCGCGCCACGCCCCGGCGGCGTCGGAGTAGCCCTCGGCCACCCCCCACGCGGCGGGCGACGGTCGGGTTCGGGAGGGGGGCTGGTCGGCGACGGCACACACCTCGGTCGGGGCGGCAATCGTGGCACGACCGGCAGGGTCGCCCCACCGGCCCGGCGGTACACTCCGCGAACCATGTCCCGGTGGTTGGTCGAGAAGCAGCTGTCGGCGTCGGCCGAGCGGCTCCGGAGCCTCCGCAGCGAGCTCGCGGTGATCGACGAGCAGCTGGCGGCGCTGGCCGACGCCGCCGACGAGTCACGCCTGCGGGCGCTCGTCTCGGAGACGCCGCTCGCCGACCGGGAGCACGCCGAGGCCCGCAAGCACGCCGACGCCATGGCCCTTCACCGCCAGCAGGTGGTGGCGTCGATCGCCAAGCTCGAGCGGTCCCAGGACGAGCTGCTCGACCGGCTCCTCGCCGAAGGCCGCTGACCGAGCGCGGGGGACGACCGGGTGGCCCTGCGGGTCGTGATCGCCGAGGACGAGGCCATCATCCGCCTCGACCTCCAGGAGACCCTCGAGGAGGAGGGCTACGAGGTCGTCGGCAGCACCAGCCGGGGCGACGAGGCGGTCTCCCTCGTGCGCGACCTCAAGCCCGACCTGGCCATCCTCGACATCAAGATGCCGGGGATGGACGGCCTCACCGCGGCCAAGGAGATCGCCGCCGGCCGGTGGGCGGCGGTGCTCATCCTCACCGCGTTCAGCCAGCGCGACCTGGTCGAGCAGGCCCGCGACGCCGGCGCCATCGGCTACCTGGTGAAGCCCTACCAGAAGAGCGACCTGGTGCCGGCCATCGAGGTCGCGGTCGGCCGCTTCGCCGAGCTCCGGGCGCTCGAGCAGGAGGTGCACTCGCTGGAGGAGCAGCTCACGACCAGGCGCATCGTCGAGCGGGCCAAGGGCCTGCTCATGGACCGCCACCACCTCTCGGAGAGCGACGCCTTCTCCTTCATCCAGCAGAGCGCCATGCGCCAGCGGGCCAAAATGCGGGTGGTGGCCGAGCAGGTCCTCGACGGCAGCCTGACGCCGTAGCGGCGTCCCGGGGCGTCAGGCCCCCAGGGGGCTGTCGGGGTCCCAGAGCTTGATGCCGCCGAGGATCCCAGCGGTGTTGCTGACGGTCGTCACCTTCGGCCCCAGGTCGATGGTGAGGTGCTTGGCGTTGCCGCCGCCGAGGTAGAGGTGGTCGTAGTTGAGCAGGATGTCGAGCGTCCGCAGGGCGAACTCCACCCGCTTGCTCCACTTCTTGTTCCCGACCTCGCGGCGGGCGGCGTCGCCCAGCTCCTCCTCGTAGGTGCGGTCGTTGCGCAGCGGATGGTGGGCGAGCTCGAGGTGCGGGGCCAGGCGGCCGTCGAGGTAGAGGCCGGTGCCGAACCCGGTGCCCAGCGTCACCACCAGCTCGAGCCCCTTGCCGCTGACCACCGCCGCCCCTTGGAGGTCGGCGTCGTTGACGACCTTGGTGGGCTTCCCCAGCCGCCGGGCCAGTTCGCCCGCCAGGTCGAACCCCGTCCACGCCTCGACCAGCTCGGGCAGCACCTCCGATCCCGGTCCGGAGGCGGTGACCAGGTTGTGGGCGGTGAGGACGTGGCCCTTGCGCACCACCCCGGGGAACCCGGCCGACACCCGGTCGAAGGGGGGGAGGGGGCGGACCAGGGCGACGAGGTCGTCGACCAGCTTCTCCGGCGGGAGAGGGTAAGTGGTGCGGACCCGGACCCGGTCGACCACCATGGCCCCGCGGGCGTCGAGCACCGATGCCTTGAGCCCGCTCCCGCCGATGTCGATGGCGAGAGTGGTCGGGGGCGACGGCGCGGCGGCGGGCGATGCCGAGGTCACGGCCCCGGGGTTAGGCCCGGCTGACGTAGAGCTGAGTCGTGAGCGCCGGCCCGAGGGCGATGGTGCCGTCGTCGAGGTCGAGCGTCACGGTGCCGTCGGGGGCTCGGGAGCGGACCTCGGCGTCCGCCCCGGGGATGAAGCCGTGGTCGTCGAGGTAGACGAGGGCGTCGAGGTCGACCTCGACCTGCTCGGTGACCCGCTCGAGGCGTACCCGCTCGCCCAGCTCCACCTCGGCCAGGGCCAGGAGGTCGTCGCGCGCCGGCCCGGCGCCGGGGATGGGGTTGCCGTGGGGGCAGGTGGCGGGGTTCTCGAGCAGGGCGACCAGGCGCTCCTCGACCTCGTCGGAGATGACGTGCTCCCATCGGCAGGCCTCGATGTGAGTCTTGTGCCAGGGGAGGCCGATCACGTCGGTGAGCAGGCGCTCGGCCAGCCGGTGCTTGCGCACGACGCTCACGGCCCGTTCGCGGCCCTTGGGCGTGAGGTGGAGGGCCCGGTCGCGGACCTGGACCCAGCCCTCACCACGCAGGCGGCGGACCATCTCGGAGACCGACGGTGGCGAGTGCCCGAGGTGCTCGGCCAGGCGCGCCTGGATCACACGGGTGCCCTCCTCCTCGAGCTCCCAGATCGCCTCCAGGTACTCCTCGAGCGGGGGATGGAAGCCGTCCTGCACGCCGGTCATGGTACCTGGGACACCGTCTGTGCCGAGGCCCCGGCGGCCGTACGATGCCAGGAGATGGCCAAGGTGATGCTGCTCGACGGCAACTCGCTGGCCTACCGCGCCTTCTTCGCCCTGCCCACCGACCTCGCCACCGCCTCGGGGCAGGTCACCAACGCGGTGTACGGCTTCACCTCCATGCTCATCAACCTGTTGAAGGACCACGCCCCCGACGCCATCGCGGTGGCGCTCGACCGGCCCGAGCCGACGTTCCGCCACGAGCTGGTGGCCGAGTACAAGGCGGGACGGTCCGAGGCCCCCGACATCCTCCGCCAGCAGATGGGGCTGGTCCGTCAGGTCGTCGAGACGCTGCGGATCCCGATCGTCGAGGCGCCCGGCTACGAGGCGGACGACGTCATCGCCACCCTGGCCACTCAGGCCCGCGACCGGGGCGACGAGGTCGTCATCGTCACCGGCGACCGGGACACGTACCAGCTGGTGGAGGACCCCTACGTCCGGGTGCTGTACAACCGGCGGGGCGTCAGCGACTACGTGCTCTACGACGAGGCCGGCATCGTCGAGAAGACCGGCGTCCACCCCCGCCTCTACCCGCAGTACGCCGCCCTCCGGGGCGATCCCTCCGACAACCTGCCCGGCGTCCCAGGAGTGGGCGAGAAGACGGCGGCCCGCCTCATCAACACCTATGGCGACCTCGACGGTGTGTTCGCCCACGTCGACGAGTGCACGCCGAAGCTGCGGGCCAGCCTGGCCGCCGCCGAGTCCCAGGTGCGGGCCAACGCCCTGGCCACCCCGCTCGTCCGCGACCTCGACCTCCCCGTCACCGTCGACGACCTGAAGATGGGCCCCTGGGACCCCGAAGAGGTGCGGTCGCTGTTCGGGTTCCTGGAGTTCCGCACCCTCTACGACCGCCTGATCGAGGCAACCGGCGACCAGCAACCACCCCCCGCAAGCACAGAACCCTTCGACGTCGAGGTGGCCGCCGTGCGGGACCCGGAGCGCGCCGCGGAGCTGCTGCAGACACTGGACGGCCCGGTGAGCGTCGCCGCCGCGTGGAACGGTGAAGAAGCCCGAAGCTCTCTGACCGGGCTTGCGGTAGCACAAGACGGAGGGGGCCGGGTGGCGCGTAGGGAGGGGCCCCCGTGGGGGAGGGGCCCCACGGGGAGGGACCCTGAGCGACAGGACCCGGCCCCCGGGGGCGCGCAAGCCTGGTGGTTCCCAGCCGACGTGTTGGCACAAGCGCAAACGAAGAAGGCCCTCACCGATCTGCTGAGTGAAGGCGGTCCCCCCCTCCACGCCCACAACGCCAAGGCCCTCATCCGCGGCCTCGACCGCCTCGACGTCGACGTCCACACCCTCGACGTCGACACCGCGGTGGCCGCCTACCTGATCGACCCGGCCGAGTCCCAGTACGTCCTCGAAGACCTCGCTCTGCGCTACCTCGGGCTCGAGCTGCGCTCGCCCGACGCCCCGCCCCCCGGCCAGCTCGCCCTCGACGGCGCCGCCACCGACCCGTCCGAGGACGCCGGCCGGCGGGCGGCGGCCGTCGCCCGCCTCGCCCCCCGGCTGGCCGAGGTCCTCGACAGCCGCTCCCTGCGCTCTCTGTACGACAACGTCGAGCGGCCCCTCGTCCGGGTGCTGGCCCGCATGGAGAAGGCGGGCGTGCGGGTGGACGTGGCCCGGCTCCGGGAGCTGTACGAGGGCCTGGTGGCCGAGAGCCGCCAGCTCGAGGTGCGGATCCAGGAGCTGGCCGGCGAGCCCTTCCGGGTCAACTCGACCCCGCAGCTCCGCCACATCCTGTTCGACAAGCTCGGCCTGCAGCCCCAGAAGAAGACGAAGACGGGGTTCTCCACCGACGCCGCCTCGCTCGAGAAGCTCCGCGGCCAGCACGAGATCATCGAGCCGCTGCTGCGCTACCGCGAGGTGGAGAAGCTGCGTTCGACCTACGGGGAGAGCCTGCTCGGAGAGGTCGGCGAGGACGGCCGCATCCACGCCACCTTCAACCAGACGGTTGCCCGCACCGGTCGCCTGAGCTCGGACCGGCCCAACCTGCACAACATCCCGATCCGCACCGAGGAGGGCCGCCGCATCCGCCGGGCATTCATCCCCGCCGAGGGGTGCCGCTTCCTCGTCGCCGACTACAACCAGATCGAGCTGCGGGTGATCGCCCACCTGGCCCAGGACCCGGGGCTGATCGAGGCCTTCGCCTCCCGGCAGGACATCCACCGGGCGACGGCGGCCCGCATCTTCGGCGCCGACCCGTCCCAGGTGACCATCGGCCAGCGGTCGAAGGCCAAGATGGTCTCCTACGGCCTGGCCTACGGCATGGAGTCCTACGGCCTGGGGCAGCGCCTGGGGATCCCCACCGAGGAGGCGGCGGCGATCCTCGACGCCTACTTCGAGGCCTTCCCCAGCGTGCGCTCCTACATGGAGCGCACGGTGGCCGAGGCGCGCGACCGCGGGTACACCGAGACGCTCTTCGGGCGCCGCCGCCAGATCCCCGAGCTCTCGTCGACCAACTACCGCCTGCGCCAGGCCGGCGAGCGCCAGGCGATGAACGCCGGCATCCAGGGCCTGGCCGCCGACATCTTCAAGGTGGCCCTCGTGCGCCTCGACCGCTCGCTCGAGCAGTCGAGGCGTAAGAGCCGGCTCGTGCTGCAGGTGCACGACGAGGTCATTCTCGAGGTGCCACCGGACGAGGAGGAGGCGGTGGCGGCCCTCACCCTCGAAGCCATGCGGGGGGCCGCCGATCTGTCCGTCCCCCTGGAGGTGAACCTCGCCTGGGGCGGCAGCTGGGCCGACGCAAAGGGCTGACCCTTCGCCTCGCCGAGCAACCTCCGGTTGCGAGGCGAACTCAGACGGGCAGGAAGTCCCGGATAAGGGCCAGGACCCGGTCCACGAGCTGGCGGATCAGCGACAGCAGGTTCTCCTGGAAGCCGGGGAGGGCGCCACCGCCGTCGCCTACGCCCGCTCCGCCTCCACCTCCTCCGCCGCCCGGTGCGGCGGTGGTCGTCGTGGAGGGCGGCGGCGCCGCCGTCGTGGTCGTGACCGCCCCGTCGCCGCCCGGCAGGACGTTGATCGGGAACGACACGCCGAACTGGGCCAGGATGCCCTTCACCAGGTTGAGCACCTCGGTCGTGATCCGACCGACCAGCTGGATGATCCCGTCGGCCAGCTCGACGCCGATACCGGCGGCCTGGAGGGCGGGCTCGCTCCCCAGCCGGTCCATGATCCGCGACTGGAAGTCGCCGGGCAGGCCCCCGACGTTGAAGGTCGCCGACTGGCCGCCGCCGCCGCCTCGGCGGCCGTTGCGGCCCCAGTTGGAGTCGGCCACCGCCGGACCGCTCAGCACGACGAAGAGCAGGGCCAGGGCGGCGACGGCCGCCCCCCACGGACGAGTCCTCTGCATCACTCAGGCTCCACCTTCCTCGAGGGCCCGGGTCGAGGGCCGGGCTGCCTCTGTTTGCATCGTCGCCCGGGTGCCGGGCGTTACCGCCGGCGTGAAGAAGAGCCGCCCCACCAGCCGGTCGAGGAACTCGACCGGTGCTGCGCACCGATGCGGCACATCTCGGCGAAGGAGGGGAACCCGAACCCTCGGGCCATGCGGTCGAGCCCTTCACGCATCCCCGCCGGCAGCCGCTCGATGTCGGCGCACTCCTCGGGCAACGGCGGCGCCGTCGTGGGCGGGGCGGCGGTGGCGGGTGGCGGGACGGCGACGGGCGCCGGGGGCCCGGCCGGCGCGGGCGGCGCCGGGGCGGCGACGGGCGGGCTGGAGGGCGCGGTGACCGGGGGCGCCGTCGGGGCCGGAGTGGCGACGGTGGTGGGGACGGTCGTCGTGGGCTCGGCGAGCGGTGGTCCCTGGGTGCCCTGGATGGTGGCCCGGCGGTCGGCGCCCTGAGCGGGCTGGGCCGACGTCGCCGGCGGGCGCCTCTCGCCTCCGGAGAGCGTGGCCAGCGCCCCGCCGGCGCCCAGCAGCAGGGCGACGGCCGCGGCGGCGACCCTCGCTCCCCGTCCCGCCCACCAGCGGGTGGGCTCGGTCGTCGGAGCGGTCGGCGCCGGCGGGGCGGGCCCCGGCCAGGGATGGACCGCCGAGGGCGTCGCCGGAGGCGCGGGGACCGGAGGAGGCGCCGGCGGGGCGGGTGCGGCGGCGCCGGCCAGCAGGGCGATCGTCGTCTCCTCGCCGGCGAGCTCGTCGCCCGTACCGGGGCCGGTCGCCAGCCGCACGAGCTCGGCCACGCCCTCGTACCCGGGAGGCACGTCGGCGGCTCGAAGCGTCCCCGCCAGCAGGCGGTCGGCGGTGCGGTCGTGCAGGGTCACGGGCCCGCCGTCGCCCTGCGGGCGCGGCGATCGCTCCGCCGTCACTGCTCCGCCTCCGGCTCCAAGTGCTGGGCCAGGCGGCGCAGGGCCCGGTGCTGGAGGACCCTGACGGCGGACGGCTGCTTCCCCAGCACGGCGGCAACCTCGCCGACGGGCAGCCCGCCGAGCACGCGCAGCAGGACGACCTCGGCTTGGTCGGGGGTCAGGGCGGCGACGATGCGATCGACCGCCGCCTGGGCGTCCAGCGCGGCGAGGGCACTTCCCTCGGGGTCGCCGTCGGGCGACGTGGCGACGAAGTCCTGGTCGACCAACGGATCGGTCGGGCGCCGCCGCGCCCGGCGGCGGGCGTCGATCAGGCGGCGGCGGGCGATGGTGAAGACCCATGCCCGGAAGCCGTCCTCGGTCCCCTCGAACTTGTCCAGCCCGCCCGCGACCTCCAGCCACACCTGGGCGGCGACGTCGTCGGCGACCTCGGGCTCCCGGGACCGCAGGTAGCGCACGAGGCGCGGGTGGATCTCCCGGTACAGGGCGGCGACTGCCCAGGACGCGCCCTCGCGCGCCGCCGAGATCCTCACCGCGTGGGCCGGGCGGGCGACGGGACGCTCTGCCGGCCAGCTGGACGCGCCTTTCGGGCGCTCGTCCGGCTCGGGGCCCAGGGTCATCGCGGCGCGCCGCACGGGGCCATCGAGAGGACATCGCCGGAAGCCCGGGGAACGTTACGCCTCGGGCGTCTTCGGAAGCGGGAAGGTAGACTTCGGGTGGCGGAGGCCGATCCCCGCGTGCCGCCGCCCTCCCGAGATTCCCGGATGCCGGGGGGAGACTGTCCGAAAAGAGGCAACCGACCACCATGTCCGACCAACGACCGACCGAGTTCGCCGAGGCGTCACCCGCAGCACAGGGAACGAGCGACCCGGGACCACGCCCCGCCGAGCCGGCCCCGACTCAGGCGACGACCGCCGCCCCGCCGGCGGCGGGCGACCAAGGCGACTACATGCCGCGGCAGGTGGTGCTGGACGACCTCGACGGGATCTCGTTCGAGGACGCCATCGCCGGGACCATCGTCGAGTTCGACGACGGCGACATCGTCACCGGCACGGTGGTCAAGGTCGACAAGGACGAGGTCCTCCTCGACATCGGCTACAAGTCTGAGGGCGTGATCCCCGCCCGGGAGCTGTCCATCCGCCACGACGTCGACCCCGCCCAGATCGTGTCGGTGGGCGACCAGATCGAGGCCCTCGTGCTCCAGAAGGAGGACAAGGAGGGGCGCCTCATCCTCTCCAAGAAGCGGGCCCAGTACGAGCGGGCGTGGGGGACGATCGAGCGCATCAAGGAGACCGACGGCGTCGTCTCCGGGCCGGTGATCGAGGTCGTGAAGGGCGGGCTCATCCTCGACATCGGGCTCCGCGGCTTCCTTCCCGCCTCGCTGGTCGAGCTGCGGCGGGTGCGCGACCTCCAGCCTTATGTCGGTCGGACCCTCGAGGCCAAGATCATCGAGCTCGACAAGCACCGCAACAACGTGGTGCTCTCCCGGCGGGCGTGGCTCGAGGAGACGCAGAAGGAGCAGCGGGAGGAGTTCCTCGACAACCTCAAGCCCGGCGAGGTCCGGCCCGGGACGGTCTCGTCGGTTGTCAACTTCGGTGCCTTCGTCGACCTCGGCGGCATGGACGGGCTCGTCCACGTGTCCGAGCTCTCGTGGAAGCACGTCGCCCATCCCTCCGAGGTCGTCCAGGTCGGCGACGAGATCGAGGTCGAGGTGCTCGAGGTCGACCTCCAGCGGGAGCGCATCAGCCTCTCGCTCAAGGCAACCCAGCAGGACCCGTGGCAGGAGTTCGCCAACAACCACCGGGTGGGCGAGCTCGTGTACGGACGGGTCACCAAGCTCGTCCCCTTCGGCGCCTTCCTCCAGGTCGGCGAGGGCATCGAGGGGCTGGTGCACATCTCGGAGATGGCGGCCCACCACGTCGACCTCCCGGAGCAGGTCGTGTCGCCCGGCGAGGAGCTCTGGGTCAAGATCATCGACCTCGACCTGCAGCGGCGGCGGATCAGCCTCTCCATCAAGCAGGCGGCCGAGGGCGGCGTGGTCGCCCCCGAGTACCAGGAGGCCTTCGGCGAGCACGCCTACGACGACGCCGGCAACTACATCGGCGAGTACCAGGCGGGCGGGTTCACGCCGGAGACCGAGGCCCAGGCGGCGTGGGCCGACTACGTGGCCGACGCCGAGGGGGACCTCGGCACGGCGACGGGCGCCGAGCCCGGTGCCGACGGCCTCCCGGGCGACGTTCCTCCGGAGCAGGGGCCTGACGCGGCCCTCGGAGGCCACTCGGGCTGATCCGACATCCCGCTCTGCGCGGGAGGTGACGTGACCTCACTCACCAGGCGGCTCAGGACGCCGCGCCTCGAGTCGCTGTTCGTCGCCGCCCTAGTGCTGTTCGGGTTCCGCCTGGGCGTGCGCCCGATCGCCGACAACTCCATGTTCACCCACATACGGACGGGGATCGACATGGTCGCCGGCCAGGGGATCCCACGGGTCGACCCCTACTCCGCCACCGCCGCCGGCCAGCGGTGGGTCGTCCAGAGCTGGCTCCCGGAGTGGACCTACGGGTGGGCCCACCGCCTCGGCGGGTTCGAGCTGGTGGTGCTCGAGCAGGCGCTGCTGTGCGCGCTGCTGGTCCTCCTCATGCTCCGGCTGGCCAAGGCCGGATCGCCCCTGCGGACGACGCTGGCGGGGATCGTGGCCGTCGGCATCGGGGCGCCGTTCTGGTCGCCCCGCCCGCTCTTGTTCGGCCTGGTCTGCATGGCGCTCGTGGTGACGGTGGTCGAGCGCCGCCGCCAACCCTGGCTCCTCGTGCCCATCGTGTGGTTCTGGGTGCAGAGTCACGGGTCGTTCCCCCTCGGGCTCGCCTGGCTCGGTGCCCGGGCGGTCGGGGAGTGGCTCGACTGGCGGTCGCGGCCCCACGACACCCTGCGGTACGTCTGGTGGTTCGTCGTCGGGTTGGGCGCGTCGGTCATCAGCCCGCTGGGCGCCCGGCTGCTCCTCTTCCCGCTGACCGTGGGGCAGAAGCGCGAAGCGTTCGAGAGCATCGTCGAGTGGCAGTCGCCCGACTTCCAGACCACCACCGGACGCTTCTCGCTCGTGTTCCTGGCTCTCGCCCTCCTGCTGCTCGTCCGCTTCCGGTTGAGCTGGCGCGACGTGGTCCCGACCGTCGCCTTCCTGGCCGCCGGCCTCGTCGCCCTGCGCAACCTGCCGGTCGCCGCCATCGTCGTCGCCCCGGTGCTCGGCCGGGCGCTACGACGGCCGGAGGACTACGCCGGGCGCCCGGCGACGACGGCAGGGCCGGCACGGCCGGCCAACCTGCGCCTCCACCGGGCCCTGCTGGCGACGATCGCCGCCGCCTTCCTGATCTTCGGAGCGTCGGTGTACCGCACGCCGCCGCTGCGGTTGCGGTCGTACCCGGTGCGGGCTGTCACCTATCTCGAGCAGCAGGGCCTGCTCGGCGAGCCGCACCGCCTGGCCCACCAGGACTTCGTGGGGAACTACATCACCCTACGCTTCGGCCGCAAGGCCCGGGTGTTCGTCGACGACCGGGTCGACATGTACCCCGCCAAGGTGTCGGAGGATTATCGGGCGCTGTTGGGCGGCAAGCCCGACTCGCTCGAGGTGCTCGACCGGCGCCGGGTCGACGTCGTGCTCTGGGACCGCCAGCTGGCACTCGTGACGTTGCTCCACGCCAGCGGCGAGTGGACCCAGGTCTTCCGCGACGACGACTGGGTCGTCTACCGCCGCCAGGCCTGACCCCGAACGCGAGGAAGAGGGGCCCGTGGGCCCCTCTTCCCCGGCGGACGGGTGGTGTGTCCGGATCAGCTGTTGGCGATCGAGTTGCCCACGTCGGAGAACTTCTCAGCGGCCTCGCCACCGAGGAACTCCAGGGCGATGATGCAGACGACGGCGATGAGGGCCAGCAGGAGGGCGTACTCCACCAGCGCGGCACCACGCTCGCTCTTGACGAGGCGGGCACGCACGAACGAGGAAACGACCTGGTGCCAGTAACCGAGAAGCTCCATCTTTCTTTTCTCCTGTGAGATCGGGTCCCTCTTGGACCTTGTACGCATTGCATCGGCGCTGGTCGAAGAGGGCTGGATGAGCAAATCGACTCAAAACGCGGTGCGTGAGGCGGCCGAGGCCTGACGCGAAGAGGAGCGGGCCTCTGCGGCCCGCTCCCCCCCGGCCTGGCCGGCGCCAGCCGGCCGGTCAGGTCCCGGCGATCGAGTTGCCCACGTCCGAGAACTTCTCGGCCGCCTCGCCCCCGAGGAACTCGAGGGCGATGATGCAGACGACTGCGATCAGCGCCAGGAGCAGCGCGTACTCCACCAGGGCGGCGCCGCGCTCGGTCTTGCCGAAGCGGGCCCGGATCCACGGCTCCACCATCTGCTGCCAGAAACCGATGACGTCCATTGCATCCCCTCCAACTCAGGCCCCAGTCCGGGCTGTCAAAGACCTGATCGGCGCACCCTGCGAAATCCTCGATAGGCCGATCGACTTATTCGCCTGGTGCGATCGCCAGTGACGGC
>DATAAF010000008.1:0-16785 GCA_036260255.1 Acidimicrobiales bacterium | reverse complement strand
ACGCCGTGCTGGAGGTCTTCGCCGACACCGACACCCACACCCGGGTGGTGAGCCTGGCCGTCTCCGACATGCCCGGCTCGGGCAAGCCCGACGACCTGCTGGCCGCCGCCGGCATCGACGCCGACCACATCGCGGCGGCGGTCAGGTCACTGGTGAGCAGCGGCGGGGGCCCGCGTGCCGACTACGAGCCGCAGCAGGTCCCGGTCAACGTGTACGAGACCCACGGGGCGCTGGTGCTGGTGGCGCCCCTCCCGGGCGTGATGGCCGACGACGTGGAGGTCACCGTCGAGGACGGGCAGGTGCACATCGAGGCGGAGATGCGCACGCCCGCCGAGAAGGGCTACCTCCTCCACGAGTGGCACTACGGGCCGTTCCGGCGCACGGTCGACATCCCTCCGGGCTTCGGCGGCAACGCCGCCGCCAGCTTCGGCAACGGCCAGCTCGCCATCCGCCTCGAGCGCAGCGACACGCCGGTGTCGGGGAAGGTCGTGGTCCACCCCGACTGAGAACGCTCGTCCTGCCCGGCCGACCCGGAGGCAATCCCTGAGCCGGGTCGAGAAGCGCCCGTCCGGCGCCGCCGCTTGGGTCGTGGCCCTGCTGGCCGTCCGGAACCTCACCGAGGCCGCGCTGCCCGACCCTGCCTACGTCCCGACGAACATCGCCTTCGGAGGCGCCCTGGTGGCGCTGGGCCGACGGAGCGCGGCGTCGTGGGCGGATCTGGGACTCGACCGCCGCCAGGTGCGCCGGGGCATCGCCGTGGGGGGCGTGGCTGCCTCTCTCGCCGTCGCCGGGATGCTCGCCGCCGCCGCCCTGCCACCGACCCAAGGCGTCTTCGACGACGAGCGGGTGCCCGCCCACGCCAGCGGCTGGGAGCGGCTGTACCAGACGGCCCTCCGCATCCCCGTCGGTACGGCCGCCTTCGAGGAGCTCGCGTTCCGCGGCGTGCTCCTGGCCATGTTGAGGCAGCGGCTGTCGCTGCGAGCGGCGGTCGCGGTCGACAGCGCACTGTTCGGTTTGTGGCACATCGTGCCGACGCTGGCGGCGGCGCGGGCAAACGGGGTCGTCGGCATGGGGCGGGTCGGCCTGGTGATCGGGTCGGTGCTGGCGACGGCGGTGGGCGGCGCGCTGTTCTGCGTGCTCCGTCTCCGTGGTCGCCACCTGCTCGCCCCGGCGATCCTGCACGTCGCCTTCAACGACACCGGCTACCTCCTCGCCTGGTGGGTCCGACACTGACCGGCGCCGGCGGTTCCGGTTGGGTCCTCGCCGCCCACGGCGGGGCGGGCGACGGGATCGCCCGGCTGTCCCCCGAACGGCGGCGCGCCGCGGACCGCGGATTGCGGGCCGCCCTGCGGGGCGGCGCCGACCTGCTCGCTCGGGAACGGAGCGCGGTCGACGCCGTCGTGGCCGCGGTGAAGGTCCTCGAGGACGCCGCCGAGTTCAACGCCGGGCGCGGCTCGGTCCTGACCGAGGACGGCACCGTCGAGACCGACGCCGCCGTCGCCGACGGACGCCGGCGGCGCGCGGGGGCGGTGGCCGCCGGCCGTGGCGTGCGCAACCCGGTCGAGGCGGCGCGCGCGGTGATGGAACGGACCGAACACGTCCTCGTGGCGGGCGACGCCGTCGCCCGGCTGGCCGAGCGGTGGGGCCTCGAGCTGGAGCCCGAGGAGTGGTTCGTCACCGATAACGCCCGCGAGCAGCTGCGGCGGGCGTTGGCGCCCGGCGAGACGGTCGGCGCGGTCGCCCGCGACCGCGACGGTCACCTGGCGGCCGCCGCCTCCACCGGCGGGCGGGTGGCCCAGCTCCGGGGCCGGGTCGGGGACTCGCCGGTGATCGGAGCGGGGATCTGGGCCGACGACCGGACCTGCGCGGTGTCGGCGACCGGGCAGGGCGAGGCGTTCGTCATGGCCGCCTTCGCCCACGAGGTCGACGCCCGCATGCGACTGTCCGGTGCGGGCATCGCCGCCGCCTGCGACGGAGCCCTCCAAGCCGTCTCCGCTCGGGGCGGCAAGGGCGGGTGCATCGCCGTCGACGCCGCCGGGAACCTGGCGATGCCGTTCACCACCGCCGGCATGTTCCGCGGCTTCACGGACGCGTCCGGCGAGATGGTGACGGCCGCGGTGCGCGAATAGCAGCACCCGCTACTCCAGCCGGTGTACCCCGTCGGGACGACGCCGAGCCCCGCCGGCACCTGTACGTTCCGACTCGTGGGCGCCCGTCGCCGCCGACCGCGCTGGAGCCGCAGCCAGTGGTCCGACGCCGCCCTGGCTGTCGGCGCCTTCACCATCAGCGCCAGCGTGCTGACCACCCAGCAGCGCTGGTCGCCCGGGGCCGTCGCATGGGCGCTGGTCGCCGTCCACGTGGCGCCGATCGCCTTCCGGCGGACGTCTCCTCGCGCCGCCTTCGCGGTGAGCGCCGCCGCCGGGGCCTCCTACCTGGCGCTGGGCTGGCCCATGGTCGGCCTGGGCGTGGCCGCCCTGGTCATGACCTACTCGCTGGCCGCCTACACCTCTCGCCGCCACTCGCTGGTCGGGCTCGCCGCCGTCGAGGCGGTGTTGATCGCCTCGGCGTTGCTCGGCACCGACCACCCGCAGCTCGACACCCTCGTCGGCAACCTGATCGTCGTCGCCGCTGCGTGGGTCCTGGGCGACGGGGCCCGGCGACGCCGCGAGGACGCCCTCTCCGAGCAGCGGCGCCTGGCCGACCAGGCCGTGGCCGACGAGCGGTTGCGCATCGCACGGGAGCTCCACGACGTGGTGGCCCACAGCATGAGCGTCATCGCCGTCCAGGCGGGCACCGGCCGGATGGTGATCGACGACGACGTCGAGCACGCCCGCCGGGCCCTCGCGTCGATCGAGGAGACGAGCAAGGAGGCGTTGGCGGAGATGCGCCGGCTCCTGGGCGTGCTGCGGGCGGAGACGTCCGGCGCCGAAGCCGGGCGCGCCCCCGTGCCGACGCTCGACGACCTCGACCGGCTCGTCGCCCATGCCGTCGAAGGCGGCACACCGGTCGACGTCCAGGTGGCCGGCGACCGGAGGAGCGCGCCGGCAGGGATCGAGCTGGCCGCCTACCGGGTCCTCCAGGAGGCGCTGACCAACGTCCGTCGCCACGCGCCGGGCAGCGGGGCCCGTGTACGGGTCGGCTTCGAGCCCGACGAGCTGGTGATCGAGGTGGAGAACCGACTGGCCGACGGGAAGGCGACGAGACGACGGGGAGGCCACGGGCTCGTCGGCATGCGGGAGCGCGTCTCGGTCTACGGCGGCACGTTCGACGCCGGGCCCCGCCCCGACGGGACGTTCCGGGTAAGCGCCCGGATCCCGTACCAGACGGAGGACAGGCGGGCATGACCACCCGCGTCGCCGTGGCCGACGACCAGCCGCTCGTCCTCGAGGGCTTCGCCACCATCGTCAGCCGGGCTACCGACCTGGAGCTGGTCGGGCAGGCCACCGACGGCGAGCAAGCCGTCCAGCTCGCCCGTGAGCGCCGTCCCGACGTCTTCCTCATGGACGTGCGCATGCCGCTGCTCGACGGCATCGAGGCCACCCGCCGGATCACGACCGGCCCCGACACCTCCGGGGTCCGGGTCCTGATCTTGACGACGTTCGACCTCGACGAGTACGTCTTCTCCGCCCTGCGGGCCGGCGCCAGCGGCTTCTTGTTGAAAGACGTCGGTCCCGAGGCGCTGCTCGACGCCGTCCGCGTCGTCGCCGCGGGGGACGCGCTGCTGGCGCCTCGGGTGACCCGCCGCCTGATCGAGCAGTACAGCCGCCGGCCCGAGGGCGTGCCGCTGGACGACCGGGCCCTGGCCGTGCTGACCGAGCGCGAACGCGAGGTCCTCGCCCTGGTGGGCAGGGGACTGTCGAACCAGGAGATCGCCGAGCGCCTGTACATGAGCCCGGCCACCGCCAAGACCCACGTGGTCCGGGCGATGTCCAAGCTGCACGCCGGCGACCGTGCCCAGCTCGTCGTGATCGCCTACGAGACGGGGCTCGTCACCCCCGGGAGCTGAATCGACCGCCTGCGGTAGCCGCGTACCCCGGTGGGTGCACGCCAGATCGATCCCCCAGGGTGACGACATCGGCGGCCGCCGCCGTCACTCTTCGGTCATGGACACCATCGTTGTCGAAGAGCTCACCAAGAGGTTCGGGCCGGTGCTCGCGGTCGACCGGCTGAGCTTCGCCGTCGGCGCCGGACGGGTGACCGGGTTCCTCGGGCCGAACGGGGCGGGGAAGACCACGACGATCCGCACCCTCCTCGGTCTGGTCCACCCGACGAGCGGCTCGGCCACCGTGAACGGCCTCCGGTACGCAGACCTCCCGAACCCGGCGAGGACGGTCGGTGCCGTGCTGGAGGCCACGTCGTTCCACCCCGGCCGCCGGGCGCGCGACCACCTCCGTATCCTCGCCGCCGCCGCCCGCCTCCCGGCCTCCCGCGTGGACGACACGCTGGCCGTCGTCGGGCTCGCCGACGTCGGTCGCCGCCGGGTGGGGGGGTTCTCCCTCGGCATGCGGCAGCGCCTGGGCCTGGCCGCCGCACTGCTCGGGGACCCCGAGATCCTCGTCCTCGACGAGCCGACCAACGGGCTCGATCCCGAGGGCGTCCGCTGGCTCCGGACGCTCATGCGCCAGCTGGCGGACGAGGGGAGGACGGTCCTGGTCTCGAGCCACCTGCTGTCCGAGGTCGCCCAGACGGTGGACGACGTCGTCATCATCGCCGGCGGGCGGCTCGTCGCCCACGGGCCGCTCGCCGAGGTGGCCCGGCGAGCTGCCAACCGGTTCAGCGTCCTCGTGCGGACGCCGCAGACGGCCGAGTTGCAACGGGTCCTGGCCGCCACCGACCTGGAGGTCACCGTCGACCGGGAGGGCGCCCTGGTGGTCTCCGGAGCGACGCCCGACGCGGTCGGCCGGGCGGTGGCCCAGGCGGGGCTGGGCCTGTACGAGATGCGCCCGATCGAGCAGAGCCTCGAGGACGTCTTCTTCCAGCTGACCACCTCTCGAGAAGGGAGCCGACCATGACCGCGCTGCTGCGGGCCGAGGCGCGCAAGACGCTGACCACCCGCTCCCTCGTCCTCCTGGCCGCCGCCGCGGTGATCTACCCGGCCCTCGCCATCCTGCCGGCGGTGACCGCCTCCGAGGCGCCGGCGGTCGACGAGGGGACGATCGTCGAGGTGCTCCGAGGAGGGGCGGACGTCCTCGTGGTCGCCGCCCTCCTGCTCGGGATCCTCGCCGCCGCCGGGGAGTACCGCCACGGGACCGTCGTTCCGACCCTCCTGGTGGCCCCCCGGCGGGAGCGGTTCGTGGCCGTCAAGCTCGGCTCGCAGGCGGCGCTAGGAGCGGTGCTCGCGCTGGGGGTCAGCGCGATGGGCCTTGTTGCCGGCGGCTCGTACCTCGGGGGCCGGGACGTCTCCGTCGACGTCCTGTCCGCCGACGTGGTCGCCACCGTGGGCGCCATCGCCCTGGTGGCCACGCTCTACGCCACCATCGGCGCGGCGATCGGTGCCCTCGTGAGGAACCAGACGGCGGCGGTGGCGGGTGCGCTCATCTGGGTCCTCACCGTGGAGAACGCCGTCCCCGTCGTCCTCCGCGACCCGGGCCTCGACCGCTGGCTGCCGGGCGGTGCCGCCGACCGGCTGCTCCACCTCGCCGACCCGCCGGCCGGAGCGGGCAGCCCCTGGATCGCGCTGGCCATGCTCGCCGGCCTGACCGCCGCCCTCGTCGTCGCCGCGGTGCTCTCCACCAGGACCTCCGACATCCACTGACGACAAGAGAAGGAGGGGCAACCCCCTATGGAAGCCAGCGTCACCATCGCCGCCCTCGTCCTCGTGGCCGCCGCCACCGTCTTCTGGGTGTGGGCGCTCGTCGACGTGCTCCGCCGCCCGGACGCCGCGTACCGCAGCGGCAGCCAGCTGCTGTGGGCGGTCGTCATCGCCCTGACCCACTCCGTCGGCGCCCTCGCCTACGTGCTGTTCGGCCGCCCTCGGGCGGCCGCGTGACCTCGCCGCCCTAGTGGCCGCCCCTAGTGCTCGCTGGCGATCTGGATGAGGTTGCCGCAGGTGTCGTCGAGCACCGCGGTGGTCACCGGTCCGAGGTCCACGGGCTCCTGGACGAACCGCACGCCCTGGGCCCGGAGGCGCTCGAACTCGGCGTTGGCGTCGTCGACCGCGAACGACGTGAAGGGGATCCCGTCGGCCTGCAGCGCCTGCTTGAACGGGCCCACCGCCGGGTGGCCGTCGGGCTCGAGGAGGAGCTCGGGGCCGTCAGGGTCGTCCGGCGACACGACCGTCAGCCAGCGGGCGTCCCCCACGGGGACCTCCGTCTTCTTCGCGAACCCGAGCACCTCGGTGTAGAAGCGCAGCGCCTTGTCCTGGTCGTCCACGTACACGCTCGTGATGTTGATCCTCGGCATGGCAACCCTCACTGCTCGATCGGCCAGCGTTCGACGATGGTCCGGAGTGGCGTGGTGTCGACGTCGTGGAACTTGTAGCGGCCCTCCCGCCTGGTGTTCACCAGCCCGGCCTCCTCGAGCACGTCGAGGTGCTGGGAGATCGCCTGCCGCGACGAGCTCAGACCGTGCTTCATCGTCAGGCGGGTGCAGATCTCGAACAACGTCTGGCCGCTCCTTTCGACGAGCTCGTCGAGGATCGCCCTCCGGGTGGGGTCGGCGAGCGCCTTGAACACGTCACCCACTGGTCCACAGTATAGGCAAGTGCTCACTTGCCTGTCGAGGGGTGGGCCGTCGACTGGAATCGAGCGTCGCCTGCGGTCGTTGGTGACGCGCGGCGTGCAGAGCGAGCTTGGGACCGGGCACGGCTGGTTCGAGCACCTGAGCGAGCGGGACCGGGACTTCCTCGGTCCCCTCGCCCGGCGCGCCGGCGTCGCCGAGTCCGCGGTGCGGAGAGACCCGGCGGCCCTCGCCCACGTGCTGACCCACCCCGCCACATTCGACGCCATGTTCGGCCGGCCGGACGACGACACCCTGGTGGCGACGTCGCCGTTCCTGACGTTCGCGGTGATCGTCCACCGTGGCTGGAGCGAGCTGCGAAGCGCGCGCCACGTCGACGAGTGGATCGGGGTCCGCCAGCGCCTGCCCCTCCTGAGCGCCGGCGACCTTCGGGACTTCCTGGCCGCTCCCCACCGTCGCCTGTTCCTGACGGAACTGCTGGCGTCGTACACCCGCGTCGCCAGCGGGGCCACCTGGGTCGCCACGCGGCGAGGGTGGCGGCGGCGCCGGTTCAACGAGCTCGACCCCGTGCGGCTGGCATCGCTGCTCGAAGTCGTGCCCGACGAGCAACGGCCGGGTGTCTACCGGCGCCTGGGCGATCTCGCCCTGCTCCTGACCGGAGTGTTCCCGGACCACACCGAGCGCCACGGCCTCGGGCTCCTCGAGAGGGGGCGCCTGGCGCGGATGAGCGGGCTCGACGTCGACGAGCGGGAGGGGCCGCTCCTCGGCTCGGCTCCGACCGGCGCCGTCGGCCTTCTCGAGCAGCTGGGGCCCCGGTGGTACCGGCTGGCATCCGGTGCCCGAAGATGGCCTTCTGCCGGGGCCGCCGGGACGACGTCAGTGGTGGTGGAGGTCGCCGACCGGTTCAGCGTCGCCCGGCGGACGCTCAACCACCTCACCGACCGGTACCTCTTCACCCGCCGGGCCAGCTGGTTCGGCGAGCCCCGGGCCTGACCGTCCCGAGACGCCCCTCATACCTCCACCACGACGGTGACCGGCCCGTCGTTCACCAGCTCCACCTCCATGTGGGCCCCGAACCGGCCGGCGGCGACGTGCAGGCCGTGGCTCCGCAGCCCGGCGACGACCGCCTCCACCAGCGGCTCGGCGTGGCCCCCGGGAGCGGCACCTGACCAGGACGGGCGGCGGCCGCGGCTCGTGTCGCCGTAGAGCGTGAACTGGCTCACGACGAGCACGCCGCCACCCGCTTCGAGCACCGACCGGTTCATCACCCCGGCGGGGTCGTCGAACAGCCGCAGGTTCGCCAGCTTGGCCGCCATCCGCGCCGCCTCGGCGGGGCCGTCGGCATGGGTGACACCGACCAGCGCGCACAGCCCCAGACCGGTCTCGCCCACCGTCTCGTCCCCCACCCTGACGCAGGCCCGGCTGACCCGCTGCACGACCGCCCGCACGCCGGCATTCCAGCACGCCGCCGTTCCTCGTCACCGACTGCTTCACGGAGCGCCGTGCCGTCGCGGGCCGTTCGGGCGCTGTGTCCGGACGACGACGTGGTTCGCCGTGCGTCTCGCGGCCCCTCGTCGTCGAGGACGCCCGCCGCCTCTCGGCGCAGGATTCAACCGCCGTCATGGCCCGAGCGTTTCACGACCGCAGGCAGCGGTGAGAACGCCAACATGCTACTTCTGATCCTCCTCATCATCCTGATCGTGCTCGCCGTCGGCGGCGGCGCGGGCTACCGGGGAGGCGTCTACCGGGGCCCGGGGATCGGCCTCGGCGGGATCCTCCTCATCATCCTGCTGATCCTCCTGCTGACCGGCGCCATCGGCGTCTGACCGGCCCGCGGTCGGGTCAGCCGCCCTGGGTGACGCGGCGGGCGATCAGGGCGACGAACGACGGTCCCGAGCCGACGAACCACCATCCCAGGTGGCGGCCGCAGGTGGCGCACACGGCGTAACGCCACTGGTAGCCCGCGAACCACGACGCCTCGGCCGTGAGAGCGCCGGCCGAGGTGCACCCGCCGGCGTCACGGAAGCACCGGATCGTCCAGGAGTAGCCGGCCGGGTTGCGGAACGTGTGCTCGTGGGCGCCGTCCCGCTCGACCGCCAGGGTGCCCCTCGTCACCACCGCCCGGCACTGCGTGCACCGGATCCGGTCGTCGTGCTCGGGTTCGACGAGCTCGTCGGCCTCCACCTCCCCCATAGGGACGGTCGGACCGGGCGCAGGAACAGCCATGGCGTCATTGTGGCCCACGCTCTGCCCGGACGGCCTGGTCGCGGCGCTAGCCGGTGTTGCGCATCCCGTTGGCGATGCCGTTCACGCTCAGGAGCAGCGCCCGCCACATCTCGGGGTCGGGATCCTTCGTCTCCCGCACCCGGCCCAGGAGCGAAACCTGTAGGTAGTTGATGGGGTCGAGGTAGGCGTCACGGACCTGGAGGGTGCGCTGGAGGGACGGGTACCGGTCGAGCAGCTCGTTCTCGCCGGTGAGGGCCAGCACCTGGTCGACGCTGCGGCGGTACTCGTCGCAGACGGCGTCGAAGAGGTAGTGCAGCGACGGGTCGACGAGGCGCTCCACGTACCGCCGGGCGATGTCGAGGTCGGTCTTGGCCAGCACCATCTCCACGTTGGACACGAACGTCTGGAAGAAGCGCCACTGCTCGAACATCTCGGCCAGCCGGCCCGCGTGGCCGGCCGCCCTGGCCTCCTCGAGCCCGGTGCCGACGCCGAACCAGCCGGGCAGGATCTGTCGGGACTGGGTCCACCCGAAGACCCACGGGATGGCACGGAGGTCGTCCAACGTGTCGGGACGGTCGGCGCCGGGCCGTCGCAGCGGACGCGAGCCCATGTTGAGGGCCGCCAGCTCCTCGACGGGCGTGGACGACCGGAAGTACGTGACCAGCCCGTCGTCGTCCACGAGGGCGCGGTAGGCCCGGTGGGAGGCCTCGGACACGTCGACCATGACCTCGTCCCACCGGGCGATGAGGTCGAGGGGCTGGCGGGACTGGCGGTGGAGGAGGGTGGCCTCGACGACCGCGGCCATCGTGAGCTCGAGGTTGCGGTAAGCCAGCGCGGGGACGCCGTACTTGTCGGAGACGACCTCGCCCTGCTCGGTGATCTTGATGGCGCCGGACAGGGCGCCGTACGGCTGGGCCAGGATCGCCTCACCGGTGGGACCGCCGCCGCGGCCCACCGTGCCGCCCCGGCCGTGGAACAGCCGCAGTCGCACCTCGTGGCGCGCCGCCGAGTCGCGCAGCTCGCGCTGGGCCCGGTGGATCTCCCACACCGACGTGGTGATGCCGGCGTCCTTGCTGGAGTCCGAGTAGCCGAGCATCACCTCCTGCAGGTCGCCCCGGCAGCGGACCAGACGGCGGTAGCCGGGGTCGCCGAGGAGCTGGTCGAGGAAGTCGCCCGCCGAGCGCAGCTCGGTGACCGTCTCGAGGAGGGGGACGAATCCGATCCGGGCCACGCCCGCGCTCAGGTCGACCAGCCCGGCGTCGCGGGCCAGCACGGCCGCCGCCAGCACGTCGTCGGGGCCGCGTGTCATCGAGACGATGTAGCTCTCGATCACCTCGGGGCCGAAGGCGTCCAGCGCCTCCCGCACCACCCGGAAGAGGCGCAGCACCTCGCCCGCCTCCTCGGGCAGCTGGGCGGCGGGCGACGCCAGCGGCCGAGGCCCGTCCAGCTCGGAGGAGAGGAGGGCCTGGCGCTCCTCCCGGGAGAGCTCGCGGTACGGCCGGTCGAGGGTGCCGAGGCGGTCGACCAGGGCGGCCAGCGCCACATGGTGGCGCTCGGCGTGCTCGCGGATGTCCATCGTCGCCAGGGCGAAGCCGGCGGCGGCGGCCAGGCGCAGGGCGCGGTCGAGGGGGCCGCGGGCGACGACCTCACCGCCGTGCTCCACCAGTGACGCCCGCATCACCTCGAGGTCGTCGAGCAGGTCGTCGACGGTGGCGTAGTCCTCGCCCGGGCGGTGCTTGGCCCGCGCCCCCATCCGGGCCCGCGTGTTCAGCAGCCGCTGGCGGATGTACGAGCACTTGAGCCGGTACGGCTCCTCGGCGTTGAGGCGGCCGTAGCGCGCGTGCACCTCGGGAAGGAACTGGCGGTCCTCGTCCAGGCTCTTCTCCAGCTCGGTCGACACCGGCACCCGCCGGGTGGACGAGCTGAGATCGCGGATGAGCCCCTCCACCGCGTCCAACAGGTGCCCCAGGGCGCGCTCCCGCTGCAGGCGGAGCACCTCGACGGTCACCTCGGGCGTGACCGCCGGGTTGCCGTCGCGGTCGCCACCGACCCACGTCCCGAAGTGGAGGGGGCGAGCCCGAGGTGGCAGGTCGACGCCCAGGCGGCCGATCTGGTGGGCAAGGTCGTCGAGCAGGTCGGGGAGCACAACCCGCAGCAGCTCGTCGAGGTAGAAGAGGGCCGACTGGGCCTCGTCAAGGGGCTCGAGACGCTCCTGGCGCAGCTCGTCGGTCTGCCAGATGAGGTCGATGAGCTCGGCGATCCGCCGCTCGGCTCTCTGGCTGTGGCTCTTGGACGACCGGGGGCTGCAGCGCTGCTCGAGCAGCTCGGCGATGTCGCCCCGCTTGGTCTGGATCGACCGCCGGACCGCCTCGGTGGGGTGGGCGGTGAGCACCGGGCGCACCTCCAGGTGGCGCACGAACTCCTCCAGCTCCTCCCGGCTGAAGCCCGCCCGCTCCACCGCGTCCACCGCCGCCTCGAGCGAGCCTTTCGACCGCAGCGCCAGCTCGTCGCGACGGTGGACCTGCTCGGCGATGTTGGCGAGGTGGAAGTAGGCGGAGAACGCCTGAACGAGGCACGTGGCGGTGGGCAGGTCGACGTCGGAGAGCACCCGGTCGAGCTCCTCGCCCGCGCCCGGCTCGGCGTTGCGGGCCGCCTTGGTGAGGGTCCGGACTCGCTCGACGACCTCGAGGAGCTCCCGGCCCTCGTGCCGCACCAACGACTCGCCCAAGAGCGTCCCCAGCAGCCGGATGTCGGCTCGGAGGGCGGCGTCGGCGGTGGGGACGTCGGTCACGGTCGTTCGTCGCCAGTCTCCCCGGGGCGGAATCGTCTTCGCCACCCGGTGCGTAGCATCGTCACGTGGGATTCACGAAGAACGCTCCGAGCGTCGACGAGCCGGTGAGGATCGAGCCGTCCGGGCTGTTCGGTCCGGCGATGGAACCAGGCGGTGCAGGCGACCCTCCGACCCTGCAGCTCCTCGTGGACGGCACCTGGCGGCCGGCCGCCTCCGGGGAGACCTTCGAAGTGGTCTCGCCCATCGACGGGTCGGTCGTGGCCCGGGCCCAGAAGGGCGGCAACGACGACCTGGAGGCCGCCATCGCCGCCGCCAAGGCGGCCCGGGCCAGATTCCGCTCGATGCCGTCGGCCGAGCGGCTGGAGATCTGCGAGCGGGCGGGCGACATCCTCGCCGACCACTTCGACGAGCTGGTGACGGTGATCGTGGCCGACCTGGGCAAGACGCCCGAGGCGGCGGAGTCGGAGACCAAGGCCACCCGCGACCGGCTGCGCCTGGTCCGCGAGGAGGTCCGCAAGATCTTCGGCGAGTTCCTGCCCGGGGACTGGATCGACGACAGCGCCGGCAAGTCGGCGGTCGTCCTGCGGGAGCCCGTGGGCACAGTCGCGGCCATCGGGCCGTTCAACTACCCGCTGTTCCTCGCCGCCTCGAAGATCATCCCGGCCCTCGCCGCCGGCAACACGGTGGTGGCCAAGGCGCCCTCCGACGACCCCGTGGCCCTCGTGCTGTTCACCCGGGTGTTCGAGGAGGCTGGTCTGCCGGCCGGCGTGCTCAACCTGGTCACCGGGCCGGGCAGCGAGCTGGGCGACCTCCTCGCGTCCCACCCCGACATCTCGATGATCTCCTTCACCGGTTCGTCGGCGGCCGGCCGCCGCCTCGCCGAGAAGGCGGGGCCCAAGCCGCTGCACCTCGAGCTGGGCGGGAACGCCCCCGCCATCGTGCTCTCCGACGCGGACCTGGAGCTGGCCGTCGCCAAGTCCGCCCAGGGAGCGTTCAAGAGCAGCGGCCAGCGCTGCGACGCGGTGAGCCTCGCCCTCGTCGAGGCCTCGGTCTACGACGAGTACGTGGAGCGGGCGGCCGAGGAGGCCGAGGCGTGGCCGGCGGGCGACCCCCGGGCCGAGGGCGTGAAGGTCGGGCCCCTCGTGAACCCCAAGGCCGCCGAGCGGGTCCACGCCCTGGTCGAGGACGCGGTGGCCAAGGGGGCCAAGGTCGTGGCCGGGGGGGAGCACGACGAGGCATACCACCAGCCCACCGTGCTGGCCGGGGTCTCCCAGGACGCCGACATCGTGTGGGAGGAGACGTTCGGGCCCGTGCTCCCGATCGTGCGGGTGGCCGACCTCGACGAGGCCCTCGACATCACCAACCGCTCGCGCTACGGCCTCGACTCCTGTGTCTTCACCACCAGCCTGGAGGCGGCCTGGCGGACGGCCCGGGCCCTCGAGGTCGGGCAGGTCCACGTCAACGACGCCCCGAAGCACGGCGTCGGCCACTTCCCTTTCGGCGGCCGCAAGCCCGACTCGGGCATCGGCCGGGAGGGCCTGGGCTACTCCATCGACGAGTGCACGGTGCTGAAGACGGTGGTCCTGCCGACCTGAGGACCGCCGCTACCGGCAGCCCACCCACAGGCCTCGCCGGCGGCCGCAGGAGCCGCCCCAGGCGGCCGCCTCCGGCTGCCGGCCCGCCGACCGAAGGTCGGCAAGGAAAGGAACGGCGAAGGCCGAGCCGGCTCCGCCGGCCGGCCGCAGCACGACAGAGCTCGTCGAGGAACCTCTGGTTCCGAGGCGAAACGCCTACCGGCAGCCTTCGGGCGCGTCGACCACGGCGATGACGCCGGCGCGGAAGCCGGTCACCACCCTCCCGTCGGTCTCGAAGAGGAGCTCGAACCCCTTCACCCTCGGGTCCTCGGGGATGTGCACGAGGTAGTGCCCGCCGGGGACGGACGGGTGCGGCCGCACGGCGACGCCCGGGTAGGCGCCGGCCACCTCGGCTTCGGCGCTGCCCACGCGGATGCCGGCATCCGTGGCGATCGGCGGCGGGCTCTCCAGCGGGCCCCGGACGTCGATGCGGACGATCGTCGTCCCCCCCTCCACCATGAAGCTCACCCCCGGCGGGGTGCCCTCGGGGACGGCGACGCCGCACCGCTCGGGGTGCGGCGAGCTGCGGGGGTCGACGGCGAAGTGGAGTCCCGAGGCGGCGGACGCCTCGGCCAGGGTCATGCCGACCCGCACGGGGCCGATCCGCCCGGGGCCCAGCCGGGACTCGGGCGTCAGGCGCTCGGCCGGCGTCCACGTCAGCGCCACCCGGCCCCGGGCGGCGGCGTCGCCGTCGACCAGGTCGGTCGAGCTCATGGCCTCGGCCATCGCCTCCCGCAGGCGGGCCAGGATCAGCGCCACCGGGTTGGCCGCCGCGACCGACTCCACGCAGGTCACGACCCGCTCGGTGACAGAGGCGAGGGCGGAGGCCGCCTCGTCGCCCCCCCGGCCGCCGCCGAGCGCGCGCGCCAGGCAGTCGGCCGCCGGCGGGACCACGACGACGTCGGCCGGGGCGAACAGGCTCACCGCCGCGGTGAGCACGTCCAGGCCGACGGTCAGGGCCTGTGGTGACGAGGTGAGCTCGTAGGTGACGGCCGTGGCCGGCAGGGCCACCCGGAACTCGGCGGTGCCGCCTCCGGGCAGGAAGGCGGCCGAGGGGAACGCCCGTCCCAGCAGGGCGTCGAGGCGGTCGTAGAGCCCCCCTCGCGTCGCCCGCTCGAGGGTGGCGCCCGAGGGACGCCGCACCACGACCGAGAACGGCCGGTTGTTGGCGATCGTGAGCCCGGCGGCGGTCGGTGTGCCCGGGGCGGCGGTGCCCCGCTCGGACAGGCACGCCAGGAGGGCGTCGCCGGCAGGGGGCTCGAGGGCCAGGCCCGGCGGGGGGTCGCTCTCGCACACCGGCGCCGGGGCCCGCCCGCCGGCGAGCCCGAACAGCCCGGTGATGGTGGTCGTCAGGGCCTCCCGCGCCGTCGGCACGAGCCAGGTCCAGGCCTGCCGCCACGAGACGTGGTCGGTCTCGTGGGTGACTGTGCGCCGCGCCGGGTTTGTCGAGGAGCGGGCCGGCTGCCACCCCCTCGCGCCGTCGTCGTAGGCGGCCACGAACGGGGCCAGCGACTCGCTCTCGGCGGGGACGCGCCCGGGGTCGTAGGGCACGGTGACGGAGGCGGGCGCCCGTAGGGTCGCGCCGTCGATGGCGAACAGGTAGCCCTCGCCCAACGCCCGGGCGAGAGGCGGGGCGGGCGGGGCCGGGCGGGCCTCGCTGGCCCGCCCGATCGTCACCCGGGCGTCGGCGGTCAGGGCCCCAGGGGGGATGGTGATGGCGGCGTCGCCCAGCCGCACCGTACCGCCGGTGGTGGCGGAGACCTCGGCCACCGCCTCGGCCGGGAGCCCCGGGCGGCGGGCCTCGTCGTCACCGCCGCCGGCGCACGCCGCCGCCAGGGCGGACAGGGCGAGGAGCGCAGCCGCCCGGCGGCCGGCGGAACGGGGCGTCGGCGTTCGGGCCTAACGCTCGATGGGCGCCCGCACCAGGTTCCCCCACTCGGTCCACGAGCCGTCGTAGTTGCGTACGGTGGGGAAGCCGAGCAGCTGCTGCAGGACGAACCAGGTGTGGCTCGAGCGCTCGCCGATGCGGCAGTACACGATGACGTCGTCGCCCTCGGAGAGGCCGAGCTCCTTCTCGTAGATGGCCCGCAGGTCCTCGGCGCCCTTGAACGTGCCGTCGTCGTTGGCGGCGTTCTTCCACGGCTTGCTGAGGGCGCCCGGGATGTGGCCGCCCCGGAGGGCACCCTCCTGGGGGTAGTCGGGCATGTGGAGCAGCTCGCCCGAGTACTCGCCCGGCGAGCGCACGTCGACCAGCTTGCCGGCGCCGATGTGGGCCTCGACGTCGTTGCGGAAGGCGCGGATGGGATCGTCGTTGCGCTCGACGACGGGGTACTCGGTGGGGGTGCGGGTGGGCACGTCGGTCGTCATCTCCCGGCCCTCCTGCACCCACTTCATGCGCCCGCCGTTGAGCAGGCGGGCGTCGGGGTGGCCGAAGAGCTTGAACACCCACAGGGCGTAGGCCGCCCACCAGTTGAAGTTGTCGCCGTAGAAGACGACGGTGGAGTCGCGACCGATGCCGTTCCGGGAGCACAGGTCGGCGAACCCCTGGCCGTCGACGTAGTCGCGGGTCACCGGGTCGTTGAGGTCGAGGTGCCAGTCCACCTTGATGGCGCCCGGGATGTGGCCGGTGTCGTACAGCAGGACGTCCTCGTCGGACTCGACCACGACCAGGCCGGGGTCGTTCAGGTGCTCCGCCAGCCACGCCGTGGTCACCAGCATCTCCGGCTTGGAGTACTGCTTCAGCTCCGGAGAGTCGTCGGGAGGAACCGAGGGCATGAAGATGGCCTCCTTGGAAGTCGCATTGTTCGACGCTCAGCCTAGTCCCGAAAGCCGACTCCGCCGGTCAAGAATCCGCCTCCGTGGGAAGATCGAAACCATGAGCACCGCCCCTCCGTCCCTCCAGCGCATCGTCGACCTCTTCGGGGGCGCCCCCAAGGAGCTCCGGCTGCAGGCCCTCCTCGAGTACTCCAAGAAGGTGCCGCCGCTGCCGGACGAGCTGGCCGGCCACCGAGAGCTGATGGAGCAGGTGCCCGAGTGCGCCACGCCGTTCTTCCTGTCCACCGAGATCGACGACGAGGACAGGGTCCACCTCCACTTCGACGTGCCCGACCAGGCGCCCACCACGCGGGGCTTCGCCGGCATCCTGCACAGCGGGCTGGAGGGGGCCAGGGCCGAGGACGTCCTGGCCGTCCCCAACGACTTCAACATGAGGATGGGCCTGGCCGAGGCCATCTCCTCCCAGCGGCTGCGGGGCATGGCGGCCATCCTGGCCCGGCTGAAGCGCCAGGTGGCGGCTCATATGGAAGCCCGCCGGGCCGCCTCCACCTGAACTCGCTCGCGCCGATGAGTCTCCGGTCGGCGGTACGTCTGACCGGCATGTCGAGCATCCAGTTCCCCGCCATCGTCCTGCTGGGCGGCAAGACCGCCACCGGCATCCGCGTGCCCGCCCAGGTGGTC
>DATAAF010000007.1:0-6486 GCA_036260255.1 Acidimicrobiales bacterium | reverse complement strand
GCTCGGCATCCCGCGCCTGCGTTGCTCGGTCCGGCGGGATGCCGAGCGGGGCGATGTGGGAGGCTCCGTCAATGATTCATTTGAGCAGCACACTTCGCCGGACCGGGCTCGACGGGGCTCGCGCTGCGAGAGGGGCGTCGGCGTGAGCGAGCCTGGCCCGAAGGGCCGTCGGCGGGTGCGTCTCGTTGTCAATCCCGCCGCGTCAGCCGTGACCGACAAGTCGCGGCGGGCGGTGCGGCAGGCGCTGGCGATCCACGAGGTCGAGGAGGTGGAGACGGCCAAGCGGGACGACGCCACCGCCCTGGCCAAAGAGGCGGCGGAGGCCGGGGTCGACGCCGTCGTCGTCCTCGGTGGCGACGGCACGGCCAACGAGGCCGCCAACGGCCTCCTGGGCACCGACACCGTCCTCGCCGCCCTCCCGGGCGGGTCCACCAACGTGTTCACGCGCACCCTCGGGCTGGCGCACAAACCCGCCCCGGCGGCCGCCCAGGTGTCCGAAGGACTGGCCCGTTCGTCGGTCCGGCGCATTCCCGTCGGCCTCGCCGGCGACCGGGCCTTCCTGTTCCACGTCGGGCTGGGCTTCGACGCCGCCGTCGTCGCCCAGGTCGAGCGCCGGAGCCGGCTCAAGCGCACCATCGGCCAGGCCATCTTCGTCTACGCCGCCTTCGCCACCTGGTTCCGCCACTACGACACCGGCGAGCCGGCGTTCGCCCTGGAGTTCGAGGACGGCTCCGTGGTCGAGGACGGCTACTTCTCGATCGTCCTCAACACCAACCCCTACACGTACCTGGGGCCGCGGCCGTTGAACGTGGCCCCCGGCCACACCGGCGAGAACGGGCTCTGTGCGGTCACCATGCGCACCCTCAAGGTGGGAGTGCTCCTCGGGGTCACCGGCCGGGCCCTCGGGGCCGGACACGGGGTGGCCCGCCACCCCCGGGTCGATCACCGGCGGGACGTCGGCCGTGTAACCGTCAAGGGGCACCGTCGGGTGCCGTGGCAGGTCGACGGCGACTACCTCGGGGAGACCGAGCACCTCGTCCTCACCCGGGCGCCGGATCGCCTCCCGGTGGTCGTCCCCCCCGGCTGACGGCCGGCGGCGCCCGTCGCAGAGAGCTTGAGAACTTCCGCACAAAGTTCTTGTGGCCCGTCTGTCACCCGGTTTACACTTTTCTCGAAGCCCCCGTCGTTTCAGTGTCGCGATTATGGGTACGCTAGTTTGTGAAAGCAGTCACAAGCTGCCGGAGGAAGTCAGTGGCCCTCACCTGGAGCCGGACGCATGAGTGGGACGCCGACGATTGGCGGCGACGGGCCGCCTGCCGGGACACCGATCCCGACCTGTTCTTCCCTGTAGGCACGACCGGGCTGGCGCTCGACCAGATCGCCGCCGCCAAGGCCGTCTGCCGCTCGTGCGAGGCCCAGGCCGAGTGCCTGGAGTTCGCCCTCGCGACCAACCAGGAGTCGGGCGTCTGGGGAGGGACCTCCGAGGACGAGCGTCGCAAGCTCCGCAAGGCGTGGCTGGCCCGGCGCCGCCGCGCCTGCTGACACCGCCTCCCCGCCCTACTCCAGCGCCCGCCCGGCGGCGACGGGCACCCTCGCCTCGGCCACCGTCCCCCCGTCGCTCGACAGGGTGAGGCTGCCCTCGAGCTCGGTCGTGATCAGCGTGCGGACGATGGTGAGACCGAGGCTGGGCTTCTCGGCCTCGAACATCGACGGGAGCCCGGCGCCGTCGTCCTTCACCCTCACGACCAGCTCCGAGCCGTCGTTGGACAGCGACACCACCACCCGGCCGGGCCGGTCGTTCGACCATCCGGGCGGGAACCCGTGCTCCACCGCGTTCTGCAGCAGCTCCGTGAGGGCGACCGCCAGCGGCGTGGCGACCTCCGCGCGCAGCGGCCCGGGATCGCCCTCGACGGCGAACTCCACCCGGCGGTCGGGCGACACCAGCCCCTCCTCGACCCAGCGCACGAGCGACCGCACGATGTCCCCGAAGTCGACCTCGGCGCTGGCCCCGGTGGAGAGCCGTTCGTGGACCAGGGCGATGGCGCGGATGCGCTGGACCGACTCCTCGATCGCCTCCTTGGCCTCCGGCGACGCCAAACGGCGGCCCTGCAGGCGGAGGATCGACGCGATGGTCTGGAGATTGTTCTTGACCCGGTGGTGCATCTCGCGGATCAGGACGTCCTTGGACACCAGCAGCCGGTCCCGTCGGCGCAGCTCGGACACGTCCCGGACGATCACCAGGGCTCCTGTCACCGCCCCCCGCTCGAGGAGGGGGATGCAGCGCACGAGGAGGGTCACGTCCTTACGCTCCAGCTCCTCGGTGATGGGCAGGCCGATGGCGAAGGCGGCCCGCACGGGCGCCTCGTCGAACCCGATCTCGCCGAGCCGGGCCCCGATCACGCTGGCGTGGATCCCCATGCGGTGGAGGGCGGAGATGAAGTTGGGGGAGGCGAAGTCGACCCGGGCGGCGGCGTCGAGGCGGGCCACCCCGTCACCCACGCGGGGGGCGTCCTTGGGCTCGGTGCTCTCGGCGCCGAAGGGGAACTCGCCGGCGGAGATCATCCGGGCAAACCGATCGAAGATGTCGAGGTACACCCGCTCGAGCTCACCCGGACGGCGACCCACCGACGGTGCCGACTCCCGGGTGAGGATCCCGAGCAGCCCCTCCTTGAACCGCACGGGGATGCACTGCACGTTGGCGGCCTCGCCCCGCGGGCTGCCGTCCACCTCGCCGTCGATGATCTGGCCCAGCTCCCACGCCCGGGCGACGAGGGGGCAGTCCTCGCCGTCCACGACCTCGCCCACCCGGTCCTCGCGGTAGAGCGTCTGGCTGGTCGTCGGCCGCATCTGGTCGAGCACCACGAACTTGGGCGGGTCGTCGGGTTCTCCCACCACCGGCACGTAGAGCAGCAGGTCGGCGAAGCAGAGATCGGCCAGGAAGCCCCACGACGCGACCAGCCGCTGGATGTGGCCGAGGGCGGCCGCATCCAGGTCGGTCATCGTGGCGATCTCGGTCAGCGAGGCCATGTCTCTCTCGCCTCCACTGTAGGAACCTTCAGCCGCTCCACATCGCTTGCCCGAGCTGGACGAGCCCGGCGACGTCGTAGATGTCGGTGTCGAACGACGGCACGCTGACGATCACCTCGGCCGAAGCCGCCAGCTCGGCCCGCAGCTCGGCCTCCCGCTTGGCCACCACTTGGAAGTTGAGGAAGCTCTCGGCCACCTCCCGCAGGACCCGGGTGACGGCCTGAGGCGGTCCGGCCTCCGGGAGGGCGTCGGCCACCGCCGGCGCCTCGGCCGAGAGGCGCTCGGCGACCTTGGCGGCGGCGGGGTCCAGCAGGTAGGGCGGCAGGACCTTGTTGAGCACCAGCGCCCCGGCGTGGAAGCCCTGGTCGCCCAGCGCCGACAGGAAGAACTCGGCCTCCCGAACCGGCGCCGCCTCCAGCGTCGTGACCACGAGGAACGTCGTTCGCCGGTCGTGCAGGAGGTGCTTCACCGCCCGGGCCCGCTCGGCGAAGCCCGGGTACATCGTCTGGAAGAGCAGGAAGAACTCGGTGACGTCCTCGAGGAACTGCGAGCCGAGGATCCGGTCGGCCACCTGGTAGAAGGGCCGGGTCGCCAGGTTGAGCATGCGGGAGCGGGCGGGACGGGTCAGCCACCGCAGCAGCCGGCTCGAGAAGAAGTCGGCCATCCGGTCGGGAGCGGCGAGGAAGTCGATGGCGTGGCGGGTAGGGGGCGTGTCCACGACGATGAGGTCGTAGCGGCCCGACCGGTGCAGGTCGTACAGCCGCTCCATGGCGATGTACTCGTGGCTCTGCACGAAGCGGGCGGAGACGTTCTGGTAGAGCGGGTTCTCGAGGATGCGCCGGGCCGTGTGGGCGTCGGGCGCATGGCGGCGGACGAGCTCGTCCCACTCTTCCTTGGTGTCGAGCATGGCGGCCCACAGCTCGCCTCGGGGCTCGACCCCTGCCGTCTTGAGGGCCTCCGACGACACCCTCGTCTCGACGTTGCCGAGCGTCTCCAAGCCCAGGGCGTCGGCCAGCCGGCGGGCCGGGTCGACGGTGAGCACCAGCACCTTCCCGCCCAGGGAGAGGCTGGCCATCGTCGCCGCGGCGGCGGCCACGGTGGTCTTGCCCACACCGCCGGCGCCGCAGCAGATGGCGATCTCCCTGGCGGCGAGCAGGTGCTCGAGCGATCCCGACGTACGCCGAGCCTGGGCGCGCGCCACCGGTCAGTACCCGAGCTCGGCGGAGAGGGCTTCGGCCGTCTGGGCGGTGGTCCGCAGCCCGTGGCCCCGGGCGAAGAGATAAGGGACGAAGAGCAGGGGGATGTCGCCGACCGCGTCCATGAGGCGTTCGAGGTGCCCGGCACGGGTGCGGCGCAGCGTGACGGCGAGCCGCGCCGCCTCGAAGACGTCGTCCACCGGGCCCCCTGCCTTCTCGGAGACGACACCGGCGAGCGCCGGCTGGCGCAGGCGCTCGAACAGCTCCTCGTCGCTGTGGCTGAACAGCTCGGGGAGGACCCGGTTGACTACGATGGCGGCCACGTCGATCTCGATCTCCGTCCGCATGCGGCCGACGAGCTCGATGGTCTCGTTCACCGGCATCTCTTCGGGCGTGGTGACGATGACCACACCGGTCACCGCCGGGTCGCCGAGGATGTCGAGCATCCAGCCCGTCTGCTGGTGCACGGGCCCGACCCGCACCAGGTCGTCGATCGCCTGGGGAGCGGCGAGCTGGCCGACTACGTGGCCGCTGGCGGCGGCGTCGGTGACGACCAGGTCGTAGTGGCGCTCGCGGACCTCGTAGGCGAGCTTGCCGACGGTGAGGACCTCGCGCACGCCCGGGGCGGCGGTTGCCACGAAGTCGAAGGCGCGGGCCAGCGGCCCGACCCGGGCCATCGCCGGGAGGTGCAGCTGGATGCGCAGGTACTCCTGCAGCGACTCCTCGGTGTTCATCGACATGGCGAACAGCCGCGGCTGCACCTCGCGGGGACGGAACCCGACCGGCGCCGACTCGAAGAACTCGGCGAGGTCGCCCTTGGCGTCGACGTCGCAGGCGAGCACCTTGGCGCCCCGCTGGGCGGCGAGGAGCGAGAGGCCGGCGGCGATGGACGTCTTCCCCGTCCCCCCCTTACCGGTGACGAACAGGAGCCGCCGGTGCAGGAGGTCGACGGCCATGGAAGGGGCGGCGCGGGCTCGACTCAGAGGGCGCTGAAGCCGACCCGGCGGTCCCCGGCGTCGCTGCCGATCTCCACGTAGGAGACCTTGTCGGTGGCGACGCCGACTCGCCGACCCCTGCGGTCGACGAGCCAGAGCACCGACTCCTTCCCGCCCAGGGCCTCGCTGATCTCGTCGGCCAGCCCTTGGCCGTCGTCGTCGACCTCGACGTCGACCTCGATCTCCTTGGGCGAGTGGGTCACTCCGATCCGAACCTGCACGGGCCTCTCCTCGTGGTGTCCGCCCAAGCGTAGATGCTGGCGTCTCGGCCGCCGGCCCGGGCGGGGCCCCGTGCGGGTCCCCCCGCGGGAGACTGGGCCATCGCCTTCCGTCTCTTGCCGCGGGTCTGCGCCGTCGCTCTCGCCGTCGTGCTCGTCGCCGACGGCATCGTCGTCGCCCTTCGCCTCGGACGGGACGGGCGCCGGGTCCCGCCCGCCCTCGAGCAGGTCGTCATAGAGCTCGAGGCCTTCGTCGAGCGGGAACGGGGCCAGCGCTTCGCCCGTCCGGTCGACGTGCGCCTCGCCTCGGACGAGCGGTTCGAGGCGGCGGTACGCCGGCTGCGGCCGCAGGGCGACGACGAGGTGGACCCGAGGATGTTCGTGGGGCTGTTCCGCGCCCTCGCCCTGGTGGAGGGCGACTTCGACCCCACGGCCATCGACGAGGGGTCGGACGACCGCATCCTCGGGTTCTACGACCCCGAGCGCGAGGTGCTCCTCGTCCGCGGCTCCCGGGCCACGCCGGCGGTCCGCCGAGTGCTGGTCCACGAGCTGACCCACGCCCTCGACGACCAGCGCTTCGGCCTCGACCGTCCGGAGCTCGACGAGCGCGACGACGAGGCGTCCGTGGCCTTCCAGGCGCTCGTCGAGGGCGACGCCGTGCGGATCGAATCCCGCTACTTCGCTTCCCTCTCCCCCGAGGACCGGCGCCAAGCCGAGATCGACGGCGACCCGCCCGACGCCAGCACGTCGGCGGCGGTGCCCCGCGTATTCGAGGCCTTGCTCGCGTTCCCGTACGAGGCGGGCGAGGCTCTCGTGAACGCCCTCCTGGCGGCGGGCGGGCCGCCGCGCCTCGACGCCGCCCTGGTCGACCCCCCGGTCTCCACCGAGGCGGTGCTGCACCCGGAGCGCTACCTGGCCGGCGAGCAGCCCAAGGCGGTGGCCGACCCCGAACCGGGAGGCGACCCGGTGGACGGCGGGGTGCTCGGCGAGCTCATCCTGCGTCTCCTCCTCCAGTCGAGCGCCGACCGGGCGACGGCCGCCCCGGCGGCC
>DATAAF010000006.1:0-55831 GCA_036260255.1 Acidimicrobiales bacterium | reverse complement strand
GCTGACCACGGGCCAGGAGGTCACCGCCTACATCCCCGGGGTCGGGCACAACCTGCAGGAGCACTCGATCGTCCTCGTCCGAGGCGGCCGGGTGAAGGACCTCCCCGGCGTCCGCTACAAGATCATCCGTGGCGTTCTGGATGCGTCCGGCGTTCGCGACCGCAAGCAGGCCCGGTCGCGCTACGGCGCCAAGCGGGAGAAGTAGGCCGCCCATGCCCAGGAAAGGACCCCCGCCGCGCCGCGAGCTCATGCCCGACCCGATCTACCGGTCGGTGCTCGTCACCCAGTTCGTGAACAAGGTGTTGCAGCGCGGCAAGCGTTCGGTGGCCGAGCGCACCGTGTACGAGGCGCTCGAGATCGTCAAGGACAAGACGGGCGGAGAGCCCATCGCCGCCCTCAAGCGGGCCATGGAGAACGTCAAGCCCCAGCTCGAGGTGAAGAGCCGCCGGGTCGGCGGGGCGACCTACCAGGTGCCCGTCGAGGTCCGCCCCCGCCGGGCCACCACCCTGGCCATTCGCTGGCTGGTGGGCTATGCGCGCCAGCGTCGGGAGAAGACGATGGCGCAGCGGCTGGCCAACGAGCTGCTCGATGCCTCCAACGGCATCGGCTCGGCGGTGAAGCGCCGGGAGGACATGCACAAGATGGCCGAGTCGAACAAGGCCTTCGCTCACTACCGCTGGTGATTCGAAGGGGGAAGGGAACCTTCCCCCCTCGAGCTCCCCCCATCGGGGGTCTCGCTTCGCATCGGCGTTCGCTGACAGCCGGAGAGGGCGCCTTCGGCGCCGTGACGGCCGTCAGGAAAACCTCTTCACAAGGACGCACCAATGGCCGAAGCACCTGTTATTCGCGAGTTTCCGCTGAGCCGGACCCGGAACATCGGGATCATGGCTCACATCGACGCGGGCAAGACCACGACGACGGAGCGGATCCTCTACTACACCGGGCGGACCTACAAGATGGGCGAGGTCCACGAGGGCGCCGCGGTCATGGACTGGATGGTCCAGGAGCAGGAGCGGGGCATCACCATCACCTCGGCGGCGACCACCTGCCGCTGGAAGGACAGCTGGATCAACATCATCGACACCCCCGGCCACGTCGACTTCACCGTCGAGGTGGAGCGCTCGCTGCGGGTCCTCGACGGGGCGGTGGCGATCTTCGACGCCGTCGCGGGGGTCGAGCCGCAGACGGAGACGGTGTGGCGCCAGGCCAACAAGTACCGGGTGCCGCGCATCTGCTTCATCAACAAGATGGACCGCATCGGTGCCGACTTCTTCGGGGCCGTCGACATGATCCGGAACCGCCTCGACGCCCTGCCCGCGGTCGTCCAGATCCCCGTCGGCTCGGAAGCGGGCTTCCGCGGCATGATCGACCTGCTGGGCATGAAGGCCCTCCTCTGGGAGGAGGGCATGGGGGAGCGGTGGCAGGTCGCCGACATCCCACCCGAGCTCCAGGCCGACGCCGAGCACTGGCGCCACGAGCTGGTGGACGTCCTCTCGGTCAACGACGACGCCATCATGGAGAAGTACGTCGGCGACGAGAAGATCACCTCCGACGACCTCTGCCGAGCCCTGCGGGCGGCCACCGTCGCCAACCAGGTGGTCCCCGTGCTCGGCGGGTCGGCGTTCAAGAACAAGGGCATCCAGCCCCTGCTCGACGCCATCGTCGAGCTCCTCCCGAGCCCGGTCGACCTGCCGCCGGTGAAGGGCATGGACGTCAAGGGCATCGAGGAGCTGGAGCGCCCCCCCGACGACAGCGCCCCCTTCTCGGCCCTGGCGTTCAAGATCATGAGCGACCCCCACGTGGGCCGGCTCACCTACTTCCGGGTGTACTCCGGGACGGCCAAGAAGGGCGACGCCGTCTACAACTCCACCAAGGACCGCAAGGAGCGGATCGGCCGCATCCTGCAGATGCACGCCAACCACCGGGAGGACAAGTCGGCGGTGTTCGCCGGCGACATCGTCGCCGCCGTCGGGTTCAAGCACACGTCCACCGGCGACACCCTTTGCGACGCCAACGCCCCCATCGTGCTGGAGGCCCTCGAGTTCCCGGAGCCGGTGATCCACGTGGCCATCGAGCCCAAGACCAAGGCCGACCAGGACAAGCTCACCGACGCTCTCCAGCGCCTCTCCGACGAGGACCCGACGTTCCAGAAGCACACCGACGAGGAGACCGGGCAGACGATCATCGCCGGCATGGGCGAGCTCCACCTGGAGGTGCTGGTCGACCGCATGCTGCGGGAGTTCCGCGTCGACGCCCACGTGGGCAAGCCCCAGGTCGCCTACCGGGAGACCATCCGCAAGCCCGTGCACAAGGTCGAGGAGCGCTACGTGCGCCAGACCGGCGGGCGGGGCCAGTACGGGCACGTGGTCATTGACGTCGAGCCGACGGGGCCCGGTGGGGGCTACGAGTTCATCGACCTCATCCGGGGCGGCGACATCCCGAAGGAGTACATCCCCTCGGTGGACGCCGGCATCCAGGAGGCCCTGCAGAACGGCGTGCTCGCCGGCTATCCCATGGTCGACGTGCGGGCGATCCTCGTCGACGGCTCGTACCACGAGGTCGACTCCTCGGAGATGGCGTTCAAGATCGCCGGCTCGCTGGCCCTCAAGAAGGCCACCCGCCAGGCGTCGCCCGCGCTGCTCGAGCCGGTCATGGCGGTCGAGGTGGTGACGCCCGAGGAGAACATGGGCGACGTCATCGGCGACCTCTCCAGCCGTCGGGGGCGGGTCGAGGGCATGGAGCAGCGGGGCAACAGCCAGGTCGTGCGGGCCCAGGTACCGCTGGCCGAGATGTTCGGCTACGCTACGGACCTACGGTCGCGGACCCAGGGTCGGGCGACCTACACCATGCAGTTCCACTCCTACCAGGAAGTTCCCGAGTCGATCTCCCGCGAGATCGTGGCCCGGGTGCGGGGCGAGTAGGAAGCAAGAACCGAGCAAGGATTCAGGAGTCTCGTCATGGCGAAGCAGAAGTTCGAGCGGTCGAAGCCTCACATCAACGTCGGCACCATGGGCCACATCGACCATGGCAAGACGACGCTGACGGCGGCCATCACCAAGGTCCTTCACGAGCAGAACCCCACCGTCGCGTACACGCCGTTCGACCAGATCGACAAGGCCCCGGAGGAGAAGCAGCGGGGCATCACCATCTCGATCGCCCACGTCGAGTACGAGACGGCGAAGCGCCACTACGCCCACGTCGACATGCCGGGCCACGCCGACTACATCAAGAACATGATCACCGGCGCCGCCCAGGTGGACGGCGCCATCCTCGTGGTCTCGGCCGCCGACGGCCCCATGCCGCAGACCCGTGAGCACGTCCTCCTCGCCCGCCAGGTCGGCGTCCCCTACATCGTGGTGGCCCTCAACAAGGCCGACGCCGTCGACGACCCCGAGCTGCTCGACCTCGTCGAGCTCGAGGTGCGCGAGCTCCTGAGCGAGTACGAGTTCCCCGGCGACGACACGCCGGTCATCCGGGTATCCGCCCTGAAGGCCCTCGACGGCGACCCCGAGTGGGTGCCCGGCATCAACGAGCTGATGGACTCGGTCGACAGCTACATCCCCGAGCCCATCCGCGACGTCGACAAGCCCTTCCTCATGCCCATCGAGGACGTGTTCTCGATCACCGGGCGGGGCACCGTCGTCACCGGCAAGGTGGAGCAGGGCATCGTCAAGGTCGGCGACCAGGTGGAGATCGTCGGGCTGCGGCCGACCCAGCAGACGGTGTGCACCGGCGTCGAGATGTTCCGCAAGCTGCTCGACCAGGGCCAGGCGGGCGACAACATCGGCGTCCTCCTGCGGGGCACCAAGAAGGAGGACGTGGAACGGGGCCAGGTGCTCTGCAAGCCCGGCTCGATCACGCCGCACACCCACTTCGAGGGGCAGGTGTACGTCCTCACCAAGGAGGAGGGCGGCCGTCACAGCCCCTTCTTCAACAACTACCGGCCGCAGTTCTACTTCCGGACGACCGACGTCACCGGCCAGATCCAGCTGCCCGAGGGCACCGAGATGGTCATGCCCGGTGACAACGTGACCATGACCGTCGAGCTGATCCAGCCCATCGCCATGGACGAGGGCCTGCGCTTCGCCATCCGCGAGGGCGGCCGCACCGTCGGCGCCGGCCGCGTAACCAAGATTCTCAAGTAACGACCTCGGGGGGCTCCGCCCCCCGAGTGCCCCCCAACTGCGTGGTCGCCCGGCCGTCGGCCGGGCGGCTGCTCGAACAGCCGACAAGCTGGCGCTTGTCGGGCCGGTCGGGCTGCCGCCCTCCCGGCAATGAGATAGAACAAGAGAAACACCTTCCGGGAATGGTTCCGGGGGGTGTCCGGGGGGTGGAGCCCCCCGGATGAGGGAGCGAAGCGAGCAGTGGCTCAGAAGATCCGCATCCGGCTCAAGGCGTACGACCACGAGATCGTCGACCAGTCGACGAAGAAGATCGTGGAGACGGTCGTGCGCACCCAGGCCCAGGTGCGGGGGCCGGTGCCCTTGCCCACCGAGATGCGGCGCTGGACGGTCATTCGCTCGCCCCACAAGGACAAGGACTCGCGCGAGCACTTCGAGATGCGAGTCCACAAGCGCCTGCTCGACATCCTCGAGCCCAGCCCCAAGACGGTCGACTCCCTGCAGCGGCTCGACCTGCCGGCGGGCGTCGACATCGAGATAAAGATCCAACAGGCCTGACGCCGGTCCGGCCGAGGCTCGGCTGGTCGGGACCGCGGCTACCGGCCGCTATACTCCGTCTGTCGGGGAGCCTGCGTGCTCCGTCACCCAGTTCGACGTCCTCGGTGGCCGTCCCCTGCCGGTACCCCGAGGCACAACCCATCCATCGCTCCGCCGGGACCGCAACGCCCGTGCGGAGCGTTCGCGTGAGGCCCGAGGCGACACACCACAGATGGCATCCAAGGCGATCGTCGGCGAGAAGATCGGCATGACCCAGGTCTGGGACGACCAGAACCGGGCCATCCCGGTGACGGTCGTGCGCGTCGCGCCGTGCCGGGTGGTGCAGGTGAAGACACCGCAGTCGGACGGCTACAGCGCGGTCCAGGTCACCACCGGCTTCACCAAGCCCTCCCGCCTGACCAAACCCGAGGCCGGCCACTTCGCCAAGGCCGGCGTCGAGCCGGGAAAGCACCTCGTCGAGCTCCGCCTGGACGACACTGCCAACTACCGGGTCGGCGAGGAGCTGACCGCCGACCTCTGGACGGCGGGCGAGCGGGTCGACGTCACCGCCGTCAGCAAGGGCAAGGGCTTCACCGGTGTCATGCAGCGCCACAACTTCGGTGGGCTGGGCGCCGCCCACGGCGCCCACAAGGTCCACCGGGCGCCCGGCGCCATCGGCGCCTGCGCCACTCCGTCCCGGGTCTTCAAGGGGACGCGCATGGCGGGCCGGATGGGGGCCGAGCGGGTGACCACGCTCAACCTCGAGGTCGTCCAGGCCGACCCGGAGCGCGAGCTGGTGCTGCTCAAGGGAGCGGTGCCCGGTCCTCGGGGCGGCTTGGTGTTGATCCGCGAGGCGGTCAAGGCCAAACGGGCCGGGCGGGAGGTCGTGTAGCGATGCCCACCGTCGACGTCCGCCAGCCCACGGGCGAGCAGGCCGGCTCGGTCGCCCTCGATCCGGCGGTGTTCGAGGTCACTCCCAACGTGGCGGTGATGCACCAGGTCGTGACCGCCCAGCTGGCCGCCGCCCGGTCGGGCTCGCAGAGCACGCTCACCCGTGCCGAGGTCGCCGGCGGCGGGCGCAAGCCGTGGCGCCAGAAGGGGTCCGGACGGGCCCGCCAGGGCTCGGTCCGCGCCCCCCACTGGCGGGGCGGCGGTGTCGCCCTCGGGCCCAAGCCCCGCAGCTACCGCCAGCGCACGCCCAAGAAGATGGTGCGGCTGGCCCTGCGCTCGGCCCTCTCCGACCGGGCCGGCGACGGCAGGATCGTCGTCGTCGACTCCTGGGCGTTCGACGCCCCCCGCACGAAGGACGCCAGGGCCGCGCTCTCCGCCCTCGGCCTCGACGGACGGGTGCTGATCGTCCTCGGTCCCGACGACGACAACGCCGCCCTGTCGTTCCGCAACCTGCCCGACGTCCACGTGCTGGCCGCCTCGGAGCTCAACGCCTACGACGTGCTGTGCAGCGACTGGATCGTGTTCACCCGGGCGACGCTTCCCGGCGCCGAGGCGGCGGAGCCCCAGGGCCCGGCTGAGCCGGCGCCACCGTCGGGCGGCGCCCCCGACGAGCACGACTGGGATATGCCGGTGCGAGGTGAGTACGGATGAAGGAGCCCCGGGACATCGTCATCCGCCCCGTCGTCAGCGAGAAGTCCTATGCGCTGCTCGACAACGGCGTGTACACGTTCGTGGTCGACCCCCGCGCCTCCAAGATCGAGATCCGAGACGCGGTGGAGTCCATCTTCAACGTCCGGGTCGAGAAGGTGAACACGCTCAACCGCAAGGGCAAGCGCAAGCGGAACCGCCGCCAGTTCACCTTCGGCAAGCGTCCCGACACCAAGCGGGCCGTCGTCACCCTCGCGCCCGGCGCCCGCATCGACCTGTTCGAGACCTAGGACCGACCATGCCCCTCCGCAAGCGCAACCCCACCAGCGCCGGCCGCCGCTTCCAGACCGTCTCGGACTACGCCGAGGTCACCAAGTCGGAGCCGGAGAAGTCGCTGCTCGCCCCCCGGCCGGCCTCGGGCGGGCGCAACAACTACGGCCGCATGACCGCCCGCCACCGGGGCGGCGGTCACAAGCGGCGCTACCGCGTCATCGACTTCAAGCGGGACAAGGACGGCGTACCCGCCAAGGTCGCCGCCATCGAGCGCGACCCCAACCGCAACGCCCGCATCGCACTGCTTCACTACCTGGACGGGGAGAAGCGCTACATCCTCGCCCCCGCCCGCGTGAAGGTCGGCGACATCCTCCAGAGCGGCCAGAAGGCCGAGATCCGCCCGGGGAACGCGCTGCCGCTTCGCTACATCCCGGTGGGCACCACCGTGCACAACGTCGAGCTGAAGCCGGGCGCCGGCGGACGCATCGGCCGGGGGGCGGGGGCCAGCATCCAGCTGGTGGCCAAGGAGGGCGACTTCGCCTCCCTTCGCCTGCCCAGCACCGAGATGCGGCGGGTTCCGATCGACTGCAGGGCCACAGTCGGCGAGGTCGGCAACCCCGAGGCCGAGCTGGTGTCGATCGGCAAGGCCGGGCGGAACCGGTGGAAGGGCGTGCGTCCGCAGACCAGGGGTGTGGCCATGAACCCGGTCGACCACCCGCTCGGCGGTGGCGAGGGCAAGTCGTCGGGCGGTCGCCACCCGGTGTCGCCGTGGGGCAAGGCCGAGGGCCGCACCCGGGACGCCACCAAGCCGTCCCAGCAGCTGATCATCCGTCGCCGCCGGTCGCGCGGCGCCCGGAGGTAGGAAGTGGCAAGGAGTCTCAAGAAGGGGCCGTTCGTCGACGAGCACCTGCTCAAGAAGATCGACGACCTCAACTCGAGGGGCGAGAAGCGCGTCATCAAGACCTGGTCGCGCCGCTCGACGATCATCCCCGACATGGTCGGCCACACGGTGGCCGTTCACGACGGGCGCAAGCACGTGCCCGTGTACATCACCGAGTCGATGGTCGGCCACAAGCTGGGTGAGTTCGCCCTCACCCGGACGTTCCGCTACCACGCCGGCCAGGAGCGGGCGGGGAGGCGTTAGACGTGCCCGGTCCGAAGCTCAACGAGCGCCCGGTGCTGCGGAACCGCCACTCCGCTCGGGCCCGCCCGGCGCCGGCCGCCGGTGCCAGCGCCAAGGCGGTGGCCAAGTACGTGCGGGTGTCGCCGTACAAGGCGCGGGAGGTCCTCGACCTCGTCCGCGGCCACCACGTCGAGCGGGCCCAGGAGATCCTCCGGTTCTCCGACCGCGACGCCGCCCGGCTGGTGGCCAAGGTCCTCGACTCGGCGGTCGCCAACGCCGAGCACAACGAGCAGGTGGTGTCCGACGAGCTGTTCGTGTCGGCCTGCTTCGCCGACGAAGGCCCCACGCTCAAGCGGTGGCGCCCCCGGGCCCGCGGCCGGGCCACTCGCATCCGCAAGCGCACCTGCCACATCACCGTGATCGTGAGCCGCCTGCCCGAGTCCGAGCTCTCGCGGCGGCGGGACCAGCGCCCCGGCGCGGTCACCGGCGGTCGCCGGCGGGGCGCCCAGGCGGAGAGCGGCCGGGCCCGCCGCCGCCGGGGCGCCGCCGACGCCCCCGCCGACGCGACCGTCCCCACGGCCGAGGAAGCGCCCGCGGAGGCGGCCGAAGGCACCGAAGCGGCGCCGGAGGAGGCCGCAGAGGCCCAGGTCGACGATGGTCCCGAGGCCCCGCCCGGGAGCGGCGAAGCCGCAGAGGAGCACAGCTAGCGATGGGTCAAAAAGTCAATCCGTACGGGTTCCGCCTCGGGGTCACCACCGACTGGAAGTCGCGGTGGTTCAGCACCCGGGAGTACACCGACTACCTGGTCGAGGACTGGAAGATCCGCGACTACCTGATGCGCCAGCTCCCGCACGCCGCCATCAGCCGCATCGAGATCGAGCGCACCCGTGACCGGCTCCGCGTCGACGTGCACACCGCCCGGCCCGGCATCGTCATCGGTCGCCGGGGGGCGGAGGCCGACCGCCTCCGGGCCGACCTCGCCAAGATGACCGGCAACGCCAAGATCCAGCTCAACATCCAGGAGATCAAGCAGCCCGAGCTCGACGCCGCCCTCATCGCCCAGGGGGTGGCGGACCAGCTGGCCGGGCGGGTGAGCTTCCGCCGGGCCATGAAGCGGGCGGTGCAGACGGCGCAGAAGGCGGGCGCCCAGGGCATCCGGGTGCAGTGCTCGGGCCGGCTGGGCGGCTCCGAGATGGCGCGCAGCGAGTGGTACCGGGAGGGACGGGTCCCCCTGCACACCTTGCGCTCCGACATCGACTACGGCTTCCGCGAGGCCCGCACGACGTTCGGGCGCATCGGCGTGAAGGTCTGGATCTACAAGGGCGACATCCTTCCCTACCGCACGTCGGGCGAGGACAAGATCTCGCGCGAGGCGGCCATGGCGGTCGGCGAGACGTCGGGCCAGGCCCGACCCCGCCGCATCATCTCCGCCGGTGGTGGCCGCCGGCGCCCCGACCAGGAGGAGGCGGCTGCCGCCCCCCCGGCCGACGATGCCGCCGCCGCCGAGGCCGCGCCGGTCATCCGGGAGGCCGATCCCGAGCTCGAGCGCCTGCTGGCCGAGGAGGAGGAGATCGAGCGGCGCACCCGCCAGCACCACGAGGCGCCCCACTTCCGTACGGGGGACGACTGACCATGCTGATGCCCAAGCGGGTGAAGCACCGCAAGCAGCACCGGGGCCGGCGCACCGGGACGGCCAAGGGCGGCACTCAGATCGCCTACGGCGACTTCGGGATCCAGGCCCTCGAGCCCGGCTGGATCACTGCCCGCCAGATCGAGGCCGCCCGTATCGCCATGACCCGCCACATCAAGCGTGGCGGCAAGGTCTGGATCAACGTCTTCCCCGACAAGCCGGTGACGGCCAAGCCGGCCGAGACCCGTATGGGGTCGGGCAAGGGGAACCCCGAGCACTGGGTGGCGGTGGTGAAGCCCGGCCGGGTGATGTTCGAGCTGGCCGGCGTGAACGAGGAGCTGGCCCGCGAGGCCATGAACCGGGCGATCCAGAAGCTGCCGATCAAGGCCAAGTTCGTCGTGCGCTCCGAGGAGGTCGTGACGTGACGAAGGCGGCGGAGTTTCGCGAGATGGACGACGACGAGCTGGAGAACCGCCTGGCCGAGGCCAGTCAGGAGCTGTTCAACCTGCGCTTCCAGCACGTCACCGGCCAGCTCGACAATTACGCCCGTCTCGCGCAGGTGAAGCGCGACGTGGCCCGCATCAAGACCCTCCTGCGGGAGCGGGAGATCGAGGCGGCCGAGGCGGAGGAGGCGGCCGAGCAGGCCCGTACCGAGGAGGAGGCCGCCCGGCGCCGCGCCCGTGTCGAGGCAAGCCGCCGCGGGGTCATCGCCGGCGTGGGCGCCGAGGCAGGTCGGTCCGGCGGTCAGGACGAGGAGTCGAGCAGTGGCTGACCAGCAGCCGGTCCCCGAGCAGCCGCAGGCGCCGGCCGCAGAGCCCACCCAGACGGACGGTCGGCCCAACCGTCGCAAGGTCCGCGAGGGCGTCGTCGTCTCCACCGCCATGGACAAGACGGCGGTGGTGGCCGTCGTGGAGCGGGTGCGCCACTCCCGCTACGCCAAGACCGTCCAGCGCACGAGGCGGGTGCTGGCCCACGACGAGATCAACGACCTGAGGGTCGGCGACCGCGTCCGCGTGAGCGAGACGCGCCCGCTCTCCAAGCTCAAGCGGTGGCGGGTGGTCGAGGTGCTGGAGCGGGCCCGATGATCCAGCAGGAGTCCCGCCTGCGGGTGGCCGACAACTCAGGCGCCAAGGAGGTGCTCTGCATCAAGGTGCTGGGCGGCTCCAAGCGCCGCTACGCGTCGATCGGCGACATCTTCGTCGCCACCGTGAAGGACGCCATCCCGGGCACCGCGGTGAAGCGGGGAGACGTGGTGAAGTGCGTGGTCGTGCGGACCAAGAAGGAGAAGCGTCGTCCAGACGGCTCGTACATCCGCTTCGACGAGAACGCCGCCGTGCTCATCAACGACCAGCTCCAGCCGCGCGGCACCCGCATCTTCGGGCCGGTCGGGCGGGAGCTGCGCGACAAGAAGTTCATGAGGATCATCTCTCTCGCCCCCGAGGTGTTGTGATGAAGCTCAAGAAGGGCGATCGGGTCCGGGTGCTCACCGGCAAGGACCGAGGCAAGGAGGGCGAGGTCATGCGCGCCCTTCCCTCGCGCAACGCCGTCATCGTCGACGGCGTGAACACGGCCAAGAAGCACCAGCGGGCCCAGCGGCTCACCATGCAGGCCGGGATCATCGACAAGGACATGCCCGTCCCGGTCGCCAACGTCGCCATCCTCTGCTCCACCTGCGGGCCGACCCGCGTGGGGTACCGGTTCGACGGCGACCGCAAGGTCCGCATCTGTCGCAAGTGCGAGGGGGAGCTGTGAGCGCCACCGCCGAGGCACCCCCGCGCCAGGTCCCGCGCCTGAAGCGCCGCTACGACGAGGAGCTGCGCGCCGCCCTCCAGGAGAAGCTGGGCCTGGGCAACGTCATGCAGGTCCCGCGCCTCGAGAAGATCGTCGTGAACATGGGCGTCGGGCGGGCCACCCAGCAGCCGTCGTTGCTCGAAGGGGCGGTAGAGGACCTCACCGCCATCACCGGCCAGAAGCCGTTGGTCACCCGGGCTCGGCGCTCGATCGCCGCCTTCAAGCTCCGCGAGGGCAACGCCATCGGCGCCAAGGTCACCATGCGGGGCGACCGCATGTGGGAGTTCCTCGACCGCCTCATCAGCATCGCCATCCCCCGCATCCGGGACTTCCGCGGCCTCCCGCCCAACGCCTTCGACGGCCGGGGCAACTACACCTTCGGCGTGGACGAGCAGCTGATCTTCCCCGAGATCAACTACGACAAGATCGACACCGTCCGGGGGATGGACATCACCATCGTGACCACGGCGACGGACGACGCCGGAGGGCGGGCCCTGCTCGACGCCTTCGGGTTCCCGTTCCGCCGCGGCGAGTGACGAGCACATCGAGGAGCACCTGTTGGCCAAGAAGGCACTGATCCACAAGCAGCAGCGCAAGCCCAAGTTCCGCGTGCGGGCCTACACCCGGTGCCGACGGTGCGGACGGCCGCGCGCGGTCTACCGCTCGTTCGGGCTGTGCCGGATCTGCCTGCGAGAGATGGTGCACGCCGGGGAGGTCCCTGGCGTCACCAAGGCGAGCTGGTGAGGCGCCCATGACCATGACCGATCCCATCGCCGACATGCTCACCCGCATCCGCAACGCGGCCGTCGCCATGCAGGAGACGGTGCGGATGCCGTCGTCCAAGCTCAAGGAGTCGCTGGCCGTGATCCTCCAGCGCGAGGGCTACATCGCCGACTTCCGGGTGCTCGACGACCCCGCCCGGCCGGGCCGCATCCTCGAGATCGACATGAAGTACTCGGCCGACCGGGTGCCGACCATCTCCGGCCTGCGGCGGGTGTCCAAGCCCGGCCTGCGCGTCTACACGAAGGCCGACCGCCTTCCCCGGGTGCTGGGCGGGCTCGGGGTGGCCGTCCTGTCCACGAGCCAGGGCCTGCTGACCGACCGCGAGGCGCGCGAGCGCCGGGTCGGCGGCGAGGTCCTCTGCTACGTCTGGTGAACCGCTGATGTCGCGCATCGGACGAGCACCGATCCCCGTGCCCGACGGCGTCGAGGTCACCCTGGCCGACGGTCACATCGTCGTGAGGGGCCCGCGAGGCACCCTCGAGCGGGACATCCACCCCGACATGACCGTCCGCCAGGACGACGGCGTCCTGGTGGTCGAGCGGCCCGACGACGAACGCCGGCACCGGGCCCTGCACGGGCTGACCCGGTCGTTGGTCAACAACATGGTCGTGGGCGTCACCCAGGGGTTCCAGCGGGACCTGGAGATCGTCGGCGTGGGCTACCGGGCGACGGCCCAGGGCCCGACCCGGATCGAACTGGCCCTCGGGTACAGCCATCCGGTGGTCTTCGAGGCCCCCGAGGGCATCACCTTCGAGGTCCCCACCCCGACCCGCGTCTCGGTTCGGGGCATCGACAAGCAGGCGGTCGGCCAGGTGGCCGCCGAGATCCGCCAGATCCGCAAGCCCGAGCCCTACAAGGGCAAAGGCGTCCGCTACGCCGGCGAGCCCGTTCGCCGCAAGGCCGGGAAGGCTGCCAAGTGATCGCGCACTCGCAACCGGAGGCTCGTCCATGACCACGTCTCCCAGGCAGAAGGCGCTGGCCCGCCAGCGCCGGCACCGGCGCGTCCGCAAGCGGGTGCGGGGCACCCCCGAGCGGCCGCGGCTGGCCGTGTTCCGGTCCAACCGGCACATCACCGCCCAGGTGATCGACGACGTGGCCGGGCGGACCCTCGCCGCCGCCAGCACCGTCGAGCCCGACCTGCGCTCGGGCCCCACCGGCAACAAGCAGGCCGCCGCGGCCGTGGGCCGGCTGGTGGCCGAGCGGGCCCGTGCCGCGGGGATCGAGCGGGTCGTGTTCGACCGGGGCGGGTTCCTCTACCACGGCCGGGTGGCGGCCGTGGCCGACGCTGCCCGCGAGGCAGGATTGGAGCTCTGATGGCGCAGCGACAGGACCGGGGAGCCGGGGGGCGTCCGGCGGGCGACAGCCAGTTCGCCGAGCGGGTGATCACCATCAACCGGGTGGCCAAGGTCGTCAAGGGAGGCCGCCGCTTCTCCTTCACCGCCCTGGTGGTCGTCGGTGACGGCGCCGGCAAGGTCGGGCTGGGCTACGGCAAGGCCAAGGAGGTGCCCGCCGCCATCCAGAAGGGCATCGAGGAGGCCAAGAAGAACCTGTTCGACGTCCCCCTGGCCGGATCGACCATCACCCACCCGGTGCTGGGCGAGCGCGGCGCCGGCCGGGTGCTGCTGAAGCCGGCGGCGCCGGGTACCGGGGTCATCGCCGGTGGCGCCGCCCGGGCGATCCTGGAGTCGGCGGGGGTCCACGACATCCTCGCCAAGTCGCTGGGTTCGTCCAACGCCATCAACGTCGCCCATGCCACGGTGGCCGGCCTGCGGGCGCTCAAGCGGCCCGACGAGGTGGCCCGGCTCCGGGGCAAGAGCCCCGAGGAGGTCACCCCGCCCGGGCTGCTGCGGGCGTACAACGAGACGCGCCGCGGCCCCCACGTCCCCACCGAGGTCACCTGATGGGGCTGAAGGTCGTCCAGGTCCGGTCGGGCATCGGCGCCCGCCCCGCCCACCGGGGCACGCTGCGGGCGCTCGGCCTCGGCCGGGTCGGCAAGTCGAGGGTCCTCCCCGACCGCCCTGAGGTCCGCGGCATGCTGGCTCGCGTCCCCCACCTGGTGGCGGTCGAGGAAGTGCCCGAAGAGCCGCCGCCGCGGCCCCGCCCGAAGAGGGACGCCGCCACCCAACCCTCCCAGGAGGCAGCCCGATGAAGGTGCACGAGCTGCGCCCGGCCCCAGGATCGAGCCGGCCCCGGCGCCGCGTCGGCCGGGGCATCGCCGGGAAGGGCGGGAAGACCGCCGGCCGGGGCATGAAGGGCCAGGGCGCCCGCGGCGGGGTGAAGCCGTGGTTCGAGGGCGGTCAGATGCCACTGAGCCGCAGGGTGCCCAAGCTCAAGGGCTTCACCAACCCCTTCCGGGTCGAGTACGCGGTGGTCAACCTCGACACCATCGCCGCGTTCGAGGGCGACGAGATCGACCCGGACGCCCTGCGGGCGCGCGGCCTGGTCCAGAAACAGGGCCTGGTCAAGGTGCTGGGACGGGGCCAGCTCGACCGTCCCGTCCGGGTGGCCGCCCACGCCTTCTCCCGGTCGGCCGAAGCGGCGATCACGGCCGCAGGCGGTACGGTTGAGGTCCTACCGCCGCCGTTCGGGCACGGTCGGCCGCCGGCGGCGGGCAACGCCCTGACCAACCGCTGAGGCTTCCGAGGCGCCATGCTCTCCAGCCTGAGGAACATGTTCAAGATTCCGGATCTCCGGAACAAGATCATGTTCACGCTCTTCATCATCCTGCTCTACCGGCTGGGCTCGAACGTCACCGTGCCGGGCATCGACTTCGCCGCCGTGCAGGAGCTGCAGCGCAGCGCCGAGCGGGGCGGGGTGCTGGGCTTCCTGAACCTCTTCTCCGGCGGCGCCCTGACCCAGATGGCGGTGTTCGCCCTCGGAATCATGCCCTACATCACCAGCTCGATCATCATGCAGCTCCTCGCCGTCGTGATCCCCAAGATCGAGCAGTGGCAGAAGCAGGGCGCCGTCGGGCAGAAGAAGATCACCCAGTGGACCCGCTACATGACGGTCGGACTGGCCGTCCTGCAGGCCACCGGGATCACCTACCAGTTCAACAACGGCCTCCTGGGGGGCGCCGAGGCCACCACCGCCTCCCTGGTCACCGATTTCGACGTCCCTCACGTCGCCCTCATCGTGCTCACCATCACCGCGGGCACCGCGGTGGTCATGTGGATGGGGGAGCTCGTCACCCAGCGGGGGATCGGCAACGGCATGTCGATCCTGATCTTCGCCAACGTGGTCAGCACCATGCCGGCCGAGCTGGCGAACGTCCGGGCCGAGGGCGGCAACGTCCTGTTCGGCGTGGTGATGCTCATGGGCATCGGGATGATCCTGGCCATCGTCTTCGTCGAGCAGGGCCAGCGCCGCATCCCGGTGCAGTTCGCCAAGCGGGTCGTGGGCCGGCGCATGTACGGAGGCCAGAGCACCTACATCCCGTTGAAGGTCAACCAGGCCGGCGTCATCCCCATCATCTTCGCCAGCTCGGTGCTGTACTTCCCCGTGCTGCTCTCCAACGTGGTGCCGTGGAAGGGAGTGGTCGACTTCACGAACGAGTACCTGGTGCAGCCCGACAACTTCGTCTACATCACGATCTACGGGCTCATGATCATCTTCTTCACGTACTTCTACACAGCGATCACGTTCAACCCCCAGCAGCAGGCCGACATCATCCGCAAGCAGGGCGGGTTCATCCCCGGCATCCGGCCGGGACCGCCCACCGAGCGCTACCTGGGCACCATCCTGAACCGCATCACCCTCCCCGGGTCGCTGTTCCTGGCCGCCATCGCCCTCGTGCCCCAGATCGCGCTCGCCGTCTACAACATCGACAGCTTCCCGTTCGGCGGCACCACCATCCTCATCGCCGTGGGCGTCGCCCTGGAGACGATGAAACAGATCGACAGCCAGCTCATGATGCGCAACTACGAGGGCTTTCTGGCATGAGGGCCCCGTCTTCCAACCGGAGCCGGCTCGGCTGACGTGGGGATGAGTCGCCGGCTCGTCATCCTCGGCAAGCAGGGCGCCGGCAAGGGAACCCAGGCTGATCGCTTGGCCGACACGTACGGCGTCCCGCGGATCTCCACGGGTGACATGTTCCGCGCCGCGGTGAAGGAGGGGACCGAGGCGGGGAAGAAGGCCCGCTCCTACATGGAGGCGGGCGACCTCGTCCCGGACGACGTGGTGGTCGAGGTCGTGCGTGAGCGTCTCGGCGCCGACGACGCCCAGGACCGGGGGTTCATCCTCGACGGCTTCCCCCGCAACGTCCGCCAGGCGGAGGCGCTCGACGACATCCTCGGGGGCGGTGGGATCGACCTGGTGCTCGAGCTGGTCGTCCCCACCGACGTGGTGCTCAAGCGCCTGGCCGGGCGGCGGGTCTGCAAGAACTGCGGCACGAACTACAGCGTCGACCGCCCGCCCAAGGACGACTGGACCTGTGACCGCTGCGGCGGCGACGTGGTCGAGAGGGAGGACGACACGGAGGCGGCCATCACCCGCCGGCTCGCCCTCTACGAGCGGGAGACCGAGCCCCTCGTTGCCTGGTACATGGCCAAGGACAAGCTCGCCGCCGTCGACGGCACGGGCGACCCCGACGCTGTCACGGTCCGCCTCCAGCGGGCGGTCGACAGCCGGCTGAAGACGCTCGCCACCAAGCACGCCCGGGGTGGCGGCTGATGCTCAAGTCCAAGGCCGAGGTGGCCAAGATGCGACGGGCCGGGCGGGTGGTGGCCGAGATGCTCGACGAGTGCACCAGAGCGGCCCGCCCGGGGGTCACCACCCACCAGCTCGACCTGGTGGCCCGCGAGGTGCTCGAGCGCCGCAACGCGCTGTCGAACTTCCTCGGCTACCACGGGTTCCCGGCGGTGATCTGCACGTCACCCAACGACGTGATCGTGCACGGCATCCCGGGGGACTACGTCCTGCAGGAGGGCGACATCCTGTCCCTCGACTGCGGGGCGATCATCGAGGGCTACCACGCCGACGCCGCCCGCACCATCCCCATCGGGTCGGTCACCGACGAGGCGGAGCGGCTCATCAAGACGACGAGAGAGAGCCTGCTGGCGGGCGCCGAGCACGTCCGGAAGGGCAGCCGCCTGTCCGACATCGGCCACGCCGTCCAGACCCTCGCCGAGAGCGAGGGCTTCAACGTGGTGCGGGAGTACGTCGGCCACGGCATCGGGACGGCAATGCACGAGGAGCCCAAGGTCCCCAACTACGGCGAGCCGGGCAAAGGCATCAAGCTCAAGGTCGGCCACGTGCTGGCGGTCGAGCCCATGGTCAACGTCGGCACCGCCCGCACCCGCCTGTTGGACGACGGCTGGACGGTGCTGACCGCCGACGGCCGGCTGTCGGCCCACTTCGAGCACACCATCGCCGTCACCGACAACGGCCCGGAGATCCTGACTGTCTCGGATTGACGGCGGGCACCCGGGTCCTTCGGACCACGCCCGCCGTTGCCGGCCAGTTCCGGCAACTGGTGGCCGGAGGAGGAACGCGGCGGACCTGCTAGCATAGAAGCGTTCCCCCGGCAACGCGGTGGTCCGTACCGCGCGTCCGCCGGGGCTCGTGCACGTCTCCAGGAGGAATGTTCTGCCCAAGCCCAAGGAAGATGCGATCGTCCTCGAGGGAACGGTCGTCGAGCCGCTGCCCAACGCCATGTTCCGCGTGGAGCTGGAGAACGGGCACAAGGTGCTCGCCCACATCTCGGGAAAGATGCGGATGCACTACATCCGCATCCTGCCGGGCGATCGGGTGCAGGTCGAGCTGACCCCCTACGACCTCAGCCGAGGTCGCATCACCTACCGGTACAAGTAGCGACCTCGGGGGCTCCGCCCCCCCGAGTACCCCCCGAACACCACCGCCGGAGTCGGAACGCCGTGAAAGTAAGGCCCAGCGTGAAGAAGATCTGCGAGAAGTGCAAGGTGATCCGCCGCCAGGGGACGGTCATGGTCATCTGCACCAACCCGCGGCACAAGCAGCGGCAGGGGTAGGGCAATGGCTCGCATCGCCGGCGTCGACATCCCTCGCGAGAAGCGGCTGGAGGTCGCCCTCACCTACATCCTCGGGGTCGGGCGTACGACCGCGAACCAGGTGTGCGACGCCACCGGAATCGATCCCTCCACGCGGGTCCGCGACCTCACCGACGAGGAGGTCGCCAAGCTCCGGGTCTGGATCGACCAGAACCTCAAGGTCGAGGGTGACCTGCGGCGCGACACCGCCCAGGACATCAAGCGCAAGATCGAGATCGGGTGCTACCAGGGCATCCGCCACCGCCGGGGTCTGCCGGTGCGGGGCCAGCGCACCCACACGAACGCCCGCACCCGCAAGGGGCCCAAGAAGACCGTGGCCGGGAAGAAGAAGGTGAGGAAGTAAGGGTGCTAGCCCGTGCCTAAGCCGAAGCCGGGAGGCCGCCGTCCCCGCCGCAAGGAGCGGAAGAACGTCACCTACGGGGTGGCGCACATCAAGAGCTCGTTCAACAACACGATCGTGTCCATCACCGACACCGAGGGCAACGTGCTCGCCTGGGCCTCGGCCGGCAACGTCGGCTTCAAGGGGTCGCGGAAGTCCACGCCCTACGCCGCCCAGATGGCCGCCGAGGCCTGCGCCCGGCGAGCGATGGAGCACGGCGTGCGGCGGGTCGAGGTCGTCGTGAAGGGCCCCGGCTCGGGCCGGGAGACGGCCATCCGCTCGCTGGCCGCCGCCGGCATCGAGGTGGGCGGCATCAAGGACCTCACCCCGATCCCCCACAACGGCTGCCGCCCCCCCAAGCGGCGGAGGGTCTGAACCATGGCCCGCTACACCGGCCCGGTCTGCCGCCTCTGCCGGCGCGAGCGCATGAAGCTGTTCCTGAAGGGGCCCAAGTGCGACTCGATGAAGTGCCCCATCGAGCGTCGCCCCTATCCCCCCGGCGACCACGGGCGGGGAAGGATCCGCGAGTCCGAGTACCTCCTGCAGCTGCGCGAGAAGCAGAAGGCCCGCCGCATCTACGGCGTCCTCGAGAAGCAGTTCCGCAACCTCTACGAGGAGGCCAACCGCCAGGGGGGGATCACCGGCGAGAACCTCCTGCGCATGCTCGAGCAGCGCCTCGACAACGTCGTCTACCGCGCCGGGTGGGGGTCGAGCCGCAGCCAGGCCCGCCAGTTCGTCCGCCACGGCCACATCACCGTCAACGGGAGGCGGGTCACCATCCCGAGCTACCAGGTCCGCAAGCGCGACGTGGTGGCGGTGCGGCCCAAGTCGCAGTCGATGATCGTGCTGCGCCACAACCTCGACACCCTCGACCGCACGATGCCGCCGTGGCTCGAGGGCGGCGACGGAGGCATGTCGGTCACCGTCCGTGACCTTCCGCTGCGGGAGCACATCGACGTCCCCGTGCGGGAGTCCCTGATCGTCGAGCTTTACTCCAAGTAGTCCATCCGCCGGCCCTCGGCCGGAACGCACGACACCGTAGGAGCAGGACCATGCTCATCATCCAGCGCCCCACCGTCGAGCCTCTCGCCGAGGCGGAGAACAACCGCCAGCGGTTTGCCATCTCCCCCCTCGAGCCGGGGTTCGGCCACACCCTCGGCAACTCGCTGCGCCGCACCCTCCTGTCGTCCATCCCGGGGGCGGCCGTCACCCAGGTGCGCTTCGACGACGTCCTTCACGAGTTCGCCACCATCCCCGGCGTGAAGGAGGACGTCACCGACGTCATCCTCAACCTCAAGGACCTCGTGCTGCGGGTGGCCTCGGAGGAGCCCGTCAACGTCCGTCTCGACGTGCGCGGCCCCGGCGAGGTCACCGCGGCCGACATCCAGCCCCATGCCGACGTGGAGATCCTCAACCCCGAGCTGCACATCGCCACCCTCACCGCCAAGGGGCGCCTCGCCCTCGACATCACCCTCGAGCGGGGCCGGGGTTACGTGTCGGCCGAGCGCAACAAGAAGAGCTCGGTCATCGGCGTGATCCCCGCCGACTCGATCTTCTCGCCCGTGCGCCGGGTCGCGTTCACCGTCGAGCCCACCCGGGTCGAGCAGGCCACCGACTACGACCGCCTCACCCTCGACATCGAGACCGACGGCAGCATCTCGCCCCGCGAGGCGTTGGCCTCGGCCGGCGCCACGCTGCGCTCGCTGGTGACGCTGGTGGCCGACATGAGCGACGCGCCGCAGGCCCTCGAGCTGGGCGAGACCGGCACCGTGGGCAGCGGCTCGCCCGACCTCGACCTGCCCATCGAGGACCTCGACCTCTCCGAGCGGCCACGCAACTGCCTCAAGCGGGCTCAGGTCAACACGGTGGGCGAGCTGGTCATGAAGAGCGAGGACGACCTCCTGGCCATCACCAACTTCGGCCAGAAGTCGCTCGACGAGGTCCTCCAGAAGCTCGACGAGCGGGGCCTGTCCCTGCGGGGCAAGAGCGCGGGCTGACGATGCCGGGGACGCCCAGGAAGGGTCGGCGCTTCGGCGGCGACGCCGCCCACCAGAAGGCGATGATGGGCAACCTGGTCGCATCCCTCATCGCCGCCGAGGCCCTGGTCACCACCGAGGCCAAGGCCAAGGCCCTCCGCCCGGTGGCCGAGCGGCTCATCACCAAGGCGCGCAAGGGCGGTGTCCATCGCCAGCGCGAGGTCGTCGCGTTCATCGGCGACAAGGACATGGCCCACAAGCTGTTCGAGGAGATCGGGCCGCGGTACGAGGACCGTCCCGGCGGCTACACCCGCATCCTCAAGCTGGGCCCCCGCCACGGCGACAACGCGCCGATGGCGCGCATCGAGCTGGTGTGAGCGTCCCCCCCTCGGGGGGTTCAGCGGCGGGCACCGCCCGTGTTCGCATGACCTTGGCCTACGACGGGCGCGGGTTCCATGGTTTCGCCGCCCAGGCGGGTGACGTGCGCACCGTCGCCGGCGTCCTCGGCGCCGCCCTAGAGCGGAAGCTGGGGCATCCGGTGTCCCTCGTGGCGGCCGGGCGGACCGACGCCGGCGTGCACGCGTGGGGACAGGTGGTCAGCTTCGACGCTCCGGCCGAGGGCTTCGACGCCCATGGCCTGCTGCTGTCGCTCAACCGGGCGCTGGCACCGGAGGTGGTGGTGCGGACGGTCGAGGTGGCCGCCGCCGGCTTCGACGCCCGCCGCTCCGCTCGCAGCCGCTGCTACCGCTACACGGTGCTGAACCGGCCTCTGCCCGACCCCTTCCTGGCCGCCACCACGTGGCACGTGCCCGAGCCCCTCGACCTCGGGGCGATGCGCCTGGCCTGCGACCCCCTCATCGGCGAGCACGACTTCAGCTCGTTCTGCCGCCGGCCGCGGAGCATCACCGGCGAGGTGAGCCTGGTCCGTCGCGTCCTCGAGGCCCGGTGGGACGAGGTGGGCGACGACCTCCTCCGCTTCCAGATCCACGCCAGCTCGTTCTGCCAGCAGATGGTGCGCTCGATCGTCGGCCTGATGGTGGCGGTGGGCCGGGGCCGCCGGCGGGCCGGGGAGATGGCCGGCGTGCTGCGGGCGGGCGACCGGTCGCTCGCCCCCCACCTCGCGCCCGCCCACGGCCTGTGCCTGTGGGAGGTCCGGTATTGACTGACTGCATGCACTCTTCTCTCCGTCGAGGTCGCCCAGGTGGTGAGGCGCTACGTCGCCAGCGGCCAGTTGTGGCCCGAACGGGGGCCGAGGCAGTCGCCGACCTGGCCGATCTCGACCTGGCGTACCACCCGCACGAACCGCTCCTACCGGTGATGTGGCGCCTTCGGCACGACCTCTCGACCTACGACGCCGCCTACGTGTCGTTGGCCGAGGTGCTCGGCGCGCCGTTGCTGACCCTCGACCCCGGCGTCGCGGCGGTCCCCGGCGTCGCTGCCGTCGTCGACCTGGTCGCTTGATGGTCTCGGCGGGGGGCGTCGCCGCGCCCCTCGATCCGCCACTAAACTGGTCGGGTTCACGCCTGAGAAGGGAACCGCGTGCGCACCTACTCGCCCAAACCTGCCGACATCGAGCGCGCCTGGCACGTCATCGACGCCGACGGGCTGGTGCTGGGCCGGCTGGCCACCGAGGTGGCCACCCTTCTCCGGGGCAAGCACAAGCCGACCTTCGCCCCCCACCTCGACACCGGGGACCACGTGATCGTCGTGAACGCGGCGAAGGTGGTGCTGACCTCGGACAAGGTGTCGAAGAAGGAGGTCATCCGCCACTCCGGCTACCCCGGCGGGCTCAAGCGGCGCACCTACGAGGACGTCCTCGCCACCCGACCCCAGGAGGTCGTCCGGCGGGCGGTGCGGGGCATGCTGCCCAAGGGCCCGCTCGGCCGCCAGATGCTGCGCAAGCTCAAGGTCTACGCCGGCCCCACCCATCCCCACGCCGCCCAGCAACCCACCGAGCGAGCCGTCGCCCACGCCCGGCGCCCGGCGTCCTGAGAAGGAAGTAACCACGAAGATGCCCAAGCCCCTCGTCCAGTCGACCGGCCGTCGCAAGGAGGCAGTCGCCCGGGTGCGGATCCGCGCCGGGTCGGGGCAGGTCACGGTCAACCGCCGGACCCTCCAGGAGTACTTCCCGTCGGAGAGCCACCGGATGATCGTCACCGAGCCGCTCCGGCTCACCTCCACGGCCGAGGTCTACGACGTCGACGCGACCATCGACGGCGGTGGTGTGTCGGGGCAGGCGGGAGCCCTGCGCCTCGGCATCGCCCGCGGCCTGGTCGGGCTCGACGAGGAGCTGCGGGTGCCGCTCAAGCGCGCCGGCTTCCTCACCCGCGACGCCCGGGAGAAGGAGAGCAAGAAGTACGGCCTGAAGAAGGCCCGCAAGGCGCCGCAGTACTCGAAGCGCTAGAGCTGTGCTCCGGCAACCGACGGTTGCCCGGTGTCGCCCACGGGGAGGGCCATGACGCTGCGATTCGGCACCGACGGCGTGCGCGGCGTGGCGAACCTCGACCTCACGCCGGAGCTGGTCGTCGCCCTCGGGCGTGCCGCCGCCCGGGTGCTGGGAGGCGACTGCTTCCTCGTCGGGCGGGACACCCGGGTGTCGGGGCCGATGCTGCAGGCCGCCCTGAGCGCCGGGCTCACCGCCGAGGGGGCCGACGTGGCCGACCTCGGGGTGTTGCCCACGCCCGGGGTGGCGTGGGTGTCGGCGGCCGAATCGAAGCCGGCGGCCATGATCTCGGCGTCGCACAACCCCTTCCCCGACAACGGGATCAAGTTCTTCGCCCCGGGGGGCCGCAAGCTCTCCGACGAGGCCGAAGGGCGCCTCGAGGCCGAGCTCGACCGGCTCCTCGCCGCCGAGGGAGCCGGCCCGGCGGGGCCGACGGGTGCCGATCTCGGGGGGGTCCGAGACCACGACGGCCGGGAGCGGTACGCCGAGGCGCTCGGCGCGACGCTCGGGGGCCGCCGCCTCGACGGCCTGTCGGTGGTGGTCGACTGCGCCCACGGGGCGGCGTACTCGGTGGCTCCGGCGGTGCTCTCGTCGCTCGGCGTCGACGTCACCGTCGTCAACGACCGGCCGGACGGCACGAACATCAACCTCGACGCCGGCTCGCAGCACCCCGAGGGCCTGGCCCGCGCCGTCGTGGCCCGAGGCGCCGACGCCGGGCTGGCCTTCGACGGGGACGCCGACCGCGTGGTGGCGGTCGACCACACCGGCGCCGTCGTCGACGGCGACCAGCTCATCGCCATCTGCGCCCTCGACCTCCGCAGCCGGGGGCGGCTCGCCGACGACACCGTCGTCGTGACCGTCATGGCCAACCTGGGCTTCCGCCAGGCGATGGCCGCCCACGGGGTCACCGTGGTGGAGACCCAGGTGGGCGACCGCTATGTGCTGGAGGAGCTCGAGCGCGGGGGCTGGTCCCTGGGAGGCGAGCAGTCGGGGCACGTGATCTTCCGTGACCTGGCGACCACGGGCGACGGCATCCTCACCGGCCTCCAGGTGCTCGACGTGATGTGCCGCACCGGTCGTCGCCTGCACGACCTGTCCCAGGTGATGACCCGCCTGCCCCAGGTGTTGCGCAACGTCACCGTCGCCGACCGCCACGCGCTCGAGCGGGCCGTCGAGCTGGGGGCCGAGGTGGAGAGCGTCCGCCGCCGGATGGGTGACAAGGGCCGGGTGCTCATCCGCCCCAGCGGCACCGAGCCGGTCGTCCGGGTCATGGTGGAAGCGCTCACCCTGGAGGAGGCCGAGGCCACCTGCGCCGAGCTGTGCGCGGCGGTCAGCCGCTCCCTCGGGGGGCCCGCCGCGGCGAGCTGAGCGGCTCCGACCGGTACCCTGGCGCGCCTATGTGCGGCATCGTCGGCGTCACCGGGAGCGATCCCGCCCTCCCCCTCTTGATCGAGGCGCTGTCCCGGCTGGAGTACCGGGGGTACGACTCGGCGGGCGTGGCCCTCCAGGCCGGCGGTGTGGTGTGGCGGCGACGGCGGTCGGGGAAGCTGGCCGAGCTGTCGGCGGCGGTGGACGACGCCCCGTCGTCGGCCACCTCGGGCATCGGGCACACCCGCTGGGCCACTCACGGCGCCCCCGTCGAGCGCAACGCCCACCCCCACGTCGACTGCGGTGACCAGGTCGCCCTGGCCCACAACGGGATCATCGAGAACTACCGGGAGCTCGCCGACGAGCTGGTGGCCACCGGCCACACCATGCGCTCCGACACCGACACCGAAGTGCTGGCCCACCTGGTGGAAGACGGGGTGGGCGCCGGTCTCTCCCTGGCCGACGCGTTGCGCGCCAGCCTCAGGCGGGTCCGGGGCTCGTTCGCGTTGGCAGTCGTGCACGCGGGCAATCCCGAGCTCATCGTCGCCGCCCGGCGGGGGTCGCCCCTCATCGCCGGGCGGAGTGACGGCGCCGGGCTGGTGGCCTCCGACATCCCCGCCCTGCTGCCGCTGACGCGGGAGGTGTACGTCCTCGACGACGACCAGGTCGTCGAGGTGCGCCCGGGCGAGCTGCGGGTCACCACCCTCGACGGCGACGACGTCACGCCGGTACGCCGTCACGTCCCCTGGGACCTGGAGGCGGCCGAGAAGGGCGGCTACGCCGACTTCATGCTCAAGGAGATCCACGAGCAGCCGGCCGCGGTGCGGGAGACGCTGCGGGCCCGGTGGCCGGGCAGCCCGCTGCTCCTCGACCAGAGCCGCCTCACCGACGACGACCTGCGGGCCGTCGACAAGGTGTTCATCGTCGGGTGCGGCACCAGCTACTACTCGGGCCTGGTGGCCAAGTACGCCATCGAGCACTGGGTGCGGTTGCCGGTGGAGATCGACGTGGCCAGCGAGTTCCGCTACCGCGACCCCGTCCTCGACCGGCAGTCGCTGGTGGTGGGTGTGAGCCAGTCGGGCGAGACCCTCGACACCATGGAGGCGTGCCGCTTCGCCCGCTCGCCGGCCAACAAGGCCAAGGTCCTCACCGTGTGCAACGTCGTCGACTCCTCGATGGCCCGGGAGGCGGACGCGGTGCTCTATACCCGGGCGGGCCCCGAGGTGGGCGTGGCCGCCACCAAGACCCACGTCGCCCAGATCGTCGCCCTGGAGCTGCTGGCCCTCCACCTCGGAGTGGTCAGGGGGGAGCGCTACCCCGGCGAGAGCGCCCGCATGGTCGAGGCTCTGCACGACGTTCCCACCCGCATCGAGGCTGTCCTGGAGCACGCCGAGGAGATCTGCGAGGTCGGTCGTCGCTTCGCCGACACCCGGGACTTCTTCTTCCTGGGCCGGGGCGTGGGCTACCCCGTCGCCCTGGAAGGGGCGCTCAAGCTCAAGGAGATCTCCTACGCCCGGGCCGAGGGGTACCCCGCCGGGGAGATGAAGCACGGCCCCATCGCCCTGATCGAGCCGGGCACCGTCGTGGTGGCGGTGGCGACCCGCGGCCACCTGCACGCCAAGGTGATGGCCAACATCGAGGAGATGCGGGCCCGGGGCGCGACGGTCGTGGCCCTGGTCACCGAGGGCGACGCCGAGACGGCGGCCCGGGCCGACGAGGTCCTGTGGGTGCCGCCCACGCCGCCCGACGCCGAGCTCCTGGCGCCGGCCGTGGACGTCGTCGCCCTCCAGCTGTTCGCCTACGCCCTGGCCAAGGCCCGGGGCCGGGACGTGGACAAGCCCCGGAACCTGGCCAAGACGGTCACCGTCGAGTAAGCCGACGTCGAGACCAACATGATCGGGATCGGGATCGACGCCGTGGAGATCGACCGATTCCGCGCCGCCCTCCACCGGCGGCCGGCCATGTCCCGGAGGTTGTTCACCGAGGGCGAGCGCGCCTACGGCGACCGCCATCGCGACCCCGCCCCCCGGCTGGCCGCCCGCTTCGCCGCCAAGGAGGCGGTGATGAAGGCGCTCGGGGTGGGCTTGGGAGCGTTCGCCTTCCACGACGTCGAAGTGGTCTCCGCCCCCTCGGGAGCTCCGTCGCTGGTCCTGCGCGGGCAGGCGGCGCAGCTGGCCACCCGCCGCGGAGTGGTGGGCTGGCGGCTCTCGCTCACCCACACCAAGCGGGTCGCCGAGGCCGTCGCCGTGGCTCTGTGATCCCCGTCCTCACGCCCGAGGAGATGGGCGAGGTCGACCGCTCGGCGCCCGAGCCGGTGGAGGTGCTCATCGGGCGGGCCGGTTCGGCCACCGCTCGGGCGGCGGTGCGCATGCTCGGCGGCACGTACGGCCGCCGCGTGGTCGTGGTGGCGGGAAAGGGCAACAACGGCGCCGACGGGCGGGAGGCGGCGCGGCGGCTCTCCGCCCGGGGCGCGAAGGTGACGGTCGTCGAGGCCGCCGACGCGCCCGACCGGCTTCCTCCCTGCGACCTGGTCATCGACGCCGCCTACGGGACCGGCTTCCGGGGGGAGTACAAGGCCCCCGACCCGGGCGGCGCCCCGGTGCTCGCCGTCGACATCCCGTCGGGCGTGAACGGCCTCACCGGCGAGGCGCCCGAGGGGGCGGTGCAGGCCACCCGCACCGTGAGCTTCGCCGCCCTCAAGCCCGGCCTCGTGCTGCACCCGGGGAGGCTGCGGGCGGGCGAGGTCGAGCTCGTCGACATCGGGCTCGACGTCTCGGGCGCCCGCATCGGCGTGGTCGAGCCGTCGGACGTCGCCGACTGGCTGCCCGACCGGGCACCGGACGCCCACAAGTGGAAGAGCGCGGTGTGGGTGGCGGCGGGCTCCCCGGGCATGACCGGGGCCGCCCGGCTGTGCGCCCGCGGCGCGTCCCGCGCCGGCGCCGGCTCGGTCCGTCTGGGGATCCCCGGCGCCGACCCCGACCCCGGCTTCATGGAGGTGGTGGGCCGCACCCCGCCGGGCGAGGGCTGGGACGGCTACGTGCTCGAGGACTCTCATCGGGCCAAGGCCCTGGTCGTCGGACCGGGGCTGGCCCGCACCGACGCCACCCGCGACGCGGTCCGCCGGCTGGTCCCCGAGTCGCCGCTCCCGGCGGTGCTGGATGCCGACGGGCTCTTCGCCCTCGGTGGCAAGGACAAGGCGGCGGACGTCCTCCGCGGCCGCGGCGCGCCGACCGTCCTCACCCCCCACGACGGCGAGTTCGAGCGGCTCCAGGGTTCACCGGCCGGTCCCGACCGGGTCGAGGCGGTGCGCTCGTTGGCGACGGACCTGGGCACCACCGTGCTCTTGAAGGGGCCCACCACGGTGGTGGCGGGCCCCGACGGGCAGGTGCACATGGTGACCAGCGGCGGGCCCCGCCTCGCCACCGCCGGGTCGGGCGACGTGCTGGCCGGCGTGATCGGCGCCTTCCTGGCCATGGGGCTCGACGGGCTGCGGGCGGCCTCGACGGCCGCCTTCGTCCACGGCTACGCCGCCGGCCTAGGCTGGCGACGAGGGCTGGTGGCCGGCGACCTGCTCGATCTCCTGCCCGCCGCCCTCGACCAGCTCGCCTGAGGACCCGGAGGCGCCGTGCCCCGCAGCACCCTCGTCCGCGACGTCATGACCACCGACGTGCTGACGTTCCGGCCCACCGACACGGTGGAGGCCGCCGCCCGGGCCCTGTCCGAGCGCCATCTCGGGGGCGCCCCTGTCGTCGACGACGACGGCCGGCTGGTCGGCCTCCTGGAGGACGACGACCTGATCGTCCAGGAAGCGCGGATCCACTTTCCCACGGTGGTCTCCGTCCTGGGGGCGTACATCGAGCTGCCCACGTCGCACTCGCGGATGGAGTCCGAGCTGCGCAAGGCGGTGGGCGCGCTGGTGGGCGACGTCATGGACCCCGAGCCCCCCACCTGCTCGCCCGACGACACCCTGGAGACGGTTGCCACCGTCATGCACGAGCGGGCGGCGTCCCGTCTACCCGTCGTCGAGGACGGGCGGGTCGTCGGCATCGTGTCGAGGGGCGACCTGGTGCGGGACATCGCCGGGTTCCTCTCGGGCGTCGACATCCCCGCGCCGGCGCCCGGCGGCGAAGCGAGAGCCGAGGGCTAGCGCCGGTGCAGTGCCGGCCGGCGTGGGCCGAGGTCGACCTGGGCGCCGTGACGCAGAACACCGCGGCGTTGGCCGCGTTGGCCGCTCCGGCCTCCCTGTGCGCGGTCGTCAAGGCGGGCGCCTACGGGCACGGCACGGTGCCGGTCGCCCGGGCCGCCCTGGCCGGCGGGGCGTCGTGGCTCGCGGTGGCCCTCGTCGACGAGGCCGCCCCGCTCCGTGAGACGGGCGTCACCGCCCCGATCCTGCTGCTCTCGGAGCCTTCGCTCGACGCCCTCCCCGATGCGGTGGCGCTGGGACTGACGCCCACGCTCTACTCGCTGGCGGGCGTCGAGGCAGCCGCCAAGGCGGTCGCCGCCGCCGGCCGTACCACACCCTTGCCGGTGCACGTGAAGGTGGACACCGGGATGCACCGGGTGGGCGCGCCGCCCGAGGTCGCCGTCAGCCTCGTCCTCGCCGTGGTGGAGCGGCCGGAGCTGCGGCTGGAGGGGCTGTGGACGCACTTCGCCGTGGCCGACGACCCCGACGACCCGTTCACCGCCGAGCAGCACGCCCGCTTCGCCGCGGTCGTCGACGAGCTGGCCGTCCACGGCGTCCGCCCTCCGCTCCTGCACGCGTGCAACTCGGCCGGCACCATCGCCCATCCGTCGGCGCGCCACGAGCTGGTCCGCTGCGGCATCGCCGTGTACGGCGTCGCCCCCAGCCCGGCGCTGGAGGGGAGCGTCGACCTGCGCCCGGCCATGTCGCTGCGTGCCCGCGTCGCCCAGGTGAAGGACGTGGCCGCCGGCGACGGCATCTCCTACGGGTTGCGCTACCGCTTCGAACGGCGGTCGGTCGTGGCCACCGTCCCCCTCGGCTACGCCGACGGCGTGCCCTGGCGGCTGGGCGCGGTGGGCGGCGAGGTCCTCATCGGCGGGCGCCGACGGCCCATCGCCGGGGCCGTGACCATGGACCAGATCACCGTCGACTGCGGCGACGACGCCGGTGTGGCGGCGGGCGACGAGGTCGTCCTGCTGGGGAGCCAGGGCGACGAGTACATCGACGCGTGGGAGTGGGCCCACCGGCTCGGTACGATCGCCTACGAGGTGGTTTGCGGCGTGGGGCCGCGGGTGCACCGCACGTACGTCGGGGGCTGACGCAGACCCGGGATACGTCCGGGGTGGCAGTACCATCCATTTATGCCGTCGCTGGCCGACGTCGAGCGGGAGGCCCTGGCCTGCACGAAGTGCCCGCTCTCGCAGGGGCGCACCAACGTCGTGTTCGGGGTGGGCGATCCGACCTCCGACCTCATGCTCGTCGGCGAGGGCCCCGGCGCCCAGGAGGACCTGCAGGGCGAGCCCTTCGTCGGCCGCTCGGGCAAGCTCCTCGACCAGCTGGTGCTCGAGGAGCTCGGCATCACGCGCAAGGAGTTCTACTTAGCCAACACCTTGAAGTGCAGACCTCCCGGCAACCGGGACCCGCTGCCCGAGGAGATCGAGTCGTGCCGGCCCTACCTCGAGGCGCAGCTGGACATCGTCGACCCCAAGGTGGTGATCACCTTGGGGAACTTCGCCACCAAGCTCCTGCTCAAGACCCACGAGGGCATAAACCGCGTGCGGGGGCGGGCGTACCCCTTCCGGCGGGGGTGGTTGGTGCCGACGTACCACCCAGCCGCCGTCCTGCGCTCGGGCGGCGAGTCGGTCGCCCGGATGCGCGCCGATCTGGTCAGAGCCAAGCAACTCCTGCAGGGAGTTGCTTCCGAAGGGGGCCGCCGCCGAGCAACGAGCGAGGCGACGACGCTCTTCGGGGGGGATCCGGGGGGCGGAGCCCCCCGGAGGCCGGCGTGATCGAAGTCGTCACCAAGTCGGTCGAGGACACGAAGGCGCTCGGCGCCGAGGTGGCCGCCTTCTGCCGGCCCCGCGACGTCATCGTGCTCGCCGGCGAGCTGGGCACCGGCAAGACGGCGTTCACCCAGGGCCTGGCCCGGGGGCTCGCCGTGGACGAGCCCGTCACCAGCCCCGCCTTCGTCCTCGTGCGGTCGTACGTCGGGCGGCTGCCGCTCACCCACATCGACGTCTACCGCCTCGACCACATCCAGGAGCTGGTCGACCTGGGGATCGCCGAGCTGGTCGACGAGGGGGGCGTCACCGTCGTCGAGTGGGGTGACGTGGTGCTGCCCGCCCTGCCGGCCGACTTCCTCGAGGTACGCCTGGAGCACGACGTGGCGGCCGACGACCGGCGGGTCCGCATCCGGGCGCTGGGGCCGTCGTGGTTGCCTCGGATGGCGGCGCTCGCTCGGGCCCTCGACCGGTGGACGACGGGGGTGTGACGGGGTCGTGCTGATCCTCGGGATCGAGACGGCGACGCTCCAGGTCGGCTGCGCCCTCGCCGGCCACGAGGGGGTGCGGGCCAGCTTCCACGTCGCCCACGGGCGCCGGCACGTCGAGACGTTGGTGCCGGCCGTCGCCTTCGTCTGCCGTGAGGCCCAGGTCGAGATCGGCGAGATCGGCGCGGTGGCGGTCGACATCGGCCCGGGCCTGTTCACCGGCCTTCGGGTCGGCGTGGCCGCGGCCAAGGCGCTGGCCCAGGCGCTGCGGGTGCCCGCCGTCGGCGTGTCCAGCCTCGACCTGCTCGCCTTCCCCGTGCGCCACACGAACCGCCTCATCGTGTGCGCCATCGACGCCCGGCGCAGCGAGGTCTACTACGCCTTCTACCGCCACGTCCCCGGCGGGGTCCAGCGTGTCTCGGCCTATCGTGTCGGGTCCCCCGACGAGCTCGTGTCGGAGCTGGTGGCCCGCGGCGAGGACTGCCTCTTCGTCGGCGACGGCGCCCTCCGGTACCCGCAGATCCTCGCCGACACCCAGGGCGCCGAGTTCGGCGGTCCGTCCACCGCCCATCCCTCGGCCGCCGCGCTGGTCGAGCTGGCCCATCCGCTCGCCCTGCGGGAGGAGTTCGTGCAGCCCTGGGAGCTCCAACCGCTCTACCTCCGGCAGTCCGACGCCGAGATCAACTGGGAACGACGGGCTCGGGCGGACTGGGCGGCGGCCGGGTGACGGTGGTCTGATGGCGATCCGGAAGCTCGACGAGCACGACGACGAGCTGGTGGTGCACCTCGTGCCGATGCGCCGCCGTCACCTGCGCTCGGTGCTGCGCATCGAGTCCCAGGTGTACCCGCGGCCCTGGTCGCTCGGCCTGTTCATGAGCGAGCTGGCCCTGCGCACGAGCCGGGCCTACTGGGTGGCGAGGATCGACGGTGCGGTCGTCGGCTACTGCGGCCTCATGGTGACGGGGGAGGACGGGCACGTCACCACCCTCGCCGTCGACCCGGCGTGGCAGCGCCGCAAGGTCGGGTCCCGCCTGCTCCTGATCCTCGCCCGGGAGGCGATCGCCCGGCGCGTCAGCAGCCTCACCCTCGAGGTGCGGGTCGGCAACCGGGGCGCCCAGGAGCTCTACCGGGCCTTCGGCTTCGCCCCCGCCGGCATCCGGAAGAACTACTACGTGGAGACCAACGAGGACGCCCTGGTGATGTGGGCCAGTGACGTGGACACGCCCGAGTACGCCGATCGCCTGGCCCGCATCGAGGCGGGCATCCCGGGCGTGACCCTGGTGGAGGACGCCCGGGCATGGTGAGCCCCGTCCTGTCTCCCGACGGCGTCCAGCGGATCCTCGGCATCGAGACGTCGTGCGACGAGACGGCGGCGGCGGTGGTCGCCGGCGGCACGTCGGTGCTGTCGTCGGTCATCTCCAGCCAGGTCGACCTGCACGCCCGCTTCGGCGGCGTCGTGCCCGAGATCGCCAGCCGGGCCCACGTCGAGCTACTCACGCCGGCGGTGGCCCAGGCCCTGGTCGAGGCGGGGCTGGAGGGCGAGGACATCGACGCCGTGGCCGCCACCGTCGGACCGGGGCTGGCCAGCGCCCTGTTGGTCGGCGTGAGCGTGGCCAAGAGCCTCAGCCTGGTGTGGCAGGTGCCGTTCATCGGCGTGAACCACATGGAGGGGCACCTCTACGCCTGCTTCCTGCACGAGCCGGAGCTCGAGCTGCCGCTGGTGGCGCTGCTGGTGTCCGGTGGCCACACCCTGCTCGTGCACATGGAGGACCACGGCCGCTACCGGGTGCTGGGCACCACCGTCGACGACGCCGTCGGTGAAGCGTTCGACAAGGTCGCCCGCTTCCTCGGGTTGGGCTACCCGGGCGGGCCGGCGATCGACCGGATCGCCACCACCGGCGACCCGCAGGCGGTCGAGTTCCCCCGGGCCATGGAACGGGAGGGCTACGACTTCTCCTTCAGCGGCCTCAAGACGGCGGTCACCCGGTACGCCCAGGCCAACCCCGACGTCTCGGTGGCCGACCTGGCGGCGTCGTTCCAGCAGGCCGCCGTCGAGGTGCTGGTCACCAAGGCCCGGCGGGCCGTCGCCGAGACCGGCGCCCGCTCCCTGTGCCTGGGCGGCGGCGTCGGAGCCAACACCCTCCTTCGCCTGCGGGTGGCCGAGGTGTGCGAGGAGGACGGCATCGCCGCGGTCATCCCCCCACCGTCGCTCTGCACCGACAACGCGGCGATGGTGTCGGCCGCCGCCTGGTGGCGCGTGCGGGCCGACGGCCCGACACCTCTCGACGCCGGGGTCGAGCCCAACCTCCGCCTGTAAGGCGGAGGCGAGGCCGCAGCGGCGCTTGAACCCACCGGCCACCGGCCTGCTATCGTTAGCAGTCGTACACCGAGAGTGCTAACGAAGTCCTACTGGAGGTCGACCCCCCATGAACCTCAGGCCCCTCGAAGACCGTATCGTCGTCCGGCCCAGCGAGGCGGAGGAGACGACGGTGAGCGGCATCGTCATCCCCGACACGGCCAAGGAGAAGCCCCAGCAGGGCGAGGTACTCGCCGTCGGGCCCGGCCGTCGCTCGGAGCAGACCGGTGAAGTCATCCCCCTCGACGTCAAGGTCGGCGACACCGTCGTGTACAGCAAGTACGGCGGCACCGAGATCACCGTCGACGGCGAGGACCTGCTGATCCTCAACGGGCGCGACGTGCTCGCCGTCACCGGATAACCGGGCGATGGCCACCGTACTCAAGTTCGACGACCGCGCCCGGCGCAGCCTCGAAGAGGGCGTCAACAAGCTCGCCAACACCGTCCGGGTCACGCTCGGCCCCCGCGGCCGCAACGTGGTGATCGAGAAGAAGTTCGGCGTCCCCACGATCACCAACGACGGCGTCACCATCGCCCGTGAGATCGAGCTCGAGGACCCCTTCGAGAACATGGGCGCCCAGGCGGTGAAAGAGGTCGCCACCAAGACCAACGACGTCGCCGGCGACGGGACGACCACCGCCACGGTGCTCGCCCAGGCGATCATCCGCGAGGGCATGCGCAACGTGGCCGCCGGAGCCAACCCCATGCTGCTCAAGCAGGGGATCGACGCCGCCGTGCACGCCGCCGTCGACTCCATCAAGGCGCTGGCCAAGGAGGTCGACGATCGGAGCGAGATCGCCCACGTGGCGGCCATCTCCGCGGCCGACACCTCCATCGGCGAGGTCATCGCCGAAGCCATCGACAAGGTCGGCAAGGACGGTGTGGTGACGGTCGAGGAGTCCAACACCTTCGGCATGGAGCTGGAGTTCGCCGAGGGCATGCAGTTCGACAAGGGCTTCCTCTCGCCCCACTTCGTCACCGACCCCGAGCGCCAGGAGGCGGTCCTCGACGACCCCTACATTCTGCTGGCCAACCAGAAGATCAGCGCCGTGCACGACCTCCTCCCGGTCCTGGAGAAGGTCATGCAGGCGGGCAGGCCCCTCCTCATCATCGCCGAGGACGTCGAGGGCGAGGCCCTGGCCACCCTGGTCGTCAACAAGCTGCGGGGGACGTTCAACTCGGTGGCGGTGAAGGCGCCCGGCTTCGGCGAGCGCCGCCGGTCCACCCTCCAGGACATCGGCATCCTGACAGGAGGCCAGGTCGTCTCCGAGGAGCTGGGCCTCAAGCTCGAGACCCTCACCCTCGACCACCTCGGCCGGGCCCGGCGGGTCACCGTCACCAAGGACGAGACCACCATCGTCGACGGCGGCGGCGACCGGGCCGACGTCGAGGAGCGCATGCGCCAGCTCCGCCGGCAGATCGACGAGGCGACCTCCGACTGGGACCGGGAGAAGCTCCAGGAGCGGCTGGCCAAGCTGGCCGGCGGCGTGGCTCTCATCCGGGTCGGAGCCGCGACCGAGGTCGAGCTCAAGGAGAAGAAGCACCGCATCGAGGACGCGGTGTCGGCCACCAAGGCGGCGATCGACGAGGGCATCGTCCCCGGAGGCGGCACCGCCCTCATCCGGGCCCGTCAGGGCGTCGACTCGGTGAAGAACGAGGGCGACGAGGCCACCGGCACGGCCATCGTGCGCCGGGCCTTGGAGGAGCCGCTGCGCTGGATCGCCCAGAACGCCGGCCTGGAGGGCAACCTGGCCGTTCGGGAGGTCGAGGCCGAGAGCGGCAGCGTCGGCCTCAACGCCGCCACCGGCCAGATGGAGGACCTCTTCAAGGCGGGCGTCATCGATCCCGCCAAGGTCACCCGCTCGGCGCTGCAGCACGCCGCCTCGGTGGCGGGCATGCTGCTCACCACCCGCACGCTGGTGGCCGAGAAACCCGAGAAGGAGCCCCCGCGCCCGCTGCCGACGCCCGCCGGCGCCGGCATGAGCATGATGTAGCTCCTTCCTCCGTTCGGACGCCCACCGCCCGGCCTCGGCGCCGGGCGGCGGCGCGTGCGGGCCTCGGTCCTAGCCGCCGACGCAGGGCTGGTTGGCGGTGGCGAAGCGGTTGCTGCGCCAGACGTTGTTGTCGCACGGTGGGGCGACGTTGGCGTCGTGGAGGTCGTTGACCGCGTTCCCCCGAGCGGTGTTGGCGACGATTCTGTTGTTGCGTGACGCCACCAGGATCCCGTGGTCGGCGTTGCTCTGGACGCGGTTGCCGGTGATCTGGTTGCGGTCGGCCCCGAGCCCCGTGATCAGGTTTCGCTGCAGGTTGATGCCGGCCAGAACGGCGGTCACTCCGGTCGCGTTGGTGCCGTTCCTGGTCACCACGTTCCCCGAGACGACGGCGTCGGTGGCGGGCGGCAGGATCCGTCCACTCCCGGGAAGGGGGTTGCTGCCGGCGCGCAGGATGATGCCGTCGCCGGAGCTGCGGGTCACGGTGTTGCCCACCACGCGGTGGCCGGGACCGTTCTCCAGGCTGATGCCCGCGGTGTTGGCCCGGTTGTCGGACTGGTCGACGAGGTTGCTGAGGATCGAGTTGTTGGCCGAGGGCAGGTCGTCGAGCTGGTCGGTGGCCCGACCGTCGAACACCGAGATGCCACCGAAGCCTCCGCTGTTGACCACCGCGTTCCGGAACACGCGGCTGTCACGCACGTTCTGGAGGACGATGCCGTTGCCCGTCGTGTTGTCGATCGACCTCATGTCGCGGACGGTGTTGCGGGCACCGTTCTGCACCCACACCCCGTGGAAGAAGCCTCGGACGGTGCCGCCGAACACGGTGACGTCGCTGTGCTCGTCGACCTTGACACCGGCGGCCTGATGGAGGACCACATCGCTCCCCAGCCCGAAGATGGTGTGGCCGTTGAGGTCGAGGGTCACGCCGTCGGCGCCGATGACCAGCCCGTGGCCGCCGGGCGTGTGCCCGGGCTCGGAGACGATGTCCCCGCACGGGCCGATGTCGGCGCCGAGCACCGTGTCCTCGGTGATGACGGTGCCGCAGGTGAGCACCACCTCCTCCGGTTGTGCCTCCACCGGCGCCACCGCCATGAACGTCATGCCCACGGCCGTCGCTGCGATCGACGCCATGGCCCGTGCCACCCGCTTCATGCCGAACCCGCCTTTCCCCGCCGTCTCCCCGGCGGCTGCGACGACGAGGCTACGCCCATCGCGCCCGGCCGCGTCAGGTCGGCGGCCCGTCCCTGATGTCTTGAGTCGGCCAGGTCCCTGCCGTTGGCCCGCCCTACGGCCGGCGCCATCAGGCGGGCCATCGCCGTCGAGAAGCCAGCCGGTTCTCCCCGGTCGCGCAGCATCATCCGGGTGGCGCCGCCGTCAACCGGCGCCCACTCGGCGGGGGAGACACCGGACGGGTCCCACCGCTCGCCCGCCCCTCGTCCCCCCATGAACTACCCGGGGTCCTTCTGCCGACTCTTCAGTACGGGACGGCGAACCGCATCCTGCGGCGGTGCCGGTCAGGTTCCAGGTCCCAAACGTGGAGGGATGTCCCGGGCTCCCGCGGCCATGAGAGAGCGGTACCTTCACCTTGATGACCCCGGAGGAGGCCGCTGTCCGGGCCGCCCGCCAGGCCTTCGAGCGGGAGGTGTGGACCGACGTCTACACGCTCCTCGTGGGCGTGGGCACGTACGCGCTCGACGCCGGCGACCTGGAGCGCCTCGCTTTGGCCGCATATTTCCTGGGCCGCGAGGAGGAGGCCACTGACGCGTGGGCCCGAGCGCACCACGCCCACCTCGGGGATGGCGCCACGGCGAGGGCCGCCCGCTGCGCCTTCTGGCTGGGGTTCACTCTCATGTACCGGGGCCAGATCGGTCCGGGCAGCGGGTGGCTGGCCCGGGCGGCCACCGTGCTCGATGACCTGGGCGAGGAGTGCGTCGAGCATGGCTACCTCCTGATACCGACGGCCCTGGAGCAGTTCGAGGCCGGCGACGCGTCCGCCGCGTGCGCCACATGCACGGAGGCGGTCGGGATCGCCAAGCGCTTCGGCGACAACGACCTCTTGGCCATGGCCGGCCTCGGCCGGGGGTCGGCACTCACGTGGTTGGGCGAGATGCGCGAGGGCGTGGCCCTGCTCGACGAGGTCATGGTCTCGGTCACCGCCGGAGAGGTGTCGCCGCTGGTGGCCGGGATCGTGTATTGCGGCGTCCTGGAGTCGTGCTGGGAGATCTTCGACCTTCGCCGGGCCAAAGAGTGGACCGAAGCGCTCAGCAGCTGGTGCGACTCCCAGCCCGACCGGCTGCCGTACCGGGGCCAGTGCTTGGTGCACCGGGCGGAGATCATGCAAGTCACGGGCACGTGGCCGGCGGCCGAGGTGGAGGCGAGGCGGGCCTGCGAACGGCTGGCGGGAACGCCCGCCATGGGGGCGGCGCTGTACCAGCGGGGTGAGCTCCACCGCCTGCGAGGCGAGTTCGCCGACGCCGAGGACGCCTACCGCCAGGCCCACCAGTGGGGCCGCGTGCCTCAGCCCGGCCTGGCCCGTCTCCGGCTGGCGCAGGGGAACATCGACGCCGCCGTGGCCGCCATCCGACTCTCCCTCGACGAGGCCTCCGTCGCCGTGTTCCGGGCCCGCCTGCTGCCCGCCTTTGTCGACGTGGTGCTGGCTGCGGGCGACCTGGCCGCCGCCCAGGCGGGAGCCGACGAGCTGGCCCGGCTCGCGGCGGTGTTCAAGGCACCGTTCCTCCATGCCGCGTCCAGTTACGCCGAGGGAGCGCTCCTGCTGGCGGAGGGAGAACCCCGGCGGGCCTGTGAAGCCCTGCGCCGTTCGATGTGGGCGTGGCTCGACTTGGAGGTCCCCTACGAGGTCGCTCGGGCCCGAGTCCTGCTCAGCGCCGCCTGCCGGGCGGCGGGAGACATCGAAGGCGCCGACCTGGAGGCGAGTGCTGCCCGCCGGACGTTCAAGGAGCTGGGGGCGGCGCCCGACCTCGCTCGGCTCGACGGCGAAACCCGGCGGACGGAGCTCCAGTGGCTCGTCGCTGGCGAGTTGACCGGCCGCGAGGCCGAGGTGCTCGCCCTGGTGGCCACCGGCATGACCAACCGGGCCATCGCGGCCGAGCTGGTGCTCAGCGAGAAGACCGTGGCCCGCCACATCAGCAACATCTTCACCAAGCTGGGGCTTGCGTCCCGGGCGGCGGCCACGGCCTACGCCTACAAGCACGGCTTGGTCTGACCGCCCTACACCGAATTACCCACGCGCCCCGTCGCCGGAATTGCAGCCTTCGCCCGATGCCGGCGCCGGACTTCTCCGTCAGAGTCGGTCGTACCGGAACCGATCAAGGAGGCGATGATGGGCCAAGCACAGGAACTCATGGACCGCATGACCAACTGCATGCGGAAGCACGACTTCGAGGGGTTGGCGAGCGTCTACGCGAGCGACGCCGTCATCACCACCCCGGACGAGGGCGAGATCAAGGGCCGGGAGGGGATCGTCGGCTACCTGCGGCGGTTCAGCGTCGCCCTTCCGGACTTCAACTGGGAGGAACTGGCGTCGCACGAGTCCGGCGACACGGCTGTGGACGAGGGCTGGGTCGTAGGGACGAACACCGGGCCCATCGAGACACCCACCGAGACCGTCCCGGCTACCGGACGGCGGGTGCGGGTGCGGGGCTGCGACGTGGCCACCGTCCGCGACGGTCAGATCGTCAGGCACAACTTCTACTTCGACCAGCTGGAGCTGTTCGGCCAGCTCGGGCTGCTGCCCGACCAGCCGGTGTGATCGCGAATCATCAGCGAGCCGTGGGCGTCCTCGGCCGGCCGAGCGGTCAGTGCGGTCGGATCGCCGGCGGTCGTGGACGCACCCCGGGTTTCTGGGCCTGGGAGCCGGCGCACAGAGCGCGAGGCTCAAGGGCCACGAGCCCCTGTCGCCGCGCTGTCAGCTCGACGCTTCGGACGGGGCCAGCAGTGGAACCCCGTCGCGAGGGTGACGTGGTACCTGGGGAACACCGGACAAGCGACGGGCAGCCAACACGGCCGCGAATGCCATGAGCACCGACGTCGCCACGAGGCTGGCAAAGAGGATCGGCCTTCGCTCCGGGGGGAGCGCCCATCCGACGTAGACGTCACGTCCGGTGAGCATCCAGTGCGCTTGCTCGACGATGGGGAAGTGGTCCCAGGACAGGAGGCCTGCGTGGAAGTCCTCGTGCACCTGGGCGACCGCGGCGTTCGAGGGTAGGTAGTCAGTCGAGACGCCGACCACCTGGACCGACACACTGAGCACCACGACCACCGCGGCGACGAGTTGAGGGGCTCGAGGCCAGCTGGGCAAGCGGCGCACGACCTCGACGACGCCGACCAGCAGCGCAGGCATGGCGGGCACCAGGAATCGAGGGCCCCACGTCCATCCGCCCTCCCAGGCCCAGGACGCATAGAAGAGGGGGCGGGCCAGGAAGAGGATGGCGGCGACGGCCGCGAGCGTCGGGTTTCGCCGCCAGGCCGCGCGAACGCCCACGACGGCGAGCAGGACGAGGGGCGCGTACCAGAGAAGTCCTCTTCCCGGGGAGAGCACGAGCCCGTAGAGCCCTCGCATGAACGGATAGATGAAGCCCTCGTCCTCGTAGTAGCCGAGGCGCCACGGCGCGCCGTAGCGGATGTGGTTGTACCAACCCCAAGCGAGGAGGAACGGGGCGGCGGCAAGACAGAAGTCCCACACGCTCCGCCGCTCCCGCGATGCGACGACGAGCCCGACGGCGAGCACCGGCAGCACCAACACGAGGCTGTCGGTGCGCAGCAGTGTCGCCGCTCCCGCGGCGGCGCCGGCGAGCGGCGCGGCCCACGCCCGACCCTTGCCCGCACCGGCCACGGCCCCCAAGCCGAGCGTCACCGTGGCCGCCACCGCGAGCTCCGAGAACCCGGTGGCGACGAAGGGGAGCAGGGGCGTGCCCGCGGCGATCAGCAACGTCGTCACCAGTGCTTGGCCCCAAGAAGCGTCCAACAGCCGGGCCAAGGCGAGGAGCGAGATCGCGGTGAACCCGAAGACGAAGGCATTGGTCGCCATGGCGGCGGGGATCGGGTCGGCGTCCACGAGCCGGGCGACGCCATAGGGACCGGCGAACAGCAGCGAGAGGCCGAGTCCGTACTTCTGCTCCCGCATGGGACGACCCCTCCAGTCCCGGGCGGGTGAGACGTCGTGTCGCTCGACGATGCTCTTGGTCACCGAGATCACGACCCCTGCGTCGGGGGTCTCCGGCCAGTCGCGCACAAAGATCAACCCGGCGGCGACTGCCGATGCGAATGTGCCGCAGGCCACGACGGCCACGAGCCACCGCTTGCTGGAAGTTGCCGTCATCGGTTTTGTCGAGCTCGGTGGGGCGTCCCGGGAGTATGTCCACCGAAGGCGAGGCGTTCCACCTTTGGGCTCTCCTCTGCGCAGGGCCAATCCCGCAACCGGATGGTTATGCGGAGTATCCGAAGGGGATCAGCCCGCATCCAGGCTGGCTCCGCGTCTGGGGTCCTATGACCACTCGGCGTATCGTTCAACGTGCTCCTGGCCGAGGAACTCGCACTGGTCGCCATCGACCCGCGGAAGGGCCGGCACCAGGTCGGCACCCCGTGAGCAGCTCAACGCCTGCATTGCCGGCCTCCTGGTTGCTGGGCTGCTCCTGGACGGCGTGGTCGGGCCCGGGGACGGTGACGACCGGGTCGTGGGTTACCGGTGCCCATCAACGCTCGTCACCGACGCTGGCCGCGGCGACGGAGGTGGTGGGTGAGAAAGGCCCCAAGGTGAAGGCGGTCCTGTCCCACATGGACCGTGGGCTCCGGCACCGCCTCCATCCGGCACCTGGGATGCGGTGATGGGGGGACTGGTCGAGGCGCGAGTGCTCAGCACAGGCACGTCCGTCCGGCCCGGGACCAAGCAGCGAGCGCTGCGGGTCAGGCCGAGTCCCGGGCGCGTCGAGCGAGCAGAACGCTGGTCGCCAGAACCCACATGACGCCAAGCGTGACGGTCGGGAGGAGGACGAGCCTCCAGACGGGGCTCTCGAGCCCAATCACGCGGTCGAGCATGACGAAGGTGCAGAGCATCCCGGCCACCGCGAACGCCTCTCCGGCCCGAGTTAGCCATCCCGGGAGCAGGCGTGTCCGCACAGCTGCCCGGGAGCTGGCACCGACGAACAGCGTCAACGGCAAGAGGAGCCCAGGAGGACCGCCAGCGAGGTACGAGAACGCCAGCAGCACACGCACGAGCTCGGCGCCCGCGGTCGTCACCGCCAGGGCGAGGACCCAGAAGAGGAGAGCCGACAGGAGCAGGAATGCGCCCGCCATGACGCCGCTCACCAGTACGAGCGCGGCCGGTCTCTCCGCCGCCTCATCCCCTCGTCGGACCACGCTCGCCACATGCACGGCGAAGACGACGAGTGCCATCGCCGCCAGACTGTGCGAGACGCTGAGGGCGCGCACTTGCAGCCGACTGTCGCGGAAGTAGGAGACGATCTCGAAATCGTCCGCGGCGAAGCTCGGGTACGGGCTCGACGCCAAGACGTCGGCGAGGCCGAGCCCGATCGCAAAGAGCGCGACGAAGACGATTCCGCTCGACGCCCACCATCGCTCCGCTCGCCACCCGCCCCTTCCGGCCGAAAGGTTCATCGGTTGCCTCCTGAGGCCTCCGGAGCGACCCAGACGTCGTAGCACCTGGCGCCCCGTCGGCGCCTACTCTTGTCGACACAATCCGAACCCGCGCGGTCGCTTCTTCGTTCGGTACCCGATCGACGCTTCAGGACTGGGCCTGTGGCCAGCCGCTGCTCATGCCAGGTGGCAGCGATGACTGTCCTCGTCCCGCAAGGCCATCCGCTTGCGGGACGACGCAGGCTGCTGGCGACGCCCTTCCGGGGTCGGTTCGCCTCTCGGCTCCGCCCTCATCGATGATGAGCAACCCGTAGCAGCGATCACCCGGGAGGACGAGAGGCGACCGGCTCCCCCCTCGCGCGGCCGACGGTGCGATGCGACCCGTCGCCGTCGCACGCCCCGTCGGGGGGAAGCGACTCCTCGGCCTTCAGCGGCACGCGCTCGCTCAGGTGAGGAAAATGGGGAGGCTGTGGCGGGGAGGCGCATCGTCGGCGGTGGCATTACCCACGCTGCCAGCCGTTCGTGGCCGAAGGCGCGCCGGCGGCGATGTGCGGCCTTCATCCTGGCACTTCTCGCGATCGCGCTCATTCGCACGGTCGGTGCCGGCGGAACCGTGGCGGAAGAGGTGCATCACGACGACTATCGCTTCGAAGACGGCATCGTTGCCTTCTTCAGCCGCGTGGGCAACGTCGCTCGATACCGCGAGGGTGATGAGGTTCTCTTCCTCGCCCGTGAGTCAGCCCACACCTTCGCTTCGAGGGGAGGAGCAACGATCAGCGTGCTCGACGGCGGCAGGCGGCTCCGGGTCGAAGCAGCGACCGGACAGACTCGCCTGGCCGAGCGGGTCGAGCTCTACCGGGAGGAGGAAGTGCGCTTCCACAACGGCAAGGTTCGCCTGGCTGGCACGTTGCTCCTTCCGCCCGGTGCCGGCCCCCATCCGGCCGTGGTCTTTGCCGAAGGCGCGGGGAGGACCACCCGGCACGGGTTCGGCCGGATCCTTGCCGACCACTTCGCCCGCCAAGGCATCGCGGTGTTGGTCTACGACAAACGGGGGGCCGGAGAGTCCACGGGCAGCTACGGCGGCATCATCCGCGACTACGGCGCTTTGGCCGAAGACCTCCTCGCCGGCGTCCGAATGCTGCAATCGCGTCCCGACATCGACACTCGCCGCATCGGCGTGCGAGGAACCAGCGAGGGTGGATGGGTCGTCGCCTTGGCCGCTGCCCGCTCGAGGGGTATCGCCTTCGTCATCGGGGTCTCGGCACCGGCCCGCCCGGGTCCCAACGGCGTATGGGAGATGCAGAACAAGCTGCGCGACGCCGGCGTGGCCGAGGACGCGCGCGACACGATGGTGCTCGCGTCGACGCAGGTGATCGCCGTGGTCCGGCTCCTTGGCCTCCTCCCGGAGTGCTGTAGGGCCGAATCGTTTCCCGAGGCCGAGTGGGAGAGAGTGCGCCAGCCCGTGCTGCTCCTCTACGGCGAGCTCGACAAGCAGGTGCCCCCGGCGCTGAGTGCCCGGACGCTCAGCGGAGCTCTCCGACGGGGCGGAAACCAGAACCACGTGGTGCGAGCCTTCCCTCAGGCCAATCACGCCATCGCCCTGGCCGAGCGCGGCTTCGAATCGGAGATGCGCTCGGCCGTCGCGGTTCGGTTCGCGCCTGGGTACCTGGAGACGATGGTCACGTGGATACAGGCTCAGCTCCGCCGAGAGTCCGTCCCTGCTGACCATGGTTGGATCCCCGGCACGGTCGAGCCGCTACCGGAGGTCGAGCACCCCCCTTGGCACGCTCACCCGGCATTCCAGCTCAGCCTTTGGGCGGTGTTGCTCGCGGTGTTCTCGGCGACCTGCGCCGCCCCGCTGGTGCGCCGGCTGGTTCGCCCTCCCCCCGACGCATCCGAGGTGGATCCCGAGGTTCGGCGCGTTCGTCGCCTGGCCGTCGTCGTGAGCGGCGCATACCTGGCGGTTGCCGCCGGCCTGATCGCCGTCCTGGCGCAGTTTGGCGCCGGCCAACCGCTCTCGGCGCTGTGGACGGCGCTGCGGGTGGTGGCGCTGGCTTCCGTGCTCTTGGCCGTGACCCTCGTGGCGCTGAGTGCGCGTACCTGGTCGAGGCGCTGGCCCGGTCGAGCTCGCCTCCGTCACACCGCCGTGACGGTGGCAGCCGTCGCGTTCGTTCCGCTGCTGGGCTATTGGAATCTCCTCGCTTGATGGCCCGTGGCCTCGCCGGCGACGGTCACGTCGGGCCGACTCGCGCCGTTGCGGGGCCCTGCCACCCGAACGCGTCGTCTTGGAGATCAACCGAGGACGCCATGGTTGATAGCTACCTAGAGCTGACGGCCACGCTCGGAGATCTTCGCGGGGGCGTGACTGTCCTTCGACGACGCGGGAGCGGGCGACGCCGCTTCCGGCATATCCTTGACGTGCAGCCGGAGTCATCGAACTCGACCTGTCACTCACTCGTGGGCTCGACGCGATCCTGCTGACGCAGGCGCGTGCGTCAAGGGACGCTCCGCACCTCGCTGCAGTCGAGGCCCGTCGCCCCCTCCTGGGGCCGGCCTCCTGTCTCGGGGGGCGGGCGCCCCCCTGCCCACGCCTCGACATCTCTGCGGCCCTGCGCGTCCCCCACCCTCCTACAGCGTGCTCGTCTGGACCGCCCGTGCTTGGGCAGTCGCCGGCGCCTGCGCTGACCTCAAACTGCCCCGCTGGTCTGACCCGCGGTGAGATGCACCGGGCGGGACCAATCCAGCGATGCCCGGTGAGACGAGCGGTGCGAGCGGCGGCGTTCTGGGCGAGATCCTCCCGGGAAGATAGGCGTCGACCGTCACAGGGTCGCGCACTGGCCGGTCCTCGCCCGTGCCGTGTTGGGCTGGCCGGCGTTGGACGGGCCGGGCGAGTTGCCGGTGCAGGCCAGCGTCCCTGAGATCCGATTGGCCTTGACGACGGCCGCGTCGAAGGTGTTGTCGCTCACCGTTACGTTTCCCGAGACCAGGTTGGAGCCGAGCGTGAGGCCGAGCTGGTTGCCGGTGAGGCGCACCCCGCCCGAGATCCGGTTGCCGGCGCAGCCTCTCGCCGGATCCCCGATGCGGACCGGCACGGTGGCATTCTGCACGACGACGCCCTGGTTCGGAGACGAGGCCGCGATCGAGGACGCGCACACGGAGAAGAAGGTCGGGTCGTTGGCCGCGATGCCGCCCGAGACGGAGGACCGCTCGACCACGAGGGCCCCGCCCGGGTTCACGGTGATGCGACCGGCGACACTGGCGTTGGTGACGCGGACGATCTCGCCGCTGGCGACGACGACCGGCCCGGTGACCGTACCGGTCAGCGAGCGGTTGGGTACTGGCGGGTTGTGGAGCAGGACGGCGATGGTGCCGATGGCCGTCGCCGACGCCGGGCGCTCCACGACGGCGGCGTCGTTCTGCCCATCGGCGTTGAGGTCGGCCACGGTGAGCTCTCGGAGTAGCGTCGTGCCCGTGAGGTAGGGAGAGCCGACCGCCTGGTCGAAGCCGGCGGCCTTGCGCTCGAGCAGCACGAGGAAGTTGGGGACTCCCTGGTTGCCCGAGGTGTACAGGAGGTCCGGCCGGCCGTCGGCGGTCAGATCCGGGGTGCCGGTGACGTTGCCGGACTTGATGAACGCGGTGCTCCCGTTGGGCGTGCCCGGATAGGGTGAGCCGGGCTCCTCGAAGAAGCCCCCTTGGCCGTTGCCGAGCAGAACGCTGACCCGGCCCCCGACGGGCCCCGTGTTGGCCACCGCGAAGTCCAGGTGCTGTCCGTTGAAGTCGGCGACGGTGAGCACGTGGGGGCGGGCCACGACCGGCGGGCTGACGGCGGTGATCGGAGCTCCGACGGTGCCGTTCCCGTTGCCGGGGAACAGCAGGACAGGGCCGTTGTTGTTGCACGGGATCAACAGGTCGGCCCGGCCGTCCTCGTTGAAGTCGCCCGCCGAGGGGAAGTGCGGGGAGTCACAAGGCACGTCGCGTGTCTGGACGATCGAGAAGGTGCCGTCGCCGTTGCCGAGGAGCATCTGCAGGCCGTCGGCGTCCTCCAGGTCGATGCCGATGTCCAGCCGGCCGTCGCTGTTGTAGTCGGCCAGCGCCATCCCCAGCGGCCTGCGGCCGACGCGCATCGCCGGAAGGCGGGTGAACGCGCCACCGCCCTCGTTGCGGTAGACGAGCAGGAACCCGGGGACGTCACCGGCGGCGAACTGGGGCTTGCCGGCGTCGACGACGAGGACGTCCGGGCGGTTGTCACCGGTGACGTCGACCGATGCCACGCCGCGCCCAATGCTCCTCGCCGGCGGGGGCCCGAGGTCGGACGGGAGCAGGAGCGGGTGGCTCGCGGCCGGTGTGAAGGAGCCCGAGCCGTTGTTGGCCATGACGACCAGCACGCCGCTGGCCGGCTCGGTGGCAGTCCCCTCGGTCGTGACGGCGAGGTCGACCGAGCCGTCGCCGTTGAGGTCGGCCGCCGGGTCGCTGATGCCGAAGGGGCGGGGGGCACCGAGACCGAAATGGCTCGCCGGACCGAAGACCGACGCTCGGGGCGTCTGGGCGGCGGCGACGCCGACCGAGCCCACCGAGCCGGTGCCGGCCAGCGTCGCCACCGTCATGAGCGCCGCTGCTGCCGTGCCTCGCAGCTGACGCAGTCGGCGCATCGAGCGGGAAGGTAACTGCGGACGCGCTCGGCGTCAACGGGTCCGTGGCGATGCCTTGACGCCGCACGCGGCGACCCCGGCGACCGGGCTCAGGACCGTGTTAGCCGGCATGTGGGGCGGCGGTGGTGGCGAGGGTCCCGGCGCGCCAGCGGCTGGGCGAACCAGACCCGGCCTTCCTCGAGCAGCCCAAGCAAGACCCGGTGCTTCACCGACTCGAGGGCGTGGGCCCACGAACCACCGACGGGCGGTGCATGACGGTCCGGCGCCCGACAACGTCCGATGGTCCCACATCGGTCACTGCCACGGACCAACGTGGTGGTGGTCGGGACTACTAGACCGTGGTGCGGCACAACGCGACACTGTCGATGCGGGATGGTCAACCGACATGATCACCGACGGAAGAAGGCCTCGTGCGGTCTACGTCTTCGACGCGACGGCACTCGGCGGTTCCCATGCGATAAGAAGGATCGTGTCTCGCCAGGGGCGTGTGCCCGCCCCGAGCCGCCGATTGACCGCGGCGCACGCGCAGCGACCCCTCGCCGGCATGTCCGCAGGTGCCTACAGTCACGGTCAAGGGAAAAGGAGGAAGGGTGATGGCACATCCCAACGCGGAGGTGCTACGACTGGCCGACGAAGCCATGCTGCGCGGCGACATTGAGGAGTTCTTCTCGTACTACACGGACGACGTGATCGTTCACGCCTCTGGCAAGAGCCGGCTGGCCGGCGACTACGAGGGGCGCGATCAGCTCCAAGAGCTGTTCGGCCAGTTCATGGAAGCGATGGGAGAGTACTCGTTCGAGAACCACGCCTATCTCGCCGATGACCAGCACGGCGTCATCCTTCAGCGGGGCAGAGCTATGGAGGACGGCCAGACCCACGAGTTCAACGAGGTCTTCGTGTTCCACTTCCGGGACGGGAAGATCTCGGAGATGTGGTACGTCCCGGTCGATCAGGCGGCGGTGGACGCGCTCATCGGCTGATCCACCGGCCATACGTCCGTCATCCGCCGCGTCCCGACCGGTCGCACACGGCAGCAACGGCTGTCAACCCGAGGCGATCATCGAAGCGGACTTGCCCTCGTCGCCTAATATCGGCGGGCGCTTTCTCCTCGGTGACTTGTGCGTGCCGGGCGGGCGTTCTAACCCGTAAAGGCAGACTGGGATCGCAGACTCCTAGGACAGGCCGACGCCAACACCCACTCATGGTCATGGCGAGGCCCAGCGGGGGCGGGCTACTCCTGGGCGTCGACCTCTTCCTCGATCGCGGCAGCGTCCTCTCGGGCGGCCTTGCCGCGGCAATCTCGTCGCTCGCCTGCCGGATGACGCTGTTGACCTCTACCTGCAGCTCCGGAGGGAGCGGAGGAGCCAGACATCCACGCCCTCGGGTAGCGCGCGTCCTGCATTGGTGAAAAGGATCTCGTAGGACTACGGTTGGTGAGGACGAGGCGGCGAACAGGAGCGTCAACCAGGCTCAAGTAGTAGAGGTCGGCTATACAGCCTTTGATTCCGGCGGGGACGTTCCGCCGGAGGTGAACCCAGAACTGGTCATGATGCTGACCACGACGGAGCCGTCGGCTGTTAGGGCGTCGAACTCCCCGGCGGCACCACCCGGGACGCCGAGGAGCCCTGACCGAACGGCTGGATGAACTGTCGCTCAAGTCCCCCGGCCAATGTCGCCGTTGACGGTGAGCCGCACGTCGAGACCGGCGTGGCGGAGACGCTCGACCAGCTGCCCCAGCGACGCCAGTCCGGTTGGAGAGGGATGGGTGTCGTCGGCGTGAATGAGCTTGAGCAGGCGACGCATCTCCTGCAAGGCCGATTCTGCCTCCGAGCCGATCAGCTCCAGCAACCGCATGGCGCCGTCGGCTCACCGCTCCCCGGGCCTGAAGGGCGATTCGAGTGAGCTTGTTCTTCACCGCGTCGTGGAGGTCTGCTGCGATTCTCCGTCCCTCGATCTCGGCGGCTCGACGGTCGGCCTCGGCGGCGACGGCGGCGGCACCCCTGGAAGCGGTCGGTATGACCCGGTCGCCGACAAGGAAGGCGGCACCCATCCACAACGAGCGTGAGACGAACTTGGGCCAGTCGACGGCTCCCGGCGCGATGCCGTTCCGAGCCGCCATGGCGAGTTGCAAGGGGAGGATCGAGGCGGTCAGCAGGGCCAGACCGACCGGGCGGCCGTAGGTCCCCGTCCAAAGGGCTACCGTTCCCCCGGCGTACACCCAGAAGGCGTCTCGCTAGTCGTCGAAGAGCGACCGGGGAGGAACCACTCGGGCAGCCCAGAGGTTGAGGCCCGCCGCCAAGGAGACGTCCGCGAGGAGGACGCCAAGGTTCTTGGGGGGCCATCTGGCGCGGCGTGCGGCCACGACCAGGCATCTGTTGCCGAGCGCCGTGAACGTCGCCACGGCCAAGAGCTTGCGAAGGTTCCTCGACGTCAAGCTCCGGGATCCCACGATCCCGGCGCCGGAGAGGGCACCCGGGATCCGGTAGGAGGTGGCCACAAGCGCGAACTCCCGGCCGGATGGGCACCGGCAACCGGCGGTGTAGAGGCCTGCCCGGCCTCCCCGGACCACCCGCCGAACACCGTGACTGCCATCGCCCGCCGTGAGTCTCGCGCACGCTCAAGGGCCTGCGCTGAGGCGCGGGGAAGAGGGTGAAGCGGCGCTCGACTGTGCGACGAGGACCCCCGAAGCAGACGACGCCGACGGTCGAAGATGCTCAGCGCGGTGTGGCCCCAACCGGGCGTACCGGGGGGGCCGGCACCGGGCTGCCCGTGGCCCGGAATGTCCCACTCGTGGCGTTCCCGCGCTAGCTAGGCACGTTCGGGGCGGACGCGATTCCCGACGACCACGCAGGTCCGGAGTTCTCCCCGAACGCAATCGAGCGCGGGGATAATGCCGTTATCCGAAGATTCTCCGCCCAAGAAGCCTTCTCGTCGGACGCATCCGCTGTCGCATCCTGCGTTGGGCGGCGCGGTGGGTCGGCAGTAGCGTGTCGCCGCCAGGCGTACCACCGGCTGTTCTTCGAGCGCCGCATGTTGGATTGCAGGGCGTGCGTCCTCGATGTCGTCGGAGCGGGTGGGACCAACCGGCCCCCAGTGTGGGCGGCGTAGGTGGACTGGGGCGGGTGGTCGGTGTTCGGACTCTTAGCCACCACGGCGCTCACTGCCGTGCTCATCCTGTCCCAACTCGGCGGGCTCACCCGTATGGACCTCCCGATGATGTTGGGCACTCTGGTGGTAGACGATCCCGACCGGGCCCGGGTGGTGGGCTTCCTCATCCACCTCGCGATCGGCCAGGTCTTTGCGCTCGGCTACGCGTTGGTCTTCGCCCTCGTGGGCCACGCCGGCTGGCTCCTGGGCGCCGGTCTAGGACTGCTGCACGCCCTCGTCGCGCTCACCGTGCTCGTCCCTCTGTTGCCGGGCATCCACCCTCGGATGGCCAGCACCCGCGCCGGCCCGGCCATGGGCCCTGCTCTCGAGCCACCGGGGCCGCTTGGATTGAGCTATGGCCGCGCGACGGTGGCAGTGACCGTAGTGGCTCATCTGGCCTACGGGATAGCCCTGGGAGCGTTGCTCGGGCCCCAATGACGGGCCTTGAGCACGCGGAGCCTTGCCACGCGGGCGTCTGCTGTTGCTCGCAGCCTGTCTCCCGGCCAACCTGACGTCACACGAGTCGCGGCGGCGCGCTTCGAAGCGCTCCGAGCATGCGGGCACCACATCCCCTTTTCCGCCCGGGACCCGATGGTGGCCGCCGAGCCGCCGACGGGCCGTCCCGGCGGATGAGGAGATGGCCGCACTTGCGTCTGGGCGGGAACTCTCAGCGCCGCCTCAGCCCACGTGCCGCGGTGGCCAATGACGCAACGACCACCCCGGCGAACACCACCGAGCGACGGTGCCAACTCGTCCACGCGGCGACGCTGCGGGCGTGCGCCCGCGCCCCGAACCGGCCGTGGGCGCCGACGTCGCCGCCGACCGGCTCCCACAGATTGCTGGCCCGCTCGGTGTCGACCCGCTCCGGTGTCTGTTGGCCGCCGTAGCCCGTGCGGGCCAGGTAGCGGTCGAGCAACCCGGCGGCGAGCTTGTTCCCCACCAGCGTCGCGACCGTGCTCCCCCCCACCCAGTACTCCCGCCGACCCGGGTGCTCGGCGGCCCACACGACCGCTCTGGCCCCGACCTCGGGCTGGTAGATGGGCGGCACTGGCTGAGGCGTTCGGGGCAAGCGGGACAGCACCCAGTCGAACTGCGGAGTGTTGAGCGCCGGCAGGTGGACGACGGTCAGTCGCACGGCGCTCCGGTCGTGGAGCAGCTCGCAGCGCAGCGCCTCGCTGAAGCCTTGGATGGCGTGCTTGGCCCCGCAGTACGCCGACTGCAGGGGGATGCCCCGATACGCGAGGGCAGAGCCCACCTGGACGATGACCCCCCGGTTGCGGGGCACCATGCGTCTCAGCGCGGCATGGGTTCCGTGGACGACGCCGAGATAGGTGACCTCAGTCACTCGACGGAACTCCTCGTCGGAGATCTGCGTGAACGGCGCGAAGACCGACGTCATCGCATTGTTGACCCAGAGGTCTATCGGGCCGAGCTCCGCTTCGACCTGGTGCGCGGCCGCCTCCACGGCCGCCGCGTCGGCCACGTCGGTAGCGACGACGAGTGCTCTGCGGCCCGCCCGCTCGACCTCGGCTGCGGCGGCCTCGAGACCCGTCCGCCCTCGGGCCAGCAGCCCCACGTCGTAGCCTGCTGCCGCCAGGGCTCTGACGGTCGCACGGCCGACGCCCGCTGAGGCGCCGGTGACGACCGCGACGCTGGTCACGAACCGCTCCTACCCTCGTGGGTGGCGTCGCGCAACGCCAGGGCCGCTTGGACAAGAGCAGCGTGCGTGAGGGCCTGGGGGTAGTTGCCGAGCAGCTCGCCGTTCGATGGGTCCACCTCCTCGGCGAAGAGGCCCAGTCCGCCCCCGAACGGGATCAGGGCCTCGAACACGCCGGCTGCCTCCTCGACCCGTCCCATGAGGGCCAGCGCCTGCACCAACCAGAACGAGCACGGTAGGAAGCCGCCCTCCCGGCCGCCCAGGCCGTTGCTACGAGGGGGGTACCGGTAGAGGAGCGGCTCACCGGCGTCGAGCCCGTGGCGCACCGCTTCCACGGTGCCGGCCACCCGCGGCGAACGAGGGTGCTCGAGTCCCAGTACGGGCAGGATGAGCAAAGCCGCGTCGAGGTCGACCTCGCCGTAGGCGCGGACGAACGTCTGGCGCTTCTCGTCGTAGCCATGGGCGACGACGTCGGCGGCGATGGCCTCACGCGCCGCTGCCCACCGGGCCCGCCGGCGCGTGCGGGCGGGATGCCGCTCGGCCAGGCGCAAGGCCCGGTCGAGGGCGAGCCAGGCCATGAGCTTGGAGTGCACGAAGTGGCGGGGCTCGCCCCGACCTCCCAGATGCCGGCGTCGGCCTCGGCCCAGCGCTGTGCCACCCGATCGGCGAAGCCGGCCATGGCCCGCCAGGTCTCCGCGTACAGGCCGTGCCCGGCGCCCGAGAGCAGCGCGGCGGCGTCGAGGACCCAGCCGTAGACGTCGAGTTGGTGTTGGGCCCCAGCGCCGTTGCCCACCCGAACCGGCTGGCTCCCTCCGTAGCCGCACCAGCCGGCCAGCTCCCCCTCCGGAGGTACCGGCGTGCCGTCCACAGTGAGCATGGGGCGCAGCCGCGGTCGGTCCAGACGGCTGGCGTGGAGGAGCCAGTAGAGGAAGGCGCGCGCCTCCTGATCCCGCCCGCAGCCCAAGAAGGCGGCGATGCCGATGCTGGCATCGCGGGGCCAGGCGTAGCGGTAGTCCCAGTTGCGGGTGCCCCCGAGCTCCTCGGGAAGCGATGTAGTGGGGGCGGCCACCGGTGCCCCCGACGGTGAGTAGGTCAACAGCTTCAGCGTCAGGAGGCTCCGGAGGGTCGCCTCACGGTAGGGTCCCACGTCGCCGGTTTCCGCCGACCACGCCCGCCACCAGGCGTCGGTGGCCCGCAGCTCGTCCCAGGCGCGCTGCACCGGTACGTGGACGAGTGGTTCACGGTGGGCGACGGCCAGGGTGAGCACGAGAGGCCGTCGCTCCTCGACCGTGACTTCCAGCTCCCGGCCCGGCTCCACCACCAGGCCGCCCGACGCCGAGACGCCGACCGCCGTCGAGCCCCAGGTGCAGACGACGAGCGGGCCGTGACGGTGGACGCGGGGCCGACGGCGGGCCTCACCGTGGCGGGGATCGAACCACAGCCGCACCTTGGCGGGCCCGCCCCGAACCTGGAGATGGCGGACGAGCAGACTGGTCGGGAGCAGCCTCCCGGCGACGTCCGCCACCATGCCCTCGGTCAGGACGAGCTCGCTGCTGCTCAACCGCCATGTCGTCTCCAGCACGGCCGACCCCGGTCGATAACGGCGTCGTACGAGCTCGGCGCCGGGAGCCGGCCCGACACGGAAGCAGCCGGCCTCGTCCCCGCCCACCAGACGCCCGAAGACGGGTTCGCCGTCGAAGCGGGGCACGCACAGCCAGTCGATCGAGCCTCCCGTCGAGCACAACGCTGCCGTGCGGGTGTCGCCGATCAGCCCGTAGTCCCCGATCGGTGCTCGGCGCCCGTCTTTCTCGCTCATGCGACCTCTTGCACTGCCTTCCGGTCGCCCACTGAGGAGGGCGAGGCGATCAAGCGCCGGCACCCAGCGTCAAGCGTGGGTCTTCTGCTCGAGCGCTCGGTAGGCCAGGTGCAGCGCGTCGGCTCCGGCGACCACGGCGAGGATCGACGCGGCGAAGCGCCTCGCCCGAACGGCGACGCTGCGCGCCCGCCCGACGACCGAGGGTTCAGCTTCGCTCATGAGCCCTTCCCTGCGCATCGTGGCCGGCGCCCCGCCCGCCCTGTCCTCGGTTCGGTGCCCCCGCCGCCGTCGGCCCGGGTGGCCACAGCCTCCACGCCGTCAGCGCGACGACGATCCCGACCACTCCGCCGACCAGGACGTCGCTCGCGTAGTGACCGCGGCTGCGGACCATTGACCAGTGGGCGGCCATCGTGGCGGCGGTGAGGGGGATGAACAGTGTCGGCATTTCCTGAGAAACCGCAAGCGAGAAGGCGAGGTCGGTGGCGGTATGGCCGGAGGGGAACGAGGAGGTGACGGGTCCCGGTCGGCCTTCGCCCGAGCCCGGAGGGCGGCTCCTGCCCACCACCGGTTTGATGACCAGGTTGGCCACGACCGCGGCGAGGCTGTAACAGGCGGCGCCGCGCACGGCTGCCCGTTTCCCTCTCGGCCCGCCCCCGACGGCGAGCAGCGCGGCCAGACCCGCCCACACGGGCGGCTGTTGGACGATGTCGCCCAGCCGTCCGAACCAGGTGGAGCCCCGTCGCGCCCGCCGGGGGAGGAGCGACACCGCCTCCTTCTCGGCCGCCGCCACGCGCGCCACCCGACGTGGTCGTGGTGCTGATACTCCACCCATCAGTCGACATGTTGATCCCGCTGAGGTCCTAGGCACCACTGCGACCGCCTCGACCGCCTCGTCCTCCTCCCCGCCGAACACTCCCAGGCCTCGGCGGCGCGCCTGAGGCGCTCGGCTCAACCTTCCGATCCGGAGGTTGGGAAGCGACATGGGCGCTTCCCTCTAGGGCAACGCGAACACCATCAGTGCATCGCCCCGCGGCACCCCGAGCGCTCCCGGCGCGAACCCCTTGACCCATCCGCCCCAGCCCACCGGCACGGCGATGTACTGCTTGCCGTTCACGCTGTAGCTCACCGGGTTGCTGTGGTGGCCGCTCCCCGTCTGGTGCTGCCACAACAGCGTGCCGGTACGGGCGTCGTAGGCGTTGAACTCCCCCGTGGGCTCGCCGGCGAAGACGAGGTCGCCGCCGGTGGCCAGCACCGAGGCGACCATGGGCTTGTCGTTCCTCCACTCCCACACCCTGCGGCCGGTCAGCGGGTCGAAGGCGCGCACCGCCCCCCAGTGGTCGGGATGGGTGGTGGCCTCCCCGCCGTAGTAGGGCAGGCCCTCCTTGAACTCGACCGGTTCCACGCGGAAGTTGGCGCAGGACTCGATGACGGGGACGTAGAGCAGCCTGGTCCTCGGGCTGTAGGCGGCGTGGGTCCACTCCTTGCCCCCCGCCGGCCCCGGGCAGATGTCGACGCCCTCGCGCGTGGGGACCTTCCTCGGGGTCACCTTGCCCGAGGCGTCGATCTCCCCCCAGTCGAGGCGCTCGACGAAGGGCGCCACCCGCACCAGCTGGCCGTTGGTGCGGTCGAGGACGAAGAAGTAGCCGTTCTTGTCGAAGTGGGCCAGGAGCTTGCGCCCGTCGAGGTCGAAGAGGATGTTCTCGTTGTTGCCGTCGTAGTCCCACAGGTCATGCGGGGTCCACTGGTAGTGCCAGCGCATGGTCCCGTCGTCGGGGTCGATGGCGACGACCGAGGAGGTGTAGAGGTTGTCCCCGGGGCGGACGCTGCCGTCGAAGTCGGGCGAGGGGTTCCCCGTCCCCCAGTACATGAGGTCCAGCTCGGGGTCGTAGCTGGCGGTGATCCAGGCGCTCCCCCCGCCTCGGTTGCGGGCCTCACCCCTGGCGGGCCAGGTCTCGCCGCCCGGCTCTCCGGCCTTGGGGATGTTGTAGCGGCGCCAGACCCGCCTCCCGGTCTCCAGGTCGTAGGCGTCGATGTGCCCGAGAATCCCGTACTCAGCCCCCGAAGTCCCCACCACAACCAGGTTCTTCACGACGAGTGGGGCGAGAGTGGCGCTCTCCCCCGCCCGCACGTCGCCGAACACCTCTTTCCACACGGGACGGCCGTTGGTGGCGTCGAGGGCGACGAGGTGGGCGTTCTGGGTGGCCACGAAGACCTTGCCGTTCGCCACGGCCACACCCCGGTTGACGTTGCCGCAGCACAGCGGGGTGTCGATGGGTATCTCGTGCTTGTAGCGCCAGAGCTCCTGGCCCGTCTCGGCGTTGGCCGCGAACACCCATCCGTCCCAGGCCGAGACGTACATGACGCCGTCGACCACGATGGGGGCGGCTTCGAAGGAGTACGTCCCCTCGCTGGCCTGCACCCCGAACTGGCCGAACTGGAAGGTCCACGCCGGGCGCAGGTCCCGTACGTTGCGGGTGTTGATCTGGTCGAGGGAGCTGTAGCGCTGGCCGTCGTAGGCGCCGTAGTACGTGAGCCAGTTGTGCGGCTCGGCCCGGGCCCGGAGGATGCGGTCGAACGTGACCCCGCTGGCCACCGGCGGCGCGCTCCCCACCGCCCCGCTCAGCGACCCGAGGTCGCGGCCCTCTTCTCTGAGCGGGTACTCGCGACCCTCGTCGGCGCAGGCGGCCAGGAGCGCGGCGGCGAGCAGGAGGCAGAGCCCGAGCCGAACCGGAGCGCGGCGGCGAGCGGCGGCGGTCAACGCCGACTCCTCATGGTCGCGGCTGCTTGGGACGGTCGAGGCGTGCCTCGTCGGGCACGTCGCCCTTCACCAGGATCAGCCCGAGCATGCCCCGCCCCACGTGGTTGCCCACGGGGCAGCCGAACCAGTAGTAGCCGGGGCCGTCGAGGGTGACCCGCGCTCTTCCCCGAGAGTGGATGGGAAGATTGAGGTACTGCTTGTCGCCGTTGCTGGGCAGGATGGCGGCGTGGTGCACGTAGGGATCGTCGTTGAACAGCTCGATCTCGAGCTCCCCGGGACGGGGCATGACGACGATGGCGGGCGTCCAGATCAGCTCACCCGAGGGGGCACGGACGTCGACTCGCAGC
>DATAAF010000005.1:0-87731 GCA_036260255.1 Acidimicrobiales bacterium | reverse complement strand
AGGCCTCGCGGGGTCGCTTCAACACGACCGCCACGGTACCGTCGGCGAGGGCGGTCATCCCGATAGCCTCCCAGCCCTGCTGCCCTTCTCTGTTCAGGGCTTCAACCGCAGCGGAACCACCTGGAGCGTTGGTGGGCGCCTGGAACTGAGGGAGGGCGACGATCAAGTACTCCCATAGCGTCATGACGAGTCCTCCTCGTCGGCACCTGCGCTCTCCTTGAGCTGGCGGACAATCTGCTCCAACCGTCTGACTGCGAGATGGAGCGATGCGAAGGACGAGGGCGACAGGCGGGGAGCGGTCGTCAGCTCCTCGAATGCGGCGCGATACGCACGGTCGGCGTCGCTCAACTCTCGCAACGCCGCGTGCTTTCGACTCTGCTCATCGGTCACCTCGTCGTCACCGCAAGCGGCTGTTCCGCTTGTCCTGCTTGTTCCGCAAGTGCTTGGCACCGCCAGCCCGGCTCGGACAGATTGCGGGGATCCCGATGTACGGCGTGGGAGGAGGGCCACAAGGTGATCAGCTCTTCATCGCTGGCGGAGAGACGGATCCCGACGCCGTTCGAGGGAGGTAGGCGTCGGCTCCACCGGCAAGAGCCCTGCCCTTGATTGCGGCATCACGGTTGAAGGAGCACACGAGAATCAGCAGGCCGGGAAGCGGGCGCGCAGGGCCACGACGAAATCAAGGCCGTCCTGCACCGGTGCCCAGAGGTCAACGATGACGAGGTCGGCGGCACGGTGCTCGACGGCCCTCATGGCGTCCGCTCGGTCGTCCGCTTCAGCCACGACGGTCGCCATGACGTCGGAGTGCTCGAACGTCTGCCTCATGACCGAGCGACGGTCGGGGCGGGCGTCGACGAGCACGACGCGGGTGGTCCGCCGGTCGTGCGCGTGGCCGTCTGGTGCCGTCGTGATGTCCGACTGCCCGGTCGAATCTGTACCTCCCGACGGCCCGTCGGTCGTCGAGCGTGCATCTTCCACCCGGATCCCCGAGGAGCCGGGTTGAGCTCGCCGCGTGCGCGCTCATCGGTGGCCCGCCCGAGGCTCAACACCCAGGAAGGTCAGCGCCTTTTCGAGCATCAGCACGCCACGCTTGGCACCCGGGTCGGAGGGATGCGCGCGCGCGTGGCTCCGGCCGAGCGTCAAGGCGTCCGACAGGGTAACGCCGTCGTGCCGCGCTTCTCGCAGCAACTCCAGCACGACAGCCAGCGTGTCATGGTGGTCGAGAGGAGAGGAGACCTTGGTGGCGCAGTTCCAAAGCCGCTGTGCGCTCGGCAACGGCCGCTGCCCCAGAGGTCGTGTCGCGCGGACGCCCGGCGTGGCGATTGTGGCCCTGTCAGGCGTCATCGCTGCCCTGCGAGGGGTGACGGAACGCCAGGACTTGCGCTCGTCGAGTACTGCCCGGAAGCAGAATCGCTTCGCAGCTCGGGCACAGACATCAGTCCATGCGCGCCCGCACGTCGAGCGTCGGGTCACCCTTGAACATCATCCGGCAGCGCCCGCACTGCCGGGGCAGCACTTGGTCGTCGTCCGGCGGATCGACAGTCGCTTCGTCGGCGGCGATTGGGAGGGGGTAAGGCGTTGTGCCTCGGGTCATGGACGCTCCTCAGCTCAAGGCTCAGAGAGGGCGTCGGGCCTGTCCGGGCGGAGCCCAGACCGTCCTGCAAACGAGGCGTCCCCAACAAGTCGTGGGTTCTGTGCCGCTCATCGTACCACCGCAGCCCCTGCGGCCGGCCGGTTGCACGCTCCCATCCCCGAGGCCGCGAGCCGCGTTCCGCGGCGACTCAGCTCGTTGCCTCTGCCTGGCGAATCGTTCCGCGGTTCCCACTGCCTGGCAAGCAAGGTGGACGGTGTTGGCCATCGGGTCCGCCACCTCCGCCGCCCGCTCGCTGCCCGCGACGCTATGGGAGTCGTCTCCTCGAAGTAGGAGGGATTGCCCGCAAGTGGAACCACCCTGCCGGAGTGCTGTCACCTGCTCGGCCTTTTCGAGGGGCCGCGTCTCACAAGGGTGGTCCGGTGAACCGTCCCGGGAACGGCGGGCCATGCGGACGGACGGGGAACTCCAGATACCCGCCGAACCCATCGGCAGTGGACACCGACAAGTACGTGCCGGTAGTTGTCGACCCGACCGTTCGTCGACCGAAGGGTATCGCCCTCACGTCGTGAATCTCGGCCGGTGGGCAAGCCCGTCGCCGCGGTCTGACTGGATTCGATCGCCGACTTCATCGAGTGGTGCACGTTGCGCCGGGAGCAAGAGTCAGTGGGAGTGTTGCGCAATCGTGCGGTGGAACATTGATGAGCGTGAACGATGCTGCGCGAGCGAGGTACCAGGTTCACCGGTTCTACCGGCTCCAAGTGCTGGTGATGTTCGCGGTCTTCGGCGCCGTGGAGGCCTGGATGCTCGTCTCGGTTGCGACGGGACGAGCGAAGACACGGGCTTCTTCCTCTTGGGGATCGGGGGCGTCGCATGGAACGCCTACTGGTTCCTCTTCCGGTTCGTCCACGAGCTCGAGCTCACGAACGACGAGCTTGCCTGGAAGGCGCCGCTTGCAAGCGGGTCCGTTCGTCTCGCGGACCTCGTTCAGGTCCGCCCGATGCTGCTCGGACTTGGCGTACAGGTCATCGAGTACCGGAACGGCCGGCCGCTCCTTGTCTGGGCTAGCGGCCAACTCAAGCCTTTCCTCGAGCGGTTGAAACAGGGTGCGCCGGAAGTGGGTGTACGCCTCGGCTGGTCGGTGCGTTCGGCTGCCGGCGCCTCGGAGCGACTCAACAGTCTCGATCGAGCCAAGCAGCGAAGGCTGCTCAAGCTCTTGGTCGTCGTGTTCGTTTCTTCCCTCGGAGCGCTCTTCTACGGCGTCGCCGACGCCGCCGATCGCTCAGACGTCATCCGACGCCGGAGCGTGCCGGTCGAGGGGGAGATCCTGCTGTTCACCAATGACCTCCGAGGCGGTCGAGAGGCGGTGGTGCGATATCGGGTCGGCGACCGGGAACTGATGAGCGAGACCGTCGCCAGAGGTTTTGACGCCCGCGTCGGAGATCGAATCCCGCTGCGTTATGACCCTGAGAGGCCCACGCGAGTCTTCGAGGAGGATGAGGAGGAACCGCCGGGGGGCGAACTGTCGCTTTGGACGCCGTTGGCGTTCATGACAAGCGGGCTCAGCGGCGTCCTCGCGTTCCGTCTCTGGCGACGGCTGCGACGAGCGACCAAGAGAGGGTGAGCGCTCGGCGTTGAGCACCGCTGATCCTCACGCCGCGGCTCCGGCATCGGACGATTGGCCCTTCCGGCTCGCCAGCGAGTCGGGGCACTTGGCGGGACTGCTGGGCCTGGCGACTGTTGATGCGCACCAACCAGTATGTGCCGGTTCTCACCGGTCGTCCACGTCCGCGGCACGGCCAGTATCGCTGCGGCGTTTGAGACCGTCGCAACGGCAGTGGCCACGGGGCTTGCGCCACTGCGCAGGAGGCCTCGGGCGAGCCGTCGTATTCGCGTGCCGCGGTGTCGCCCGCCGACACGGGTAGCTCTACGTAAGAGTGCTACCATGTAGCACATGGATCGCATCGGCGTCCGAGAGCTGCGACAGCACGCGAGCCGGTACCTCGCCCGCGTCGCCGGCGGGGAAACGCTCGAGGTGACGGATCGCGGTCGACCGGTGGCGCTGCTCGTTCCGGTCCGAAGCGACCAGTGGCAGGCGCTCCTGGCCAGCGGACGGGTGAGCGCACCCTCGGAGGAGGGTGACGTCCTCGACGAAGCCCCGAGGGACTACGGGATCGACGCCTCGGCACAGTTGCTGGCGATGCGGGACGACGAGCGCTGAAGATCTACCTCGATTCCTCGGCGATCGTGAAGCTGGTCCAAAAGGAGGCGCACTCAGACCCGCTGAGGCGCTACCTCCGGCAGCACAGTTCGGACGAGCGAGTGACGAGCTCCCTCGCTCGAGTCGAGGTCGTGCGTGCCGTCGCAGGCGGGGGCGGGCCAGCGATCGCCGATGCCCAACGGCAGCTTGCTCGGTTGCATCAGGTCAACCTCGACGCGGCCCTCCTCGACAGTGCGGCGACGATCGGCCCCGGGTTGGTCCTTCGCAGCCTCGACGCCATCCACCTCGCCTGTGCCCAGCTGGTTGGCGGGGACCTCCGGACCGTCGTGACCTACGACCAACGGATGAGCACGGCCGCGACGGCGCTCGGGCTTCCCAGGTCAGCGCCGACCTGACCCCGCCGCACTACCGCGTGTCTCGCGCACCCGCGAAAAACCCGCGGAATGTTCGAAAACGGGTGTCAACGGCGGTCACTCGCGGACACCCGAAACGGCCTCTGACCAGCACTTTTGTTCGATTCGCGGCTGGTCAGAAAATCGCCCAGATCACCTTCACACGGCAGAGGTCGGGGGATCGAGACCCTCATCGCCCACCGCAAACCGAGGTGAGTGGGGTCGTGGGGGCGGAGAGGCTCGAGCTGACCTTCGGCGGCGACGAGCCGGACCCCACGACGTGCGCGTGTTCGCCGGGCTCATCGCCGAGGTGGTGCTGACCAAGCAGGTGTACGGCGACCTCTTCGAGCGGGTCCGGCGGCGCCGACCCATGTCAGTGGTCGCGGAGCGGGTTTGGCGCGTGCTGCCACCCCTCACCTTCGGCACCGACCGGGTGGTCATCAGCGGCGTGGTCGCTCCCGTCTACCAACTGGGGGGTGACTCCTTCGACTAGGCAGTCGACGCCCGTACCGCACGCATCGCGGTGTTCGACGCCATGGGCCACGGCCTAGAGGCGGGGGCTGCTGGCCAGCGTGGCCATGGCGGCTTCCCGGAGCAGTTGGCGGGCGGGAGCGGGTCTGGTCGAGACGGCGACGGCCATCGATCGCGCCGTTGCCACCGAATTCGGTCTCGATCGGTTCGTCGCCGCGGTGCTCGCCGAGCTCGACCTTGCCTCGGGACAGCTGCGCTGCTCGGTCTCCGGCCACCTGCCGCCCCTGCTCCCGCGAAACGGTCGGGTCGTCAAGACTCTTGTCGGGAAGTCACTCCCCCCTCGGGATGAGTGGGTCGGTGGTGGTGAGCGAGGAGATGCTCGAGCCGGCCGACCAGGTGCTCTTCTTCACTGACGGCGTGGTCGAGGCGCGCTCGGCCGACGGAGAGTTCTTGGGCGTCGACCGCCTGGTCGACATGATCACACGCACGTCCGCAGCGGCCACGCGTGCGCCGGAGACCATGCTGCGCCCGTTCACGCCATCCTCCACCACCAGGAGGGCGAACTGTAGGACGACGTCACCATCGTGGTGGTCGAGTGGCGCGGCCAGGGCAGCCGTTCACGGCGACAAGCCGAATGGAGTCACGCAACTCCGCTGTGGTCCGGTCGTGAGTCAGAGGTACGTCCCGTCGCGGCACCGCGTCGCGCTCAGGCGGTACCAGATCGTGGACGTGCCTTCGCGGCAGGGGTCGGAGGTCCGGTCACGCTCGTCGCCCACTCGCCCGGTCGCTACGTCCGCGGTGGGCTGCGGCGACGACTGGCGTCAGGGCCGGCGCGAAGCAGGTCGCGGATCTCGGTGAGCAGCAGCGCTTCGTCGCTCGGCACCGGTGCCTCCTCCGCCGGCTCCGGCTTCCTCGGCATCAGCCGGGCCGCCGCCTTGATGACGAGGAACAGCGCCAAGGCAATCAGCACGAAGTTCACCACCGCGGTCAGGAAGGCTCCGATCAGGATCCGTCCGTCCCCGAGGTGCACGGTGATGTCGTCGAAGTTGGGCTCGCCGAAGATCGCCGCGATCAGCGCCATCAAGATGCCGTCCGTGAACGCTTCAACGACAGCGCTGAAGGCGACGCCGATGATCACCGCCACTGCCAGGTCGAGGACGTTCCCCCGCAGGATGAACGCCTTGAACTCGTCCACGACGCCCTTGACGCCCGCCACGATCGACCCCCTTCTCCCGTGCACCGGTCCGCCGCCGGTCCCACGACCCGCTCGCCGCTCCCGCCGACCGTGCCCGCCGAACACCGTGGCAAGCGGTGCTTGCGTCGTTCCCTGGACGCTCGACGACCGCCAGAGGTCGTCAACCGTGCAAAGAGGCGATCGGGCGCCGTTCCACTGTCTGTCGCCCGCCCCTACCGGCGCCCCGGGAGGCGTGGTAGAAGTCCCGGCGGCGGCGTTGACGGAGAGCGGGAGGGGCGATGACCGGTGGGATCAACGAGCGAGCATCGCGAGCGGCGGTCGGGGTGGGGGCGGCGCTGCTCTTGACGGCGACGGTGCTGGTCGACGTGGCCGAGGGTCAGGCCGTCGGCTGCGGTGCCGTCATCACTCGGGACACGAGGCTCTCCGGCGACGTCGGGCCGTGCCCGGGCGAGGGGATCGTCATCGCCGCCGACAACATCACCGTGGACCTCGGCGGCCACAGGGTGATCGGCGACCCACAGGCGCGGACGGCACCCGACAAGGCCGGCATCATCCTCCGGCAGGTCACGAGGGTCACGGTGCGGAACGGCACGGTCGAGCGGTTCGACGCCGGCGTGGTCATCATGGGCGGCGGACGCAACACCGTCCGCCGGGTCACCGCCCGCGACAACGTCAACTACCGGATGGTCACCGGGCGGGACTCGCAGCCCGAGGACATCGTCCCCAACGTGGGCCCCTACTGCGAACTGGGCGACGGCATCACCGCCTTCGGCTCGAACGACAACGTCATCGAGCAGAACCTCCTCTACGGCAACGGGCCGTTCTCGGCCGTCTCGCTGGTGTTCGACTCCGACCGCAACCGGGTGGCGAACAACGACATCCGGGACAACGACGTCATGAACGAGACGCCCGCCGGCACGGGGACAGTGTGCGGCTCGACCGCCAACGGTCCCATCCCCGACCCGCCACCCTTCTGCTGCGACGCGTGGGGCCGGCACTCCCAGGACGTCGGCGTGCGCATCGAGGGGCCGGGGGCCGAGCGCAACGTGGTCGAGCGGAACCTGATGCAGAGGAACGGGCTGGCCGGCGTCCTCATCACCGGCTTCCACATGGAGGTGGGCACGAACAACGGCTTCAATGTCGTCCGCAGGAACCGGATCTACCAGACGGGCCTTCGGGTCCACGACAGCACCGGGGACGGCACCGAGGCGTACCGGTCGTCGGGGATCCAGTTGCACCACTCCGGGCCCCCGTTCATCCACGTGTCCTACGGCAACCTCATCGAGGGCAACGAGTCCTCCGGCAACTTCGCGTCCGGCATCGAGGTCACCGGGCCGACGCCCGGCAGCGGCGTCGTCGGCGAGCACGGCAACACCGTCCGCAACAACGTCGTCAACGACAACCTCCTCGACGGGATCCACCTGGCCGAGGGCACGGTCGAGACCGAGGTGACGGGGAACCGGGGCCGGGGGAACGGCTGGGACCCCGCCCGGGTCCGCGAGATCAGCGAAGGGGATGTCTACGCCAACTACGACGGCGTCGACGGGGGCGACTACAACCCCGGCTGCGGCAGCAACCGGTGGTCGCGCAATCGCGTGAGAACCGTCAACCAGCCGTGCGTCGCCGGCCGGTGAGCTCGGCGGGCCCCGAGACCCGGGCTCCGCCATCACCGCGCCGACGGCGGTGGCGACCGGGCTCGGGAGGCTGAAGACCCGATCGGCGGGGCGGCCGGACCGCAGCGATGGTAGGGAGATCGGAGCGCCGCGCACGGGGACCCCCGGGAGGGCGAGGACGGACAACCCTGGGGGCGAGCGCGAGCAGCGCCGTGGCGGCCGCCGCCGACGCCGGCGAGACCCCGGCGGCGACGGTACCCCCGGCCCCGGTGCCCACCCATCTCGGGAGGTACGACCGACTCGTCGGCACTTTCCTCTTTAAGCACACCAGTCACATGTGCAACACTGGCAACAGTGTTGTTGACCCGCCCCGAGCTCGAAGCCCTCATGGCGCCCGGCGACCGGTTGGCCGTTTCGCTGGCCGAGCTGCTCCAGCGGCCGGCCTGGATGGCCGACGCCGCCTGCAAGGGCATGCCCGCGGAGATCTTCTTCATCGAGCCGGGGGGCAACGCCGAGCCCGCCCGTGCGGTGTGCTCCCGCTGCCCCACCCGCCAGCCGTGCCTCGCCTACGCCCTGTCCGAGAACATGCCGGGCATCTGGGCGGGTACGACGCCCAGGCAGCGCGCCGCCCTCCGGCGGAAGGCCTCCTAGCCGCTCGAGCGGATCAGCCGCCGCTCCAGCGGATGTGCTGGCGGGCCTTGAACTCCTCGTCGCCGAAGGCGGCCACCGGTTCGCTCGGCTTCTCGGCCACGAGGTCGTCCTCGGCGAGCTCGGCCTGTCCCGCCACCTCCACCCGGACGGCACCGTGCTCGTCGACGTGGACCGTTACCTTCGGTTCGGTCGCCATGAGAGATGTGTACGCCTGCAAATGGGTGGTGTCCAGCGTCTGCCCGGCGAGCGGGAGGACGGGGTGACGACCCCGGCGCTCCAGCTGCGCCAGCTCATCTTCGGGCACGTGAGCTCCCAGACCGTCGCCTCGCTGGTCCGTCTCGGGATCGTCGACGAGCTGGCCGGAGGGCCGCGCTCGGGGACCGAGCTGGCCGAGCTGACCGGCGCGCCGGCCGACGCCCTCGTCCGCTTCCTCCGCACGTGCGCCGCCCTCGGCCTCCTCGAACGGCGCGCCGACGACGTCTTCGCCCTGACCCCCCTCGGCGACTGGCTGCGGTCGGACCGCCGGTCGCTCCGGGACCTGGCGCTGGCGATGGCTGCTCCCGGCCACTGGCGCTCGATCGAGCGGCTCCTCGAGAGCGTTCGCACCGGCGGGGCGGCGGCCCCGAGCGTCCTGGGAACGGGCCTGTGGGAGTACTACCGCCAGAACCCCGAGGAGGGGGCGGCCTTCGCCGCCGCCATGTCCAACGTGTCGGAGGTGGTGGCCGAGGAGGTGGTGGCCCACTTCGACGTGTCCCCCTTCCGGCGGATCGTCGACGTGGGCGGCAGCCAAGGCGCCCTCCTCGCTCGGCTCCTCGAGGCCAACCCTTCGGCCGAGGGCGTCCTGTTCGACCTCCCCGAGGTCCTCGAGGGCGCCCGGGCCGCCGTCGAGGCGAGGGGCCTGGCGGACCGGGTGTGGCTCTCGGGCGGCGACTTCTTCGAGGAGGTCCCGGCCGGCGGCGATCTCTACGTGCTCAAGCACATCCTCCACGACTGGGACGACGACCACGCCCAGAGGATCCTGCGCAGCTGCCACCGCGCCGGCAGACCGGGAAGCAGCGTCCTCCTCGTCGAGCGGGTCCTCGGGCCCGAGTCCAGTGCGGTGGACTACGTGGCCGACCTGCTGATGCTGGTCATGTTCGGTGGCAAGGAGCGGTCCGAGCCGGAGTTCGAGGCGTTGCTCGCCGCCGGCGGGTACCGCCTCGAACGGGTCGTGCCGCTGTCGATGTTCGCCCTGCTCGAGGCCCGCCGGACGTGAGGGCTACGCCCGGCCCCAGCCCGGGAGCTCGGCGAGGGCGGACGCCTGGTCCTCGGTGAGCTCGCCGGCGACGTCGCGCCGGCGCACCTCGGCCGCCCACGCGCCCAGTGGGAACCCCTTGCCGATCGTCTTCTCGGGGTCCACGTCGGTGCTGCCACCCGCCTGCACGTGCTCCCTCATGTACCCGAGGCCCACCTCGAAGAAGAAGTCGACCTCCCGCCACTCCCCGCCCACCTGGCGCAGCGAGCGCTCGTCGAGGTAGCACCAGACCCAGTCCTGCCCGGGCTGGAGGCTCCGGATCACCGGGTGGCCGGTGCGGCGGTGATGGGCGGTCGCGTGGCGGCCGGGGCTCGAGTCGCAGCACCCGACCTGCCCGCAGCTGAGGCAGCGGCGGAGGCTGACCCACCGGGATCCGCCCCGGACACAGGACTCGCAGACGGGGTCGGCGAGCGCCGGCCAGTCGTCGCGGACCTCAAGGACGTGCGGGCACCCGGGCACGCACCTCACCGTACCGGGGCTCGTCCGAGGCCAGGACCGGGGCGGGGAGGGCGGGCGGGGCGGTGATGAAGGAGGCGCCCACGGCGGCCAGCCCGGCCATGAACGTGGAGCCCGCCCACAGCTCGACCGACCAACCCACGCTGAACTCGAGCCCCAGCAGGGCGAAGAAGGAGAGCCAGAGGGCGGCGGGGGCGGCGAAGGCGAACAGGCGGACGGCGCCCGGGCGCTCGGGGGACGGTCGGAGCCGACGGACCAGCAGGTCGGCGGCCACGCCACCGAACAGGCCGGCCAGGAACGTCGATCCCGTATCGAAGGACTCGATGGCGGCCGACAGGGTCGCGACCGACCCGAAGAGCAGGGTCAAGCTCCCGAAGGGCAGACGCCAGCGCCGGAGCAGGAGCAGCGCCGGCACCATGAGCACGAGCGTCGTGACCAGGATGGCGGCCAGCCCCTCGAGCTGGACCTCCTCGACGAACCAGTCGGCGAACCGGGGGTCGACCTGCTCCTCGATGACCATGTACGGCGCGTGCTGGTGCGCGCTGGTGAGCCAGGGCGAGTAGCTCATCATGAAGAAGGCGACCTGGGCGGCGGTGAGGGTGGCCGAGAGCAGGGCGGGGAGGAGCTGTCCGAACGTGGGCGAGCTCGAGGACGGGTCCGACCAGGCCGCCCGCAGCGGGCTGGTCACGACCAGCAGCCCTCCGGCGAAAAGGGTCAGGTGCGAAGGGCTCAGCAGCGCCTCGAGGTCCACCTCGATGCCGAAGATCTCGTGCCAGACGAGGTCGCCGACACCGCCGAGGGCGAAGATGCCAACCCCGAGGAGGCCGAGGCCGTAGCCGACGGGGACGGCGGCGAGCCCGCGGGCACCCCTCCGCTGGTGGCGGGCCACCTGCCAGCACATCCAGCCGGCGCAGGCGGCGAAGCCGGAGTAGAACAGCCCGTGCCACGGCGTGAAGAAGGACTCGGGCTTGTCGTTGTTGTGGGCCCAGCCGTCGACGAAGACGCCGATCACCAACCAGGCGGCGAAGAACATCGTCAACAGGTCGTCACGGCGGGAAGAACGTGGCCGCCGGACGTTCATGTCCTTGACAGTGCGCATGCCCGGAGAGTACGGAGAAGCGCCTCCGCTGCCATCCGCCGCGCTCGTGATCTTCGGCCTCCGCCTGGCGGGGGAGGAAGAGCGGTCGACTCGCCATCGGGGCGGACGGTCGTGGCGTTGCGAGCGGGCGGCCGGGGGTAGGCGTCGGGCGTGAGTCGCGGACGGTTCGTGCGCCGGGCCCTCCTGCGCGGCGTCGTCGCCGGAGGGTTGGGGACGGCGGCGACGACCCTCCGCCGCGGTCACGACGGGGAGCTGCGGGTCACCGCCGCCGGAGCCGGGCTGGTCGTCGGAGCGGGGCTGGAGCTGCCGGCCGTGGGCGTCGCCCTGTCGGCGACGGCGGTGGCGCTCGTCATCGGGCGGCGACCGGGCCGGCCGCCGGTCTCGGTTCCCGTCCTGGCCGCCGGGACGGCCGCGGGGGCGGGCGCTGCCCTACTGACCACCCGCGTGTGGCCGTTGGCGTCCCGGACGCCGCCCGAGATCCGGTCCGCGCACACCCCGGTGAGCGTGGAGCCGGGCGGCGACGGCGAGGGCCTGGCGGTGGTCGTGAACCTCGCGGCCGGCTCACCCGTCCGCCAGAGCTGCACCCGTCGGCTGCGCGAGGCGCTGCCGGCGGCCGAGGTCCTCGAGGTGGGCGAGGGCTTCGGCCTGCCCGCCGCCCTGGAGCGGGCCGTGGGCGGCGCCCGGGCCCTGGGCGTGGCGGGCGGCGACGGGTCGATCAACGCCGCCGCCGCCGTCGCCCACCGGTCGGGAAAGCCCTTGCTGGTCGTCCCCGCCGGGACGCTCAACCACCTGGCCCGGGACCTGGGGCTGACGAGCGCCGACGACGCGATCCGTGCGTTCCGCCAGGGCCACACCGTCGCCGTCGACCTCGGGACGATCGACGGCCATCCCTTCCTCAACACCGCCAGCTTCGGCGGGTACAGCGCCCTGGTCGACGCCCGGGAGCGCCTGGAGGGTCGCATCGGCAAGTGGCCCGCGCTGGTGGTGGCGCTCTTTCGGATCCTGCGCCGGGGATCGGCGGTGCGGGTCGAGATCGACGGGCGCCGGCGGACGCTCGGGATGATCTTCGTCGGGAACTGCCGGTATCACCCGGCGGGGTTCGCGCCGACGTGGCGGGAGCGGCTCGACGACGGCGAGCTCGACGTCCGCCTCGTCGACGCATCTCAGCCGTGGGCCCGCACCCGGCTCCTGCTGGCGGTGCTGACCGGCACGCTCGGCCGGTGCCGGGCCTACGAGGCGTTCTCGGCGCGTGAGCTCCGCGTGCGGGCCCTCGACGGCCCCCTCCGGCTGGCGCGCGACGGCGAGACGTTCGACGGCTCGCCCGAGTTCACGATCGCCAAGGAGGAGCGGCCGCTCGCCGTCTTCAGCCCTCGGCCCGAGCGCTCTCCTGCCTGAGCCAGCGGCCGACGCTGACCCGGAGCTCGACGAGCACCACGACGCCAATGGCGGGGCCCGGATCGCGTGGCGGCATGCGCGGATGTACCCCCGTTCGTGTTCCGGCCAATGTGATCGCCCCACCGGCCAAGCGGTAACATCACCGCTCTTGGACGATGTCTCCCTGCTTCGCGAACTGCGCCCGGTGGTCGACGGGCTCTTGGATCGCCACCTCTCCAGCGCCAAGGAGTGGTTCCCGCACCAGCTGGTGCCCTGGAGCCGAGGTCGTGACTTCGAACCCGGGTACGAGTGGCACCCCGACGAGTTCCCCCTGCCCGACGCCGTCCGCAGCGCCCTCGTGGTGAACCTCCTCACCGAGGACAACCTGCCCTACTACTTCCAGACCATCGACCGCGTCCTCGCCCACGACGGCTACCGCGAGTGGAGCCGCCGGTGGACGGCCGAGGAGATGCGGCACGCCATGGTGATCCGCGACTACCTCACGGTCACCCGTGCCATCGACCCCACCGCCCTCGAGCGGGACCGCATGGTGCAGGTGACGCGCGCCGAGACGCCACAGCCTCCGACCGTGCCCGACATGTTCGTCTACCTGTGCCTGCAGGAGCTGGCCACCCGTATCGCCCATCGCAACACCGGCAAGGTCGTCCCCGACCAGGCGGGCTACGAGGTGATGGCCCGGGTGGCGGCCGACGAGAATCTGCACTACCTCTTCTACCGGGACCTCACCTCGGCCGCCCTGGAGATCGAGCCCTCGGCGATGGTCGCCGCCATCGAGCGTCAGGTCACCGGCTTCGAGATGCCCGGCACCGGGATCCCGGGGTTCACCGCCCACGCCGTCGCCATTGCCCGCTCCGGCATCTACAACCTCGCCATCCACCACGACCAGATCGTCTGCCCGGTCGTGCTCCGCCACTGGCGCGTCGACGCCCTGGAGGGCCTGTCGCCCGAGGCCGAGCAGGCACGGGAGAAGCTCCACCGCACGATCGAGCGCCTCGAGCAGGTGGGCCGCCGCCAGGCCGAGCGCCTGGCCCGCCGCACCGATCGGGCCGACGAAGGGATGCTCGCCCGCTCCTGACCGGCGCAGCCTAGGCCGTGAGCTTCTCGTCCGGCTCGTGCTGCTCGCCGGGCTTGCGGGTGACGAACGACAGCTTCCCGTCCGGCTCCAGCACCGCGAACCGCACCTCGCCCAGGTCGGCGATGCCCTGGCCGCGGGCCCCTCCCTTCAGCTCCTCGAGGGTCATCCGCTCGACGTGGAGCACCCTCTCGAGAGGCTCGCCGTCCCGCAGGATCACGACGGGCACGCCCTCGATGAGGGCACGGGTACGGGGGAAGCGGAACGACACGTAGGACGTGGCGACGATCCAGAAGGCGATGGTGCCGATGGCGAGGATGCCGCCGGTGACGGAGGTGTCCTGCTGGGTGACGGCCTGCTGGACGAGGTCGCCGATGGTGACGAGCAGGACCAGCTCGAAGGCGGTCATCTCCGCCAGCTCCCGCTTGCCCGTCCCCCGCACCACCATCCACACGACGAAGTAGACGACCGTCGCCCGCACGATCACGTCCATCAGGCCACCACTACGGTCGAGAACCGGACGGAGACGACGGGCTCGCCGTTCTCGAGCACCGCGGCGGTGGCCGCCGGCCGCCCGACGCGCCCCGAGGGGTGGATGCGGCCCTGCACCGTGACCACCAGGGTGTCGGCTCCGGGAGACGGCTCGAACGTCCAGATGGTGCGGTCGGCGTCGGCGGTGGAGCGCACCGGCTCGGGGTCGACCGTGACCTCGGCGAGGGCGTCGAAGTACGACGAGGTGACCGCCAGCGTCACCGGCGTGTCGGCGCCGGCCGCCCGGCGCACCTCGAACGACACCTTGGCGGCCAGCCCGGGCCGGTTCACGGTCGGGTAGCCGACGGTGAGCTCGACGCCCGCGCCCTGGGCGGACACCTCTCCGGTCCGCGGCCCCAGGAAGCCCAAGGCGCCGAGGAGGAGGACGGCCGTGAGGGCGGCGAAGAAGGCCCGGCGCAGGTGCCGCCGCCGCCGGGCGCCGGCCTCGCCCCCTCCGTGGGGCATGGTGGACAGGTCGCCGGGTGCGTCGGCCGCCACTTCGCCGACCGTAATGACGACCGCCCGCGCAGTGGTGGATGGCGCGCTCCACGTGGTTAGGCGGGGCCGGTCGCCGGGTACAGCAGAGGCACCGGGCGAACCGCTCACACCGGAGGAACCATGGGTATCGGAATCAGCGTCTTTCTCATCGCCGTCGGGGCCATCCTCAAGTTCGCGGTCGAGCTGAGCGTCTCCGGCGTCGACATCGGCACCGTCGGGGTCATCCTCATGATCGCCGGCGCCATCGGCCTGCTGTGGAGCCTCATCGTCCTCAACGGCGGAGGGTGGGGGCGACGCCCGGTCGTCGCTGACGACGTGGTCGACGAGCCGGTCGGCGCCCGGCGCCGGTTCGTGCGCCGCGACCCCTACGTCGGCTGACGGGGCCCCAGAGCCCGATCTCCCGCAGTCAGGACCTGCGGCCCCCCCTTGGCGGGGGGCCGTTTGGCGTGCGGGGGCGCGTGCGATAAGACTTCCGCCCGGTGATCGGTCCTTCGTGGGATCGACGACCCCAGGGGGCCCTCCCCGGGGCCCGGGCGGAGACGGCTGAGAGACGCGGCTGGGGCCTCGCCGCCGCCACGTCCATCGGCCTCGTCGCGGTGCTCCTCACCGGGTGCTCCGGCGAGGCGTCGATCCTCGAGCCCCGCTCCGAGGCCGGCGAGCGTGTCGAGCGGCTCTGGTGGCTCACGTTCTGGACGTCGGTGGTCGCCGTCGTCTTCGTCGTCGCCTTCGTTCTCCGAGCCGTCCAGCGGGGCCGTCGCCCTCCGCCCGAGGGGGACGAGGACGCCATCGACAAGCGCCCCGTTCCGTGGGGCGAGCGCTTCATCGTGGTCGCCGGCCTGGTCGTGTCGGGTGTCATCCTGGCCGGGTTCTTCGCCTACTCGCTCGCCGAGCTCAACGCCCTGGCCGAGCCCCCCGACGAGCCGACCATGGAGATCGAGGTCGTGGGGCGCAACTGGTGGTGGGAGGCGCGCTACCCCAACGGGGCGGTGACGGCCAACGAGATCCACATCCCCGTCGGCCAGGCGGTCGAGGTGAAGCTCTCCACCGCCGACGTGATCCACAGCTTCTGGGTGCCGCAGCTCAACGTGAAGCAGGACCAGGTCCCCGGCATGGACAACCGCCTGTGGCTCCAGGCCGACGAGCCCGGCCGCTACCGGGGGCAGTGCACCGAGTACTGCGGCCTCCAGCACGCCCGCATGGTGTTCTACGTCGAGGCCCAGCCACCCGCCGAGTTCGAGCGCTGGCTCGCCAGCCAGGCCGCCCCTGCCCAGGAGCCCACGACGGCGCCGGCCCGCGCCGGCCGTGACCTCTTCCTCGCCTCCTCCTGTGCCGGCTGCCACGCCGTCCGGGGGACGACCGCCGCCGGCAACCTCGGCCCCGACCTCACCCACCTGGCGTCGAGACAGACGATCGGTGCCGGGCTTCTCCGCCTCAACCGCGACAACCTGGCCGACTTCGTCCTGAACGCCCAGAACGCCAAGCCGGGGGCCAGCATGCCTCCCACCGAGATCGCCCCCGACGAGCTGTCCGCCCTCGTCGACTACCTGATGACCCTTGAGTAGGAGGGGCCTTTGACCACCGTTCTCGAGCCGGAACCGAAGGAGGAGATCGGCGAGCAGCTCGACGAGACGTGGCACGAGCCGCGCGGTCTCGGCAGCTGGATCTCGACGGTCGATCACAAGCGCATCGGGATGCGCTACTTCTACACGGGGATGGCGTTCTTCGTCATCGGCGGCGTCCAGTCCCTGCTGATGAGGATGCAGCTGGCCGGGCCCGACCTCGAGCTGATGAACCCCGAGGCCTACAACCAGCTCTTCAGCATGCACGGCATCACGATGATGTTCCTGTTCGCGATGCAGGTGCTGTCCGGTTTCGGCAACTACTTCGTGCCCCTGATGATCGGTGCCCGGGACATGGCGTTCCCCCGCCTCAACGCCTTCGGCTACTGGGTGCTGCTCGGCGCCGGGATCTTCATGTACTCGTCGTTCTTCATCGGCCAGGCGCCCAACGCCGGGTGGTTCAACTACCTACCCCTGGCGGGCGAGGGGTTCACGCCCGGGATCAACATCGACTACTACACCCTGGGCCTGATCTTCCTCGGGTTCTCCTCCACCGCCGGCGCCATCAACTTCATCGTGACCATCCTCAAGCTGCGGGCGCCGGGGATGACCCTCAAGAGGATCCCGATCTTCGTCTGGGGCGAGCTGGCCATGGCCCTCCAGATCGTGTTCGCCCTGCCCGCCCTCACGCTCGCGGCGGTCATGCTCACCCTCGAGCGCAAGTTCGGCTTCCACTTCTTCGAGGCCGAGGGGGGCGGCGACCCGCTGCTTTGGCAGCATCTGTTCTGGATCTTCGGCCACCCCGAGGTCTACATCGTCGCCCTGCCCGGGTTCGGCATCGCCTCCGCCATCATCCCCACGTGGAGCCGCCGGCCCATGGTCGGCTACACCTACATCGTCATCGGCGAGCTGGCCGTCGCCCTGTTGGGGTTCGGCGTGTGGGTCCACCACATGTTCGCGGTGGGACTCCCCAACGTCACCGTCAGCTTCATCTCTCTGGCCAGCTTCATGATTGCCATACCGAGCGGTATCCAGGTGTTCGCCTGGCTGGCCACGCTGGTCTCGGGCCGACCCAAACTCTCCACGCCCACGCTCTTCGTGATGGGCTTCATCGTGATCTTCGTGATCGGCGGCGTGACCGGCGTCATGTTCGCCGCCGTGGCCCTCGACCAGGCCCTGCACGACACCTACTTCGTGGTCGCCCACCTGCACTACGTGCTCGTGGGCAGCGCCGTGTTCCCGATCTTCGGCGCCATCTACCACTGGGGGCCCAAGATGACCGGGCGCATCCTGCACGAGAAGTGGGGGAAGATCAGCTTCTGGCTCATGTTCGTGGGGTTCAACCTCGCCTTCTTCCCCCAGCACATCCTCGGGCTGCTCGGCATGCCCCGCCGGGTGTACACGTACGAGGAAGGCCTGGGCTGGGACGCCCTGAACCTGGCCTCGACGATCGGTGCCTTCATGCTCGCCCTCGGGGTGCTGGTCACCTTCGTCAACTGGTACTGGGCCAAGGCACGGGGGCCGGTCGCCGGAAACGACCCGTGGAAGGGCGAGACGCTCGAGTGGTACACGTCCTCGCCGCCGGCCCACTACAACTTCGTCACCGTCCCGACCGTCAAGTCCCGGGAGCCGATGTGGGACCAACCGGAGCTGGCTGAGGGCTTCCAGGCACCGCCCGACGGCGGACGCCCGCTCACCGGCGGGCACCTCACCCTGTCGACCAGCATGCTCGACGCCCGACCCCAGGCGGTCGTGCACATGCCCCACGCCACGCCCTGGCCGTTCAACCTGGCGGTCGCCATGACGGTCCTGTTCTTCTTACTGCTGATGGAGTGGTGGACCCTCGCCATCTTCGGGGTCGTCGCCTGCTTCGTGGCCATGGTCGGCTGGTACTGGCCCCGCAACCAGACGCAGGAGACGTAGGTGGCGGGCGACACGCACGAGCTCACCATCGCCGAGACGGGCGTGCCGGGAGAGGTCCTCCCGGAGACGGCGACCGGACCGAGGTCTTTCGGGTGGTGGGGGATGGTGTGGCTGATCGCCACAGAGGCGACGCTGTTCGCCATCCTCCTGGCCAGCTACTTCTACCTCCGGTTCCGCACCGGGGTGGAGTGGCCTCCGGAGCACATCCACCCGCCGAAGCTCGAGCTGCCTCTCATCATGACGGCGATCCTCTGGTCGTCGAGCTACCCGGTGCACCTCGCCGAGAAGGGCATCGAGAAGGGGAACCAGCGCCGGCTCAAATGGGGGCTGGCGGCGGGATGGCTGCTCGGCGCCATCTTCCTCTTCATCACGCTCGCCTTCGAGTGGCCGGAGACGCTGCACGAGTTCACCCCCCGCACGAACGCCTACGGGTCGATGTTCTTCACCATCACCGGGTTCCACGCCAGCCACGTCGTCGTCGGGCTTTCGGTGAGCCTCTTCACGCAGTTCCGCGCCTGGCAGGGAGCCTTCGACGAGAGACGCCACGTGTCGGTCCAGAACTTCGCGATGTACTGGCACTTCGTCGACATCGTGTGGCTCTTCGTGCTCGTGTCCGTCTACCTGTCGCCGCACCTCTGATGGCCACCAACGACGTGGAAGAAGCTGAAGCAGCCGAGGCCCTCGAGGAGGCCTCGGTCGACATCAGCAAGGACGAAGGCCGCCGTTCGCTCAAGCTGTGGTTCGCGGTGCTCGGCAGCCCCGTGGCGTGGGCCGGGCACCTGGGCGTCAACTACTCGTTCGAGGAATGGTTCGCCTGCTCGCGAGGCACAAAGAAGCAAGGTGAGCTCCTGGGCCTGAGCGTCGACACGGCGGTGGTCCTCTTCAACACCGCGATGCTGGCGGTGGCGGCGCTCTCGGGGCTGGTGGCCCTGAGGTGCTGGAGGAGCTTCCGATCTGGCGCCGGCGACGAAGAGGGCGACGAAGGCGTCGACGACACCACCGACCGTGCCCGCTGGATGGCGTTCGCGGGCATGGTCGAGGGGGCGTTGTTCGTAGGGATCATCCTCCTGGGATACCTGCCCGCCCTCATGCTCGGCGTGTGCGAGACGTCGCCGTGATCCTCGCCGACGGGGTCGTGGCCCCTGGCGAGGTGGGCGGGGCGTGGACGTTCGACCCGGCCCTCGTCGTCGGGCTGGCGCTCACCGCCGGCGTCTACGCCCGAGGGGTCGTGCGGCTGGGCCGAAGGATCACCGGCGTCGACCGGGCCGTCCGCGTCGCGTCCTTCTCGGCGGGGCTGGTGGTGGTGGCGGCCGCCCTGGTCTCCCCGCTGGACGCGCTGGCGTCCACCCTGTTCTCCGCCCACATGGTCCAACACCTCCTCCTCATGGTCGTGGCCGCGCCTCTCCTCGTGTTCGCCCGGCCCGCCGCCGCCCTCGTCGCCGGCCTGCCGGCGGGCGGGCGGGACGTCGCCCGCCGCGCCGGATCCGGCCCCCTGCGAGGGATCGGCCGGACCCTGAGCCGTCCGGTCGTCGTGTGGGCGCTGGGAGCGCTGGCGCTGTGGGCCTGGCACATGCCGTCGCTCTACGAGGGCGCTCTCGACCACCACCTCCTCCACGTGGCCGAGCACGCCAGCTTCCTGGGCACCGCACTGTTGCTCTGGAGCGTGGTCGTGTCGAGCGGGGCGCGGCGGGGAGTGGCCCGTCCCGTCGCCGCTCTCCTGGTCTTCGCCGCCGGCGTGCAGGGCACGGCCCTCGGCGCCGTCCTGATCTTCGCGTCGACGCCGCTGTACCCGGCGCACGACGCCGGCGCCGCCCTCTGGAGCCGATCACCCCTCGCCGACCAGCAGCTGGCCGGCGCCTTCATGTGGGGGATACCCGCGGTCGTGTACGTGGTGACGGTCGGGTGGCTGCTGTTCCGCTGGTTCGCCGAGATGGACGAGGAGCCCGCTCCCGACGGGCTGCTGGTGGCGACGGCGGAGGGGCTGTGAGGAGGGCGCTCGCTCCACTGCTGCTCGCCGTGGGCGCGTCGGTCGTCGCCGCCTGTGGCTACTTCCAGGGCGACGTGGGCCCCTACCGGACGTCGGAGTACTACGAGCCGCCCCAAGCCGTCGCCGGCGCCGGCCCGGTGGACCCGGGCCGGCAGCTGTACCTCCGGGACTGCGCCTTCTGCCACGGTGTGGACGGGAAGGGGACGGCGCACGGCCCCGACCTGACGGTGGGGACGAACGGTCCCGCCCTCACCGACTTCGTCCTGCGCACCGGGAGGATGCCGGTCGAGGAGCCGCCCGAACAGATGCAGCCCCGGGAGCCGGTGTACGACGAGGGCCAGATATCGGACATCGTCGAGTACATGAAGAACGAGTTCCACGCACCGGGGCCGGAGATCCCCCACGTCGACCCTGGGCACGGCGACTTGGCCGAGGGCCAGCAGGTCTACGCCGAGCACTGCGCGTCCTGCCACGCCACGACGGGGATCGGCGGTGCCATGCTGACCCATCCCCCCGGAGAGGAGGACAAGACGAGGCCGATCAAGATCCCGGACTTCAGGCACTCCGACGCGGTGGCGGTGGCCGAGGCGGTCCGCACCGGCCCGGGAAGCATGCCGGTCTTCGGCACGCGGGCCATCTCCGACGAGCAGCTCAACGCGCTGGTGGCCTACATCGAGTACCTCAAGGACCCGGCGGACGAGGGAGGGGCGCCCATCGGCCGGGTCGGCCCGGTGGTGGAGGGGGCGGTGGGGTGGCTCCTCGGCCTCGGCCTCCTGATGCTCTTCATCCGGTGGGTCGGCACCAAGGCGGGAGAGCAGCCATGAACGCCACGCGCGAGCGGGACGGCACCCGCGCCGTCGTCTTCGCTCTGGTCGTGGCGACCCTCGCGGCGATCGCGGTGACCGTCGTCTACGCCTTCGGCGGTCAGCCGCAGCTCGAAGGTGCCCTCCTGGGCCTCGCCCTCGGCGGGGTCGCCGTCGCTCTCATCCTGTTCGCCCGGCGGGTCCTGCCCCACGGGCACTTCGTGCAGGTCCGCGACGAGCACCCCGAGGCGGCCGCCGAGCGGGCGGGCGTCGCCGCCGCCTTCCAGTCGGGGGCCGAGCCCATCGAGCGCAGGAGCCTGATCGCCAAGATGTTCGGCGTCGCGGTGGCCGCCCTGGGGCTGGCCGCCCTTTTCCCGATCCGCTCGCTGGGCACCCAGCCGGGCCGGAGCCTGGCCAAGACCGAGTGGAAACGGGGGACCCGGGTCGTGACGCCGGACGGCGAGACGGTCCGCCTCGAGGACGTCGACGTCAACACCATCCTGACCGTGTTCCCCGAGGACCACCCCGACGCGGCGGACTCCCAGACGATCCTCATCCGCCTGCCCCCGAACGTCCGCATGCCCGGGCCGGCCGGCTGGACGGTGGGCGGCGTCGTCGCCTTCTCCAAGATCTGCACGCACGCCGGGTGCCCGGTGGGTCTCTACCAGGCCACCACCCAGGAGCTGTTCTGCCCCTGCCACCAGTCGACGTTCTCGGTGCCCGACGGCGCCAAGCCGACCTTCGGGCCCGCCACCCGACCCCTTCCCCAGCTGCCCATCGGCGTCGACGCCGGGGGGTACATCGTGGCGCTGGGCGACTTCCCGGACCCCGTCGGGCCCGGGTACTGGAGCAGGCCCAGTGATTAACCGCATCTCCCGCTGGGTCGACGACCGGCTGGGCGCGGCCTCGTTCACCCGGCACGCGCTGAACAAGGTCTTTCCCGACCACTGGTCGTTCATGCTGGGCGAGGTCGCCCTCTACTCCTTCGTCGTCCTCCTCCTCACCGGCGTCTTCCTGACCTTCTTCTTCGATCCGAGCCTGGCCGAGACGACCTACGAGGGGTCGTACGAAGCGATGAAGGGCGTGGAGATGTCGGAGGCCTTCCGCTCCACGCTCGAGCTCAGCTTCGACGTGCGAGCCGGCCTGGTGATGCGGCAGGCGCACCACTGGGCGGCGATCGTCTTCATCGCCGCCCTCGTGATCCACCTGCTCAGGGTGTTCTTCACGGGCGCCTTCCGCCGGCCTCGGGAGCTGAACTGGATCGTCGGCGTGACCCTGTTCATCCTCGCCTTCTTCAACGGGTTCACCGGGTACTCACTGCCCGACGACCTCCTGTCCGGCACCGGCCTGCGCATCGCCTACTCGATCGCTCTCTCCGTTCCCCTGGTCGGGACCTGGCTGGCCTTCCTCATCTTCGGCGGCGAGTTCCCCGCCCACGAGATCATCCCCCGGCTCTTCGTCACGCACGTGATGATCGTCCCCGGCCTGATCCTGGGCCTGCTGGGGGTGCACCTGGCGATCATCTGGCGCCAGAAGCACACCGACTTCCCCGGCCCCGGGCGCACCGAGACGAACGTCGTGGGGAGCAAGCTCTGGCCGACGTACACGGTCAACTCGCTCGGCCTCTTCTTCGCCGTCTTCGCGGTCTTGATCGCCATGGGCGGGCTCCTGCAGGTCAACCCGGTGTGGCTCTACGGTCCGTTCCATCCCGACCAGGTGCCCTCGCCGGCCCAGCCGGACTGGTGGCTGGGGTGGACCGAGGGGGCGCTGCGGATCATCCCGCCATGGGAGTTCCGCGCCTTCGGCATAGAGATCCCCAACCCGTTCTTCGCGGGCGTGCTCCTGCCCGGCATCACCTTCGGGGTCCTCTACCTCTGGCCGTTCCTCGAGGCCCGCTTCACCAAGGACCGGGCGACCCACCACCTGCTCGACCGCGCACGCGACCGTCCGGTGCGCACGGCCCTGGGCGTCATGACGCTGACCTTCTACATCGTGCTGCAGGTCGCCGCGAGCAACGACCTCATCGCCCACAAGCTCGACATCTCGGTGGCCAACATCACCCGGTTCTTCCAGGTCCTCGTGCTCGTCCTGCCGCCGCTCGTCGGCTACCTCACCTATCGCCTGATGAAGGGGCTGCAGGTGAGCCGGGCGGAGCGGTTCACCACCGTGCCGGCCGAGGCGTTCCTCCGTCCCAACCGGTACGCCGCCGTGTCCCACGACGGAGACGGGCACGAGGAGCGAGCGGAGCGAGCGAGTGAAGATGCCCCCGGCGGCTGACGCGCATCCTGAGCTCCACGTGGAGCGTGCGGGGGACGACGCGTGGACGTGGCGGTACGTCGAGCGGGAGACCAGTGTCGAGCTCCACAGCAACGAGGTGTTCTCCAGCCGTGAGACCGCCGTCGACTGGGCCCGAAGGGCCTACCCGGACGTGCCCTTCGCCGACGACGAAGACGACGACGAGGACGGCGACGAGGAGGATTGACGCCCGTCGCCGTCGCTTTCGGCTCCGGCGGCACGGTCGCCTTCGGCTCCGGTGGCACCGTCGCCGTCCGCCTCGTCCGACCGGTGCTCCGACCGGCCCGGCTCCCAGGGGACGTCGTCGGGCAGGAACCCGATGATGCGCCGCGGGAAGGGGATCTCGATGCCGGCCTCGTCGAGGGCGCTCTTGACAGCGACCGCCACGTGGCTGCGCACCCGCCACAATGACGTGATGTCGGGAGGGTGCCAGTAGCGGACGGCGAGGGTGATCGCCGACTCGTCGAACTCCTTCACCCAGACCTCGCACGGCGGGCGCTCGAGCACGCCGTCGGTGCGCTGGACCCGGTCGAGGAGCAGCTGGCGGGCCTTGTCGAGGTCGGTGCTGAAGGCGACCCCGACCTCCAGAGTCGTCCGCCGCCGGCCCAAGGTCGTGTGGTTGACGATCGGCCTGCTCAGGACGTCGGCGCACGGGACCATCACCCGCTCGCCGTCGTAGGTCCGGAGGGCGACGGTGCGGAAGTTGACGCCCTCCACGGTGCCCTCGCAGTCGTTGGTGGTCACCTGGTCGCCCTTGCGGAACGGCCGCCGCACCTGGAGGATGATGCTGGCCAGGAAGTTGGCGAGGATGCTCTGGGCGGCGAAGGCGACGGCCAGACCGCCGATGCCGAGCGCCCCGAAGAGGGGGGCCACCCGGACCCCGAGCATCGACAGCGACCAGAACAGGGCGGCGGCCACGACCAGCCACCCGAGCCCCCGGGTGACGATCTCGGCAGCCGAGCGCTCGCTGTCGCCCCGTTTCAGGGCGCGCCCCAGGATCGTTCGCAGGGCGGCGCTGGCGGCGAAACCGACGGCGAGGATGACCCCGGCGGTGATCCAGTCGGCGGCGGTCAGCTCGCGGGCGATCACCTCCTGGCGCGGCGTCTCGGCGGCGGCCAGCACCGTGATCACCCCCGGTTCCTACCCGAGACCGGCGAGAACTAGCGTCCCCGGTCGGCCAGCAAGGCCTTGGCCGCCCGCCGTCCCGGCGCGCCGGAGATGCCCCCCGAGGGGTTGGTGCCCGCCCCGGACACGTACAAGCCGGCGACCGTCGTGCGGTGGCGGCTCAGGCCTCGGGTGGGCCGGAAGGGCCCGAGCTGGTCGAAGGCGATGTCGAGGTGCATGGGATGGCCGCCGGGCCAGCGCTCGTGCCGCTCCATGTCGTCGGGCGTCCAAGGGGCCAGCCCCCGGACGCCGTCGAGGAAGCCGGGGGCGCGCTCCTCGACGGCGGCGAGGGCCCGCTCGACCAGGTCGTCGCGGCGGGCCGCCCACCCGCCCTCCACCTTCGACGGCGCCGCCGGGCAGGCGAGGTAGACGGTGTGGTGCCCGGGCGGGGCGAGGGAGTCGTCGATGGCCGACGTGGTGAAGGCGTAGAGCGGCACGGGGTCGGGGAGGAGCCCGGCCTCGGCGGCGGCCCACGCCGCCACGAGGTCGTCGAGGCGGTCGACGTAGCTCTGCAGCCCGTTCCAGTCGCCCGGGCGGGCGCCGGGATAGGCGGGGAGGCGGTCGGACGCCACGTGGATGACGGCCTGGACGACGTTCCCGCGGCGGGCGGCGGCCAGGTCGGCCGCGTCGGCGCCGGCGAGGGGAGGGTCGAGCAGCCCGAGCAGGGCGGTCTTCGGATCGATGGCCGTGATCACCGCCCGCGCCTCGATTCGCTCGCCCTCCTCGGTGACGACCGCCCGCACCCGGCCGCCGGGGGCGAGGATGCGGGCCACCGGGGCGCCGCAGCGCAGCTCCCCCCCGAAGGCGCGCAGCCGGGTGACCAGCGCGTCGACCAGCCCCTGGGCGCCCCCGCGCGCGTGCCACTGACCGAACAGGTGGTACGCCGCCTGCCAGAAGGCGAAGAGGGACCCACCTGGCGACGACGGCCCCGACGCGGCGTGGGCGGCGAACGCCGCCACCGGCCCGCGCGTGAGATCGCTGGGCAGCCAGCGGCGGAGGAGGGAGTCGTAGGGCCCGATGAGGTCGCGGAGGGTCGCCGCCGGTCGGCGGTTGAACGAGCGCAGCAGGTTCGCGACCCGCTCGGGCACCTCACGGGGCGTCATCTGGCCCCGCACCGCCGGGAGGACGGTGCGCACGACGGGCATCGCCTTCTCGATGAAGGCGGCGTAGGCGCGAGCCTCGTCCCGGTCGTGCTCGGCGATGGAGGCGACGGTGTCCTCCACGGACCGGTAGAAGCGGACCCGCCGGCCGTCGGCGTGGATGGCGACGCTGAAGGGGTCCATCTCCTGGTACACGAGGCCCGCGCCGGCGAGGTCGAGCTCGGCCGGGATGTCGGTCATGTTGATGATGTTGTGGGCCACCGAGTGGAGATCGAAGCGGTAGCCGGGGACCGTCTCGGCGCTCCGCGACCCCCCTCCCGGGGCATCGAGCGCCTCCAGCACGCACACGTCGAGCCCGGCCCGGGCCAGGTAGCACGCGGCCACCAGCCCGTTGTGGCCGGCGCCCACCACCACTGCGTCGAGGGGGGCCGTCAACGGCCCTGCCGGCCCACCGTCGAGGGCCGACCGGGGTGGACTCGGCATCGTGACTTGACTACGGTAACGGCGCCTGAAGGAGGGGGGCGGCGGGAGCTGTGACGTTGTGCGCCGATCCCCCATGTATATGACGTGGTTTGCTACTGTTCGCCGATCGCGGGACGACCCGACCCACGTGTGCACCGGGCGGATCGAAGGTGCCGACACCATGCGTCCCCCGAACGGATGACGAGGAGCGGGTCCGGCTCCCCGGGCCACCGTGCGACGGCCCGCCTGGCGGGCGACAAGGGAGGACACACGTGAGGACGCGAGTAGCGGTGCTGCTCACGGCGGTCATGACCGCAGCGGCGGCCGCGTTCACGGCCGTCGTCGCCGGGCCGGCCAGCGCCCAGGCGAACCAGGTGTTCTCGGCCTTCGGGACGGGCACGGTCCTCAGCACGAACGTGCTCACGGTCGGGACCACCACGGTCGGGGGCGTCCACGCCGCCCGGGCCGCCCAGGCGGTGAACTCGCAGGGGCTGGCGCCCCGCACCGACGAGCTCGGGCAGAACGTCAACCCGGCGCTGGCCAACAAGAACGCCTACGGGCGCGGCACGGGCCTCGAGGTCGGACTGGCTGTCCCCGCCCAGCAGCAGGCCACCGCCAACCAGCTCCTGCTCACCGGGCTCGCCGAGGCGTCGGCTCCTCCGCCGAGCGATCTCATCACCCGAGAGATCGCCCTCGACCTGTCGCCCGTCGCCTTCGCGTCCCTGCTGCGGGGGCAGGCACAGGCCATCTACGACCCCAACATCTGCGCCATCGGCCAGCCCATCAGCTATGGCCTCGGGTACGCCGCCAACGTGCATCTCGTCGGGGAGCCGGGCACGGCCGCGCTGGCCACCAGCGCCGCCGGCAACAACGTCTCCCAGACCCGGTCGTTCTCCTACTTCATCCCGAACGGCGACGGCACCTTCGGTCTGGCCAGCGAGGTCCGCCAGATCGCCGCACCTGTCAGCATCCTGAACACCGCGCTCGGGCCCACGCTCCTCGTCGAGGTTGCCGGCGAGTTCGGGCTGCGGGCGGTCGCCACCGGGAAGCCCGGTGGGGCCAGGATCGAGAACCTCGGCAACCCCCTCATCACGATCCGGACCGCGGGTGGCGTGCCCGTCCTGGGCCCGGTCCGGCTCTCGGACCTCCTGGGCCAGAACGGGCTGACCCTCGACTTGTCGCCGATCGCCCTGGTCAGCGTCGGCCAGCCGCCCCGAGCCATCGGCGGCCCCCCCGGCAGCGCGCCCACCATCGACCTCGCCGGCGGCACCCGGGCGGCCGCGGCGATCGACGTGGTGAGCCGGGTCCAGCTGCTCGAGGCCCTCGGCGTGCTCGACCTCAGCGTCGGGCACATGGAGGTGTCGGCCACCGTCCCTGCCGGCGGCGTGCGCTGCAACATCCCAGTGGGCAAGACGGCGACGCCCAACCCGGCGGCCGCCGGTGACACCATCACCTGGACGATCACCATCCCGTCCGACCCCGCCCTGTTCGCCCGGTTCTTCGCCTGCGACCTCATCGGCATCAGGGTGACCGACACCCACGGCGTCCAGAGCGGCAACCCGCGGATCCAGCTGCTGAGCGCCAGCAACGGCGGCGTGGTCCAAGGCAACACCGTCAGATGGGAGAACCTCGGCAACTACACCCGAGGACAGCCACCAATACGGCTCACCGTGACCGGCCGGGTCGTCGGGGGCACCGGCGTGGCCAGGGACACGGCCGACGTGACCGCCACGTTGGGCAACTGCACGGGCGGGGCCGCCGGACAGGCGATCGTGGGCCAGGCCCAGTTCCAGGGTGCCGCCATCAGCGGCTCGACGACGCTCATCGGGCCGGACATCGGCCGGGGCCAGCTGTCCGCAACGGGCGGCGACTCCCGCTACCTGGTGCTCGGTGGGGCGCTCCTCTTCCTGGCGCTCGAGCTGCGCCGGCGCCTGCGCCGCCGCACCGGCGAGGTCGCCTCGCCGTAGGGTCCCCAGCTCCGCAGCCGACGCTCGCCGGGTGATCGCACCCGGCGAGTGTCGCGTCAGGGTCCAGGGGATCATTTCGGGCATGAGCGAGGGCTCGTTCACCGGACGGTTGCTGGTGGCCGCCCCGGCGCTGCGCGACCCCAACTTCGACCGCACCGTCGTCCTGGTGCTCGAGCACGGCCCCGAAGGCGCCGTCGGTGTCGTCCTCAACCGCCCGACGGGGACCGACCTCTACGCCGCCCTGCCCCGGTGGGAGGGCCTGGCGGCCGACCCGTCGGTCGTGTTCGAGGGCGGGCCCGTCGCCCCGACGGCGGCGATCTGCATCGCCCGCACACCGGTGGTGGCGGAGGACGAGCCCGAGGGCTGGCGCCCCCTGTTCGCCGGCCTGGGCACCGTCGACCTCGGGCGCGACCCCGAGGAGCTGAGCCAGCCGGTGCGCGACATCCGAGTGTTCGCCGGCTACGCCGGATGGGGCGCCGACCAGCTGGAGGGCGAGGTGGCGTCGGGGGCGTGGTACGTGCTCGACGCCCTCCCCGACGACGCCCTGTCGGCCGACCCCGACGACCTGTGGCGGACGGTCCTGCGCCGCCAGCGGGGCAAGCTGGCCATGGTCGCCAACTTCCCGACCGACCCGGTGATGAACTAACGGCCATGGACACCACCGAGCTCCGAGTCGACACCTCCCGGTCCCGGGTGACCGACGTCACCGACGAGGTCTCCGGCTTCTGCGGGGGCAAGGGCGACGGCCTCGTGCACGTCTTCGTCCCCCACGCCACCGCCGGCCTCGCTCTCATGGAGACGGGGTCGGGGTCGGAGAGCGACCTCGAGCGGCTGCTGAGCGAGGTCATCCCGCGCGACGACCGCTGGCGGCACCAGCACGGCTCACCTGGCCACGGCGCCGACCACCTCCTGCCCGTGCTGGTGAGCCCCTCGCTCGTCCTGCCGGTCGAAGAGGGCCGGCCGCTGCTGGGCACGTGGCAGAGCGTTGTCCTCGTGGACTTCAACGAGGACAACACCGACCGCCGCGTGCGCCTGACGTTCCTCCCCGCGTAGGGATCAGACCAGCTCGAGGACGCCGCTGAGGTCGCTCACCCGCTGGACGCCGGCGGGAAGCGGCGGGGGCTCGGCGCCGACCGCCTCCTCCGGGCGCCAGACGTGGACGGGACGGAGTCCGGCGGCCAGCGCCCCCTCGACGTCGGGGTACCAGGTGTCCCCGACGAAGACGGCCTCGGCCGGCGCCACGCCGCAGCGCTCGAGGGTGAGGGAGAAGATCCGGGGATGGGGCTTGCGGACGCCTGCCTGGGCCGACGTCACCACCACGTCGGCGGCGCCCGACAGCGCGCACTGCTTGAGGGCGACGTCGAGGTCCCACGTCCAGTTGGAGCAGACGGCCACGACCAGCCCCCGGCGGCGCAGCTCGGCCAGCACCTCGGGCACCTCGTCGTAGGCGGCCAGGCGGAAGTCCTGCATCGCCCGGTGGAGCTCGGCGGCCAGCTCCTCGACGTCCTCCGGCCCGACGCCCGACGCCGTCCCCAGGCGCCGCAGGCGGGCCCGTTCCCACGCCAGGTACAGGTCCCGGCTCTCGGACTGGGCCAGGTGCTCCATGCCGTCGAACACCTCGCCCCGCCAGGCCTCGTAGGCCTCCTCGTCGAGCCGGTGGCCGAGCCCGGCGAAGACGTCGGCGACCGACGGCCCCCAGCGCACGGCACGGGCGAGGGTGCCGTAGAAGTCGAAGATCGCCGCCCGGGCCACGGGTGCCGGCTCAGGGCTCCCCCGTCGCCCCGGCGCGGCTGGGCGCCCCTCGTGAGGAAAAGGGCGACCGGCCGGCGGCGGCCAGGCGAAGCCACCCGAACGCCACCCCGCACACCGCCCAGAAGGCGGCGGTGCCGGCCAGGCTGGCCAGGCGGAACCGCCAGACGAGGGCGGCGGGGGCGGTGACGGGGTCGGGCGACCCGGGCAGCCCGACGAACCCGGTGGCGACCACGACGACGTAGACGGCGACGACGGCCGGCGCCCGCAGGTGCTCGGGCAGCGCGGGCGGGTCGTCGGCGAGGCGCCGGCCGACCGCCCAGGCGGCGGCGGCGGCGAGGGCCGCCCATGCCAGCAGGAGGAGGTAGAGAGCGGTGCGGCGCCCGATCGTGTCGGGGTCGCCGACGCCCGGCGGGTTCGGCGTGTACTTCAGGAACGGCACCAGGTTGACGGTGAGGAACCCGAGGACGGCCAGGCCGACCGCCGCCCGCCAGTCCGAGGCCGTGGCCAGCCGCCGGCGGGCCACCGGGAACACGAAGGCGAAGACGACCCCGAGGGCGGCCCCCCAGACGAGGGCGGCGAGGACACCTCCCGCCGTCTGGGTGCCGCGAGAGAACATCTCCCCTCCGTCGCCCTGCTCCAAGGCGATGGCCCGGCCGATGCTCTCCTCGCCGAGGAGGACCAGCACGACGGCGAGGGCGGCGCCACCGGCCAGCCCGGCCAGCGCGCCGTCGCGGATCAACCGTCGCAAGGTGGTCTCCCCGTCTCGAGTTGCGTTCCGGCGGTGATCATGTGTCGTCTCCGGTACAGAACCACCGCCGGAACGGCGAGGGGTCGATCAGTGACAAGGGAAGCCCAAGAAGTGGCGGCCGTCGTGGAACAGCTCGTGCACCACGTCGGCGCCGGCCCGCAGGACCATCCCGTTCTCCAAGGTGACGGCGTAGGCGGCGAGGGCGGCAACGACCACGGCCAACCACGCCCACAGCGGCACCCGCCGCCCGGTGAGCTCGGCGGTCTCCAGTTGCATCACCCCCCTCCGGAGTGGTCGTGGTGGCCCAGCACGACGGGGGCACCGACGCGGTGCTCGTGGCCGGGCAGGGCCGTCCGGTAGACGCACAGGTCGCAGTTCATGCGCACGTCGCCGTCGAGCGCCTCGCGGTAGCGCTCGAGCAGCAGGGCGGCGACCCGAGGGTCGGCCCCCAGGTGGGGGCCGTGGCGGACGTCGACCTGGGGATGGGCCTCGGCCCACGCCGCCGTCTGGGCGCGGATGCGCTCGACGAGGACGCCAGTGAAGAGGAAGTACGGGACCACCGCGATGCGGGTGGCCCCGAGCCGGCGGCAGCGGTCCAGGGCACCGGCCACGTCCGGAGGCGCCAACGAGACGAAAGCGGGCTCGACCATCCCGAGGCCCCGCGAGTCCCAGAGGAGGCGGGCGACCTTGTACAGGTCGGCGTTGGCGTCGGGGTCGGAGGACCCCCGGCCCACCAGCACGACCGCCGTCCCGGCGGGGTCGTCGGGGCCGACCGCCGCCCTGACCCGGTCCTCGGCGACCGCCAGGACCAGCGGATGGATGCCCAGGTCGCGGGCGTAGCGGAACCGCACCGAGGGGTGGCGGTGCCGCCCCCGGTGAAGGGCGGCAGGGCCGTCGTTCTTGAGATGGCCGGCGCCGAGCAGGATGGGGGGGCTGGCCACGACCGACGTGGCCCCGGCGGCCACCAGGCGGTCGACCGCGGTGTCGAGGTCGGGGCGGGCGAGCTCGATGAACCCGCAACCGACGGTGAGCTCGGGGGCCCGGTCCCGGACGGCCGACGCCAGCCGCCAGTACTCGGCCACGCCGGCGGCCGAGCGGCTGCCGTGGCCCACGATCAGCAGGGCGGGATGCTCGGGGCGGGTCAGCACGCCAGCCTCACCAGGGCGTTGACGGCGGCCGCCGCGACCGCGCTGCCCCCCTTCTCGCCGACGTTGCTGACCGCTGGCATTCCGCTGGCCCTCAGCGCCTCCTTGGCCTCTGCCGCCCCTACGAAGCCGACGGGCAGCCCCACCACCAGGGCGGGCTCCACCTCGCCGGCGGCGTGCAGGCGCACGAGCTCGGCCAGGGCGGTGGGCGCGCAGCCGACCACGAACACCGCCCCCTCGGGATGGCGCCCCGCCGCCACCCGCATGCCGGCGGCGCTGCGGGTCGTCCCGTCGGCCACCGCCGGCAGGTAGCACCGGGCGTCCACGCCGGTGATGCCGTGGCGCACCATCTCCACGTCGGTGACCACCGCGGCCCCCGCCCGCAGCGCCTCCACGCCGGCGGCGAGGTCCGCCTCGTCGGCGACCACCGTGCGGGCGTACTCCGGGTCGGCGGTGGCGTGGACGATGCGGGCGACCACCGCCCGGGCCAGCGGCCCCCGCCGCGAGAGGTCGACCCGCCGGGCGAGGATGCGGAAGCTCTCGGACTCGATGGGGTGCACGCTCATGTCGCCGCCCCGTCCTCGACGGTGATGGCGTCGCGGGGGCAGATCTCGATGCAGGCCAGGCAGCCGGTGCACCGGCCGGCGACGGCCCGGGGCCGCCCGGGCGCGGCGACGAGGGCACGCTCGGGACAGGTGACCAGGCACGCGCCGCAGGCGGTGCAGCGGTCGTCGACGCTCACGTGGGCGGCCACGGCGCTCATGCCCGATACCCCCTCGGCGTGACCATGCGGCCGCCGACGACGCGGGTCGCCGACGAGCCGACGATGACGCAGGTCGTCATGCCGACCGCAGCGGTGTCCAGCTCCCCGAGGGTGGACAGCTCCACCCGCTGCCCCGGTCGGGCAGCGTCGGTGACGACTCCCACCGGAGTCTCGGGCGCCCGCTGCTCGAGGAGGATGCCGCGGGCGGCGTCGAGCTGCCAGGAGCGTCCCGCCGAGCGGGGGTTGTAGAGGGCCACCACCAGGTCGGCCTCGGCCGCCGCCCGCAGGCGGGTCTCCACCGCCGCCCACGGCGTGAGCAGGTCGGAGAGGCTGATGACGGCATGGTCGTGGGCGAGGGGCGCGCCGAGAATGGCGGCCGCCGCCTGGGCGGCGGGCACACCCGGCACGACCTCGACCTCCACGTCGTCACCGGTCTCGCCCGCCACCTCCAGGGCCAGCGTGGCCATGGCGTAGATGCCGGGGTCCCCCGACGAGACGAGGGCTACGCGCCGCCCGGCGGCGGCCTCGGCGACCGCCTGCTTCGCCCGCAGCACCTCGTCCCCGATCGGGGTGCGGACGACCTCCTGGGAGGGGCCCAGGAGGTCGGCGCACTGGTCGAGATAGGGGCCGTAACCCAGCACCACGTCGGCATGGCGCACAGCGGCGTCGGCGGCGGGGGTGCGGTGCGCCGAGTGCCCGGGGCCCAGCCCGACCACCGCGAGGTGGCCGCGGGGCCGGCACCGGCGCGCCACCGCCACGGTGGCGTGCGCCGAGGCGGTCTTGGTCACGACCAGCCGGGCACCCGGGCCGGCGGCCAGCAGGGCGGCCGCCTCGGCAACGCTGGGGGTGCCGACGGCGGCGGCGACCACGGCGCTGGGCGACGGCACGAGGGAAGCGGCGGCGGCCAGCTCGGCGGCGGAGAAGGCCCGGACCGGCAGTCCCAGCGCACCCACGGCGGGATCGCCGGCCCGGCGGTCGATCGTCGCCACCTCGGCGACGGAGGCGGCGGCCAGGCCGGCCCCGCGTAGGGCCGACGCCACCAGCTCGGCGACCTCGGTGGCGGGGGCGCCGGTCGACGCCCCGACCCCGACGACGAGCGACGGCGGGTGCAACGCGACCAGCCCCCGTGCGGTAGGCACCACCCGGTCGGTGACGACGACAAGGTCGGGGCCCGTCCCGTGGGAGGGCAGCGCCGACGGCAGCGGCCAGCCCAGCTGGTTGACCACCGCCGGGAGGCGACCGTCGAGCAGGGCGGCGGTCACCCCGGCGACGTCGCCGGTCGCCGAGAGCCCGGGAAGCTGGTCGAGGGCGGTCGTGCCGGTGGCGTCGGTGGCGGTCGTGATCACCGGAGTGGCACCCAGCAGTTCGGCCACCCGGGCGGCCAGCGGGTTTGCCCCCCCGCGGTGGCCGCCGCACAGGGCGACGGCGAACCGGCCGGCCTCGTCGACGCAGACGACGGCCGGGTCGGTCTCCTTGGCGGCGAGGAGCGGTGCCACGATGCGCACCGCCGCCCCCGCGGCGAGGAACAGCACGAACCCGTCGACCGCCGGCCACCGCTGGCGGACGGTGGCGGCGGCGTGGCCGTGGACGGCCTCGAAGGGAAGGCGGGCGGCCATGGCCCGCCCCCGCTCGGTGACGGTGACGGACAGCACCTTCACTCGTCCGGCCCCCAGGCCACGAAGACGGGGTTCTCGGCGGCCAGGCGCACGCCCCCGCCGGGAAGGGCCCGGCCCCGGCTCAGCCCGAGCTCGACCAGGTGGCCGAGGCGGTCGAAGGCGGCGGCCGCCCGGTCGAGGGCGGCGTAGGTCGCCACCACCTGCCCCCCGGGGCGCAGCCGCTCCAAGGTCGCGTCCAGGGCGGCCAGGCCACCGCCGCCGACGAACGCCCGGTCGGGGTCGGGAAGGGTGACGAGGCAAGCGGGCGCCTCGCCCTCCACCACCTCGACCGCCACGCCGGCGGCGGCGGCGTTGACCCGGGCCCGGCCGGCGTCCTCGGGCCGGCGCTCGACCGCCAGCACCCGCAGCCCGGGGACCAGCCGGGCGCACTCCACCGCCACGCTCCCGCTGCCAGCGCCCACGTCCCACAGCACGCCGGCGGGGGGCAGGCCGAGCTTGCCGAGGACCACCGCCCTGACCTCGGCCTTGGTCACCATCCCCTCGCGGTGGTCGAAGCGGCTGTCGGGCACTCCCCACGAGAGGACCGGCGCCGCCGCCACGGGCGGGCCGTCGAGCAGGACGACCACCGACAAGGGGTCCCATCGACCGGCGGCCAGGCCGGCCATGTCCGTCTCGACGACGACCTCGTCGCCCTCGCCCAGGCGGCTGCACACGACGACCCGCCGGTGGCGGGCGCCCAGGGCCGAGAGCTCCGCGCCGAGGGACTGGGGCGGCGCGTCGGGCGAGGTGAGGACGGCGGCCTTGGGAGCGGCGGCCGCGCGGCGGGCGGCGTCGGGGAGGGGGCGGCCCTGGGCGGAGACGACGGCGGCGTCGTCCCACGGGAGTCCCAGGCGGGCGAAGGCGAGCGACACCGACGAGGGGGCGGGATGGACCTCGAGGCGGGCGGGGCCGAAGCGCTCGGCCAGGGCCCTCACGATGCCGAAGAAGCCGGGATCGCCGGAGGCTAGGACGCACACCCGGCCGGGCTCGGCCGCCACCCGGTCGAGTACGGGGCCGAGATCACCGCCGACGGCCAGCCGCCTCGGGGCCCCGGACGGCGCCACCGCGTCGAGGTGACGGGCACCGCCGACCAGGAGGTCGGCCGACTCGACGGCGCGGGCGGCGTCCTTGCCCATGACCTCGCCGGCGACGCCGACCACCGCGATCGCCTCAGGCACGGGCCACGACCCGCGTGCCCTCGAAGTCGGCCATGAGCACCTCGACCGACAGAGCCCCTCCGGCATGCTCCTCGCACGCCTCCTTCGCCATCTGGCACACCCGCTCCAGGGGCGCGACGACGCCCTCGGCGATGCAGGTCTCGAAGAAGTGACGGGCGGTGTTGGTCGCGGTCGCCGCCCTCACCACCGCGGCGGGCGCCTTGACCGACTTGGCCACCGCGGCGAGGAGCTGGCCGTCGACCTTCGACCGCCGGAAGTGGGTCATCATCACGCCGGAAGCGAGCTTGCTCAGCTTGCCGGCCATCCCCGCCACGACGGCGTGGACCATGCCGGCCTGGACCATGCGTTTGAGGGCGGTGCCGGTGTAGTCGCCGACCTCCACGAAGCACACGTCGTCGAGGCCGGGGAAGAGGCGCATGGCCAGTCGCTCCGTGCGGGTGCCGGTGGCGAGGACCATGGTCGGCTCGCCCTGGGCGGCGGCCACGTCGATCTGCTGCACGATCGACGCCCGCCAGGCGGCGGTGGAGTAGGGCTTCACCACGCCGGTCGTGCCCAGGATCGAGATGCCGCCGACGATGCCCAGCCGGGCGTTGGAGGTGTGCTCGGCCATGGCCTCGCCGTCGGGGACCGAGAAGACCACCGTCAGCGGCTCGTTGGTCACCTCCGAGAGGGCCGCCAGGATCATCCGCCGGGGCACGGGCGTGATCGAAGGGTCGCCGATCGGGAGGCCCAGCCCTCGCTTGGTGACCGTGCCCACCCCCGGGCCGGCGGCCAGCTCGGTCTCCGTCTCCGGCCCCCGCCGGGCCAGGCTGACCTTGGCGGTGACGCGCGCGCCGTGGGTGCAGTCGGGGTCGTCGCCCGCGTCCTTGATGACGGCGGCGCGGGTGGCCCCCTCGATCTCCACCTCGAACCACTCGCGGGTCCCGTCGGGAAGGGAGATGTCGACCGTCTTCGGCGGGGTCCCCGAGTACAGGCCCATGGCCGCCGCCTTGGCGGCGGCGGTGGCGCACGTGCCCGTCGTCCAGCCGAGACGCAGCCCCCGGCTGTCCCGCCGTTCGCGGAAGGGCTCGGCCTGCTCCTCGCGCGGAGCGCCCTTGAAGGGGACCGGGAGGTTGGTCACGGTCCGGCCGGCCTCCCCGCCGTCGACCCGGGTCGGGACCGGCGCCGGAAGCGGTGGGCGAAGTCCGGGCGGTAGAGGTGGCTGCGGGCCGCCGGCGGGCCGTCTCCGTCGGTGCCCGCGCCGAGGGCCGGGCCCACCAGCACGAGGACGGTAGTGGTGGCCCCGGTCGCGGCGAGGTCGTCGACCAGGCGCCCGACGGTCGTGCGGACGACGACCTCGTCCGGCCACGACGCCCGGACCACCGCGGCCGCCGGGGTGTCGGGGTGGTAGCCCGACCCGGGGGAGAGCAGCTCGGCCTGGAGCTCGGCCGGCCGGGCTCCGGACAGGAACGCGGCCAACGTGGCCCCATGGGAGGCGTAGTCGGCCACCGACTGGCCCGGCGGCATCGACGCCGACGTGCGGCCCGCCAGGCGGGTGAGCACGACACTCTGGGCCAGGCCGGGCACGGTCAGCTCCCGTCCGAGGGCGGCCGCCGCCGCGCCGAGAGACGACACGCCGGGGACGATCTCGAAGTCCCGCCCGGTGGAGACGCACCAGTCGATCTGCTCCTGGATGGCGCCATAGACGGAGGGGTCGCCCGAGTGCAGGCGGACGATGGCCTCCTCGGGATGGGCGGCGTAGACCGCGAGCACGTCCTCGAGGGTCATCGCGGCCGAGTCGTGCACCTCGGCGTCGGGCCGGGCGTGCTCCAGCACCGCGGCGGGCACGAGCGACGACGCCCACACCACCACGTCGGCCGCCGCCAGCCGGTCGCGGCCCCGCAGGGTGAGCAGGTCGGCCGCGCCCGGCCCCGCCCCGACGAAGGAGATCATTGGGAGGTGCCGGCCGTCGACGCCCGCCCGGCGGGCGGCACGATCACGGTGACCAGGTAGGACGCCGGCCCGGCGGCCAGCTCGGCGGCCGGCCTCACCCGTTCGCCGGGGAGGCCGAGGAGCTCGCCTGCCACCGCCCCGTCCAGGCGGCCGGCGTCGGCCAGGCGCTTGGCCACCGCCGGCAGGTGGCGACCGCCCTTGTAGACGACGACGGCGGCCGCGGGATCGTCGACGACGGCGTCGAGGGGTGCCGGCCCGTCGAGGGCGGTGACCAGCGACAGCCGCTCGGTGCCGGCGAGGAGCACCGTCCCCGAACGGGCGGCGAGCGCCTGGAAGGCGGTGATGCCGGGGACCGTGCGCACCGCCGTCCCCGGCCGTCGCTCGGACACGGCGGTCGCCAGCGCCGGGAAGGTGCTGTAGACGTTGGGGTCGCCGAGGGTGACGAACGCCACCTCCTCACCGGCATCGAGGCATGCCGCGACCCGGTCGGCGGCCGCCGCCAGCGCGGTATGGCGGGCCTCGCCGGCGGTCATCTCGAAGGCCAGCCGCTCGACGGGCACCTCCGGGCACACCTGGCGGACGATCGACTCGGCCCGGCCCACCGCGTCGACGGCGGTGGCGGGGGCGAAGACGCGGTCGGCCTGGCGCAGGACCCGGAGGGCCTGCAGGGTGACCAGCTCGGCGTCACCGGGGCCCATCCCCACACCGGTCAGCGCGCCAGGTGGCGCAGCCGCACTCGACTCGCACCGGCTTCCCGAGCTCACGGCGCCCTGGACTGTAGTTCCTCGGCCATCGGCGCTCGCCTGCCGGCCGCCCGCTCCGCCGCCGCCACGAAACGCTCGGCGAGCCGGGGGTCGGAGGCCAGGTGGACGTGCAGGTAGGACGCCAGCAGGGTGGGCGAGGCGAACCCGCCACCGCCCTCGCCGTCCCGGCCGTGCCAGCGCAGGGCCGCTCCTCCCGGCTCGACGGCCGAGTAGTGGAACTCGTGGCCCCGCAGGGCGGTGCTCGCCCGGCCCAGCGGCGTGTCGACGGTGGTGCGGGCCCGCCGGTAGCCGAGGGTGAGGCGCGCAGTCATGCGGCCGTCGACGGCCAGCGCCCCGGCCATGGGATGGCCGTCGAGGGACCGCGAGAGCCAGAGCAGCCCGCCGCACTCCGCCCACGTGACCATCCCCGCGCCGACCCGGCGGCGGACGTCGTCGAGCAGGGGCCGGTTGGCGGCCAGCCCGGCGGCGAAGACCTCGGGGAAGCCGCCGCCGGCGTAGAGGGCGGTCACACCGGGCGGGAGCCGGCGGTCGGCCTCGGGGTCGACGGGGACGAGCTCGGCCCCCGCCTGCTGCAGGAGCTCGAGGTTGTCGGGGTACGTGAAGGCGAACGCCCGGCCGCCCAGGACGGCGACGCGGGCCGACCCCGAGCGGCGGGCCTCGGGGGGCGGGGCGACCGAAACGGTGGGGGAGGAGGCGGCGAGGCGGAGGAGCCGGTCGAGGTCGCAGCCCATCGCAACCGCGCCGGCCAGGCGCTCGAGGGCGCCACCCACCGCGGCGGGGGCCTCGACGACCGGCACCAGGCCCAGGTGGCGATCGCGCCACGAGAGGGCGTCGTCCCGGCGCAGCACGCCGAGGACGGGCACGCCCAGGGGGGCCAGCGCCGCCCGCAGCATGTTCTCGTGGCTGTCGCCGCCGACGCGGTTGAGGACCACCCCGGCCACCCGCACCGCCGGGCTGAACGTGGCGAAGCCGTGGACGAGGGCCGCCACCGACCCGCTCATGGCGGAGGCGTCGACCACCAGCACGACGGGAGCGTCGAGGAGCGCCGCCACCTGGGCGGTGCTGGCGAGGGGCGCCGGGCCGTGTTCGCCCGCCGCCCCGTCGAACAGCCCCATGACCCCCTCGACCACGAGGACGTCGGCACCGGCGGCCGCCCGGGCGGCGAGGGGCCCGACCGTCCCGGCGTCGCACAGCCAGGCATCGAGGTTGCGTCCGGGGCGGCCGGTGGCCAGCGAGTGGTAGCCGGGGTCGATGAAGTCGGGTCCGACCTTGGCCGACGCCACCGCCACCCCCCGCCGCCGGAGGGCGGCCATGAGACCGGTGGCAAAGGTGGTCTTGCCCACACCCGACGACGTGCCCGCCACGACCAGGCGGGGACCGAGCGGGGGCACGGGGGCATCTTGGCACCGGGCCGGGTGGCCCCGCCTACGCTGGGGCCGCCCATGACCATCGAGCGCGAGGACGCCCTGGCCACCGAGGAGCCCGCCGCCGACGAGCCGGCGGTCCCCCGGTCGGCGGTCGCCCTCCGCCGGACCCGCCGGGTGCTGTGGACGGCGGTGGCGGTGGCCCTCCCGGTCACCATGCTGGTGGCCGTTCTCGCCACCCGGCCCTCGGCCCAGAGCCGGGCGCCTCGCTCCGTGCTGATCGGGAAGCCGGCCCCGGCGGTCGAGGCCAAGACGATCGACGGCGAGACCGTCCGGCTCGCCGACCTGCGGGGCAAGTGGGTCGTCGTCAACTTCTTCGCGACCTGGTGCGTGCCCTGCGAGCAGGAGCACCCCGAGCTGATCGCCTTCGCCGAGCGCCACGAGGCGGCGGGCGACGCCGAGGTGGTGGGCGTCGTCTACAGCGACTCGGTCAGCAACGTGAAGGAGTTCCGGGCCTCCCGGGGCGGCGACTGGCCGATGCTGACCGATCCCGACGGCCGCATCGCCATCGACTTCGGGGTGGCCGGCGTCCCCGAGTCCTTCCTCGTCGACCCCGACGGCATCATCGTGACCAAGCTCCTCGGCGGCGTGCGCGCCGCCGACCTGGAGTCGCTCTTGGCGGAGGCCCGCGCCGCCCGGCCCTGATTCGGGGTGCTACACCAGCGCCATGGCGGTGGTCGAGGTGGAGGGGCTCCGCAAGGAGTACCGGCGGTTCCGCAAACCCCCGGTGGTGGCCCTGGACGGGCTCGACCTGAGCGTCCCGGCGGGCGGCGTCTTCGGCTTCCTCGGACCCAACGGCTCCGGCAAGACGACGACCATCCGGTGCCTGCTCGGCCTGGCCCGTCCCAGCGCGGGGGCGTGCAGCGTGCTGGGGGCGGACTCGCAGCGCCAGCTCCCGGCGGTGATCGGCCGGGTGGGATCGCTGGTCGAGACCCCCGGGCTGTTCCCCGGCCTCTCGGGGCGGCGGAACCTGGCCCTGCTCGGACGGTTGGAGGGGATCGGCGCGCCGGCGGTGCAGCGGGTGCTCGAGCGGGTCGGGCTGGCCGAGCGGGCCGACGACCCGGTGCGGGGCTACTCCCTCGGGATGCGCCAGCGGCTGGGCATCGCCATCGCCCTGCTCAAGGACCCCGAGCTGCTCGTCCTCGACGAGCCCGCCAACGGGCTGGACCCCGCCGGCATCAAGGAGGTCCGCGACCTTCTCAAGAGGCTGGGCGCCGAAGGCCGCACGGTGTTCGTGTCGAGCCACATCCTCGCCGAGGTGCAGCAGGCGTGCGACCGGGTCGCCATCCTCTCGCGCGGCCGGTGCGTGCGGGCTGGGCCGGTGGACGAGGTGCTGGCGGGCGGGCGCCGCACCGGGCTGATCGTGCGCCTGACCGACCTGCAGGCGGGCGTCGCCGCCCTGGCCGAGGCGGGCATCACCGCGGTGCTGGGCGACGGGTTCATACGCGTCGACCTGCCGCCCGCCGACGCCGAAGAGGTCACCCGGGCCCTCGCCCGCCGCCGGCTCTACCTCACCGAGCTCCGGCCCGAGGAGGTCAGCCTGGAGACGGTGTTCCTCGAGCTCACGGGTGAGAGCGGGGGCGAGCTGTGAGGGCGCTGCTGGCCGGCGAGGTCCAGCGGCTGCTGGCCCGCCGCCTCGTCCGGGTGCTCGCCCTCATCGCCGTCGTCGCCATCACCCTGGCCGGCATCCTGACCTTCCTGAACACCGAGGGCGTCTCGGCGGCCGAGATTTCGGCCCGCCAGCGGCGGGCCCGCGCCGAGCTCGAGGCGTGCCTGGAACGGAGCGCGTCCGAAGTGGGGCCGCCCGAGGCTCCCGAGGGGCCAGGCGCGCCCCCGATCTCACCAGAGGAGCGCTGCAGCTTCGCCGTGGGAGCGGTCGACGACCCCCGGTTCGCCCTGTCCGACCTCAAGGGGATCCTCCAGGCGACGACCGGGCCGCTGGTGGTCGTCGCCTGGCTCATCGGGGCGTCGAGCATCGGCGCCGACTGGCAATCGCGCACCATCACGACCATCCTCACGTGGGAGCCCCGCCGGCCGCGGGTCCTGCTGGCCAAGGCGGCGGCCAGCGCCCTGGTGGCCTGCGCCTTTGCGGTGGCGGCGGGGATGTTGCTGTCCGCCGCCCTCCTGCCGTCCGCCTACCTGCACGGCACCACCGCCGGCACGGGCGGCAGCTTCGGGCGGTCGCTGGCAGGTGTCGCCCTGCGGGGCACCGCCATGGTCGCCATCGCCTCGACCCTGGGCTTCGCCGTCTCCTCGATCGGGCGCAACACCGCCGCCGCCCTGGGGATCGGCTTCGGCTACTTCGTCGTGTTCGAGAACGTGGTGGGCGGGTTCCTCGAGGACTACCGCCGCTGGCTGCTCCTGGGCAACGCCATCGTGCTCGTCTCCGGTGAGAACGAAGGGGGCGACGTCTTCGGCAGGACGGTCCTCGAGGCGGGCGTGTACCTCGCCGCGGTGGCCCTGGTGCTGCTGGCCAGCGCCACCCTATTGTTCCGCCGACGGGACGTGGCCTAGCCCTTTCGTCTCAGCGGGGGCCTGCCCTCCCCGCGCTAGCCCGCGCTTGACAATCCGGTCCTGAAGACTTGAGGCAAGTTTCGGATCATGCCACGAGGCGAGCCGTGCGCAGCAGTCGTGTCAGCTCGCATTCGTAGCTGCGCCACGCGGCGGTGAGGGGACGCGGGGCTGGCGGCCGTGGCCGGCCGAGTCCCGCGAGCTCGGTCAGGGTAGGGACCACCACCCGGGCGGCCAACTGGGTGAAGAAGGCGGCGATGCGAAGGCCGTGGGCGGTCACGCGATAGGTGTTTGTCCCGTCGATGCGCTCGATGAAGCCCTTGAGCCGGAGCCGTCGCAGGTCGTACGAGGCCTGGGCGGAGGCGTAGCAGGGCTTCCATAGGACTTCCATCTGCGTTCGCAGGGACTTGTTGGTGAGCCCTCCGATGACATGGGCGAAGGCGGCGACGGAGCCCAACAGGGCCATCACCCGCGGCTCGCCGAAGCGCAGCCCCGGTGCTCGCTGGCCGTCGTGGACGCTCGGCAGCACTACCGATTCCAAGGTGGCCAGGTCGGGCAGGCCCGCCTGACCCTCGCCGATGGCGGCCAGGAAGCGGGCGTTGGTGGCGGCCCCGAGGCGGCGCAGGGCGCGCCAGTTGTCGGCGGTCAGCGTCTTGTGGACGGCGAAGTCACTGGCGTTGTTCACCGTCGTCTCCACCCGCAGGGCTCGGCCCTCCTTGAGGTACGCCTTGGCCTTCGAGGACTTGTAGTGAATCTGCAGCTGGGGGGCGACCTCGCGGGTGATCACCTCGGTGGCGAAGCGCCCCGGGGTCTTGTGCCTGCCCCGGTTGACCACGGTGCGGTCGACCACCAGCGAGACCCGCTCCGGACGGCCGAGGTCGAGGTGGCCGGAGATGGCGGCCTCGAACCAGGCCCGGGCCCGGCGGGGCTGGTCGAACACGGCGGTGTCGGAGACCTCGAGCTGGGCGATGGAGAAGCGCCAGTCGAACCCCGCTCGCCGGTCTTCGGTCGTGAGGGGGTCGGGCATGATCGCCGTCATCCGCCGCAGCAGATCTCGGACGTGGCCCGCCCCCAGGCGGGCGCAGACTCGGTGGGCGGCGGTGGGGTCCTCGACGGCGCGCAGGCCGTTGTCGAGGGCCTCGAAGCCGATTCCCGCCTTGGCCAGCTGGCGCTTGGCCCACTCGTGGCCGTTGGCGCAGCACCACAGCGGGTAGGGGGCGTAGGAGCACAGCCGGAGGAAGGCCGGCCCCCACTCGTGGTCCCAGAAGTACAGGTACCAGTGGTCGGGGACCGAGGACTGACGTCGCCATGCGATGTGGGGATGGTTCGGCCGGTGGGCGGCGTGGGAGCGGTCGACGAACCCCCGCCATGACGAGGTCCGCTCCTGGGCCTTGCCGACCAGTACCAGCCCGCTGCGCCCTTCGGCTGCGGCCTCGTCCTGAAAGGGCCGGGCGATGTCCTCTTTGCTCTCGCCCCGGCGGAAGCGCGCCACCGGGACTCCAGAGGCCGCGATCAAGGCGTCGAGGTCCGCCACGAGGCGCTCTCGGTTGCGGTTCAGCGCCGCGGGCGACGGAATGGTGTTGCCCCGGCTGAGCAGGAACTTCACCACCCCGCCTTCGTATTGCAGCCCGGGGATGTATCCCCGGATGCCGATGCGGTCCACCGAGGTGCAGCGGAAGGTGACATGCTCGGCCAGTAGCCTGGCCACGGTCCCCATGGCGGCCTCCTCCCCGACCGTTGGCGCGGTCGACTACGGGTTCTTTGATCAGGAGGACGCTATTGGGGACCATCTCTTCCCGCTGTGGCACCACTGGTGGCCAGAGGGCCGGCTTTGCCGGCCCAGACACGACTTCCTGCCCGCCGAGCTGGCCCCAACGCGAGAGAGCTCAGACCGCTCCTACCGGCTCGACCTCCTGGTACTGACCGCGGCCCTTGCCTGGCGGTCTGAGGTCGCTCGCTAATACTCGATCCCCTTCTTGGCGGTGATGCCGTGGTCGTAGGCGTGCTTGACCTTGCGCATCTCGGTGACCGTGTCGGCCAGCTCGATCACCTCCGGGGGGGCGTCGCGGCCGGTGATGACCACGTTGGTCCGGGGGGCGCGGTCGTGCAGCCCCTCGACGACGTCGGCCACCGGCACCCAGCCGTAGGTGACGGCGTAGGTCAGCTCGTCGAGGATGAGGAGGTCGTAGTCGCCCGAGGCGAGCTTCTGGCGCGCCACGTCCCAGGCGTGACGGCCCTTGGCGGCGGTCTCGTCCAGGTCGGTCGACTCCCAGGTGAAGCCGTCGCCCAGGGTGTGCCACTCGATCCCCAGGTGGTCGGCCAGCTTGCGCTCACCCGTCTTCCACTTGCCGCCCTTCACGAACTGGACCACGCCCACGCGCCAGCCCCGGGCCCAGCCCCGGCCCATGACGCCGAAGGCGGCCGACGACTTCCCCTTGCCGTGGCCAGTGTTGACCAGGACGAGCGACGGGGGCCGCCGGGAGGTGGCTGGTCCGTCCTCGCCCGCTTCGCCCTGGGCCTCGCCCTCCGCCTCCCGGGCCTCGCTCCTCCGCTCCGCTTCGGTGCGCCGGCGCTCGGCCGGGCCGGCCGCCGCCGCCTGGCGCGCCTCGCTCCTCCGCTCCGCCTCCGTCCTCCGCTGGGCAGGGTCCACCGCCGGCAGGCTACTGTTCGGCCCGCAGCGCAGGGAACCCGGTGCGAGTCCGGGGCTGTCCCGCAACTGTCACCGGGGAGCGACTCCCACGAAGGATGGCCACGGCCCGTGAGGGCGGGAAGGCCGGGGGGAGCGTTGATCCGGGAGCCAGGAGACCTGCCTGTCGGGCTACGAGCCGAAAGGACGCGAGGACGTCGTGGAGATGCAGGTCCGCCCCGCCCGGAACGGACGGGGACGCGCCGCGTGATCGTGCTCGTGCTGGGTGGAGCGCGCTCGGGCAAGTCGGCGATGGCCGAGCGTCTGGTCTCCGCCCTGGCCGGCCGCCGGCCGGTGACGGTGCTGGCCACCGCGGTGGTCGTCGAGGGCGACGCCGACATGGCCGCCCGGGTCGCCGCCCATCGGGCCCGCCGCCCACCCTCGTGGCCGACGGTCGAGACGGGGCCCGACCTGGTCGGTGCGCTGTCCTCCGTCCAAGGGGCGGTGCTGGTGGACTCGCTGGGGAGCTGGGTAGCCGGCCAGCCCGAGCTGGCGGTGGACGCCGACGGGCTGTGCCGCGCCCTGGTCGAACGGGCCGGCGACACCGTCGTCGTCTCCGAGGAGGTGGGGCTGGGGGTGCACCCGTCCTCCCACGCCGGCCGGCGGTTCAGGGACGTGTTGGGGGAGCTCAACCAGGCGGCGGCATCGGTGGCCGACGAGGTCGTGCTGGCGGCCGCCGGACGGGCCTTGCGGCTGGTGCCGGTCGAGGGCCTGGTGGCCACGATGCTCGGCGGCGCGGGCGTGAGCGGCTGATGCGGCGGGCCCTCGCCTTCCTCACCCCGCTGGGTGGCGCGGCGGCCCCGTCGCCGTCCGCCCTGTCGTGGTTCCCCGTGGTCGGCGCCGCCCTGGGACTGGCGGTGGGCGCGGTCTGGTGGGGCGCGTCGGAGCTCTGGCCCCCGGTGGTGGCGGCCGCCGTGGCGGTGGCCGCCGACCTGGCCCTGACCGGCATGCTCCACCTCGACGGGCTGGTCGACTCGGCCGACGGCCTACTCGCCCCGCTCGAGCGGGAGCGCCGGCTGGAGGTGATGGCCGACCCGCGCGCCGGCGCCTTCGGGGTGGGCACGGCGACCGCCGTCCTCCTCCTGCGCTGGTCGGCCCTGGCGGCGCTGCGACCGCGGCCCCTGCTGGTGGCCGCGCTCTGGTGCGGGTCGCGGTCGGTGATGGCGGCGGCGGCCCGCTCGGTGCCCTACGCCCGCCCTGGTGGCCTGGCCGCCGCCTTCCTGCCCGAGGCAGGCGCCCGGCGCGGCGCCGGCGCCCCGGCCGCCGCCGGGGTGGTGGGCGCGGCCGCCCTGGCGGGGGTGGCGACCGGGGCGAGCGGCGTGGCCGCCGTGGTGGCAGGTGGCGCGGCGGCGGTGGCGGTGGTGGCCTTCGCCCGCCGCCGGCTGGGCGGTTTCACCGGCGACGTCCTCGGGGCCTCCGGCCTGATCGGCGAGACGGCCGGCCTCCTCGTGGCGGCGGCCCGCTGGTGAGCCTCCTCCTGGCACATCGGGTCAGGAAAGGCGGCCGTCCCGGTCACCTTTCCGTTGCCAGAACCGGCCGGTTTGCGATGCCGATGCCGCTGGCGACCGCCGTGGGGCTGGTGGTCGACCGCTTCGTGGCCGAGCCGCCGGCGGCGGTGCACCCGGTCGTCGCCTTCGGCCGGGTGATGCGCCACGTCGAGGTGCAGCTGTGGCGCGACGCCCGAGGTCCGGGCGCGACGTATGCGGCCGCCGGTACCGCTCTGGGGGCGGCGGCGGGCTGGCTCGCCGGCACGACCGCCGGGGCCACAACCGTGGCGGCGGGCGGAGGGGCGTTGGCCCGGGCCGCCACCGCGGTCGGCGATGCAATCGACCGGGGTGACCTGGACGAGGCGCGGGCGTTGCTCCCGGCCCTCGTCGGGCGCGACCCCGAGGGACTGGACGAGAAGGAGATCGTCCGGGCGGTGGTCGAGTCGGTGGCCGAGAACACCGTCGACGCGGTCGTGGCGCCGGCAGTTTGGGCGGCGGCGGCCGGCGCTCCCGGCGCCCTCGGCTACCGGGCGGTGAACACGCTCGACGCCCTGGTCGGCCACCGCACCCCCCGCTACGTCCGGTTCGGCTGGGCCAGCGCCCGCCTCGACGACGCCGCCGGGTGGGTGCCGGCCCGGGTCACCGCGACGCTGGTCGCCGCCGTCCGGCCCCGGTCGGCCGCCGCCGTGTCGCAGGCGGTCCGTCGTGACGCCCCTCGCCACCCCTCACCCAACGCCGGCGTCGCCGAGGCCGCCTTCGCCGCCGCCCTCGGCCTCCGCCTCGGCGGGGCCAACCAGTACGAGGGCCGGGTCGAGCTGCGTCCCTCGCTGGGGACGGGGCGCCCGCCTGAGGCGGCCGACGTGGCCAGGGCCGTGCGTCTCTCGTCCGACGTGGCGTGGGCCCTGACCGGCGCGCTGGCCGCGCTGGCCCTTCTGGGTGGGAAAGGTGACCCGGAAGGGCGACCTTTCCTGACCCAATGCGCCCGGAGGCGGGGGCGGTGATCCTCGCGCCCGGGCCGCACGGGGGCGACGGGGCCAGGCTGGCCGCCGCCCTGGGCGTGGACGTGGGGGCGGTGCTCGACCTGTCGGCCAGCCTCAACCCCGCCGCGCCGGACCCCGGGGAGGTGGTGGCCAAGCACCTCGACGCCCTGCGGCGCTACCCCGACCCGGGCCCCGCCACCGCCGCCTTGGCCGCCGCCCTGGGGACGGACCCCGAGCGGGTGCTCCTCACCAACGGCGGGGCCGAGGCCATCGCCCTGGTTGCCGCCGAGCTGGGCGGCGGACGGGTCGACGAGCCCGACTTCGCCCTCTACCCCCGCGGCGGCGGGCCCCGGTGGCGCTCGAACCCCCACAACCCGAGCGGCCGGCTGGCCCCGCCCGGCGCCCCGGCGCACGTCTGGGACGAGGCCTTCTTCCCGCTGGCCGCCGGGCGCTGGACCCGGGGCGACGCCGACCAGGGCGCGGTCGTGGTCGGCTCGCTCACCAAGGTGCTGGCCTGTCCCGGCCTGCGGGCCGGTTACGTGCTGGCACCCGACGCCGGCACCGCCCGGCGGCTCGCCGCCCGCCAGCCCACCTGGTCGGTCAACGGCCTGGCCACCGCCTCCCTCCCCGACCTCCTCGCCACCGTCGACCTGCCCGCTTGGTCGCACGCGGTCGGCCGCGGGCGGGACGACCTGGCCGCCCTGCTCCGGAGCCACGGGTTCCGGCCTCAGCCGTCGGACGCCAACTGGCTGCTCGTGCCCGCCCCCGGCCTTCGCGACCGGTTGGCCCGCCAGCGCGTGCTCGTGCGCGACTGCACGTCCTTCGGCCTGCCCGGCCACGTCCGCATCGCCGTCCCCGACCCCCCGGGGCTGGCGCGCCTGGCCGACGCCCTGGAGGCGGCCCGGTGAGGGGCGCCCTCATGGTGTGCGGCACCGGCAGCGACGTGGGCAAGAGCCACCTCGTCACCGGCCTGTGCCGGGTGCTCCACCGCCGGGGCGTCCGGGTCGCCCCGTTCAAGGCCCAGAACATGGCCCTGAACTCCTGGGTCACGCCCGCCGGCCACGAGATCGGGCGGGCCCAGGGTGTCCAGGCGCTGGCCGCCGGCGCCCAGCCCGAGGTCGCCATGAACCCGATCCTGCTCAAGCCCACGGGCGAGCGCACGAGCCAGGTGGTCGTCATGGGACGGCCCGCCGGCCACCTCGACGCCGCCGCGTACCACGCGGCCAAGCCCCGCCTCGTCGCCACTGTCACCGCCGCCCTCGACGACCTCCGGTCCCGCTTCGACGTCGTCCTCCTCGAGGGGGCGGGCAGCCCGGCCGAGATCAACCTCCTCGACGGGGACCTCGTCAACCTCCGCCTGGCCGCCCGGGCGGGGGTGCGGGCGGTGGTCGTGGGCGACATCGACCGGGGCGGCGTGTTCGCCGCCCTCTACGGCACCGTCACCCTCCTGCCCGACGACCTCCGCCGGCTGGTGGGCGGGTTCGTCGTCAACAAGTTCCGCGGCGACCCCGCCCTGCTCGGTGACGGCCTGGCCCAACTCGAGCAGCGGTCGGGCGTCCCCACCCTGGGCGTGCTTCCCTACGTCCATGACGTCGGCCTCGACGCCGAGGACTCCCTCGCCCTCGACGGCCGGCGGCCCGCACCGGCGCCGGCCACCACCGAGGGGACGGCGCTCGACGTGGCCGCCGTCCGGTTCCCCCGCATCTCCAACTTCACCGATCTCGACGCCCTGGGCGTCGAACCCGCCGTCGCCGTCCGCCTGGTCGACCATCCCGCCGCCGTGGGCGACCCCGATCTGGTCGTGCTCCCCGGCACCAAGGCCACCGTGGCCGACCTCGAGTGGCTACGGGGGCGGGGGCTCGACCGGGCGCTCGACCAGGCCCGCCGGCGGGGGAGCGCGGTGCTCGGCGTCTGCGGCGGCTACCAGATGCTCGGCCGGGTGGTCGTCGACGGTGTCGAGTCGGGCCGGGGCCGGGTCGCCGGCCTGGGCTGGCTCGACGTGGCCACCGTGTTCGGGGCGTCCAAGGTCACCCGCCAGCGCCGGGGCCGGGCGCTGGGCCAGCGGCTGACGGGCTACCAGATCCACCACGGGCGGGTGACCCGCGGCGCCGGGGCACGGCCGTGGGTGCAGCTGGACGACGCGTACGGTTCCGAGGCCGAAGGGGCCGTGGACCCGGGCGGCCGAGTGCTCGGCACCACCCTCCACGGGCTGTTCGAGGAGGACGGGTTCCGGGCCGCCTTCCTGGCCGACGTGGGGCGGCGCCGGGGGAAGGAGCTCCCCCCGTCGGGGGTGTCGTTCACCGCCGCCCGGGAGGCCCAGATCGACCGCCTGGCCGACCTGGTCGAGGCCCACCTGGACCTCGCCGCCGTCGAGACCCTCGTCAAGGAGGGGGCCCCGTGATCCTCGTCCTCACCAACGCCGACACGGAGATCCTCGCCCTCCGGTCGGTGATCGAGGGGCTGCCGCCCGGCTTCCCGCCGGTGCGGGCGGCCAACCCCACCGGCCTCGAGCGGGCGCCCGACCTGGCCGGCGTGGGGGTCGTGCTCGTCCGCCTCCTCGGCGGGCGGCGGGCCTGGGAGGGACCCTTCGACGAGCTCCGGGGACGCTGCGCCGCCGCCGGCGTCCCGCTGCTGGCGTTCGGCGGCGAGGCCGCTCCCGACGCCGAGCTCACCGCGCTGTCGACCGCCCCGGCCGCCACCGTGGCCCAGGCGTTCGAGTACCTGGTCCACGGCGGGCTGGCCAACATCGAGCACCTGCTGCGGTTCGTGGCCGACACCGTGCTCCTCGGCGGCTTCGGCTTCGACCCACCCGCGCCCGTCCCGGCCCACGGCGTCCTCCCCGGCTGGGAGGACGGCCGGGGCGGCGGCCCCGTCGTCGGGGTCGTCTTCTACCGGGCCCACCTCCTGTCGGGGAACACCCGCTTCGTCGAGGACCTGTGCTCCGCGCTGGCCGCCCGCGGCGCCACGGCGGTGCCCGTGTGGTGCTACTCGTTGCGGCCGGGGCCCGACGGCCGGGTGCCCGCCCTCGAGCTGCTGGCCCAGCGGGGCGTCGACGTGGTCGTCACGACCGTCCTGGCCATGGGCTCGGCCAGAGACGACGACTGGGACGCGTCCGCCCTCGCCGCCCTCGACCTCCCCGTGCTCCAGGCCGTGGCCGCCACCCGGTCCCGCGAGGAGTGGGAGGCCGGCGCCGGCGGGCTCGGCCCCCTGGACGTCGCCATGAGCGTCGCCATCCCCGAGTTCGACGGCCGCATCGTGGGCCCGCCCTTCTCGTTCAAGGAGGTCGTCGACGACGGCGACGAGCTGGGCGCCCCGGTCGTCGCCTACCGGGCCGTCGCCGACCGCTGCGACCGGGTTGCCGGGCTGGCCGTCCGCCTGGCCGCCCTGCGGGGGCGGCCGAACCCCGAGAAGCGGGTCGCCCTCGTCCTGTCCGCCTACCCGACCAAACGCAGCCGCATCGGCAACGCCGTCGCCCTCGACACGCCGGCGTCGGTCGTCGTCCTGCTGCACGCCCTCCGCCGCGCCGGCTACCGCGTCGATCGCGTCCCCGCCGACGGCGACGCCCTCATGGCCGAGCTGGCCGACGCCCTCACCTACGACCAGGGGTCGCTCTCAACGGCCCAGGGGGAGGCGGCCGCCGGACGCTGGCGGGCCGACGCCTACTCCGCCTGGTTCGAGACGGTGCCCGCCGCTCTCCGCCATGCAGTCGGCGAGGCGTGGGGGCCGCCTCCCGGCGACGTCTACCGGGACCCCGGCTCGGGCGAGCTCCTGTTCCCCGGCATCGACCTGGGTGGTGTGCTGGTGGCGGTGCAGCCGCCGCGGGGCTTCGGCGAGAACCCCGTCGCCGTCTACCACTCGCCCGAGCTGCCCCCCACCCACCACTACCTGGCCTTCTACCGGTGGCTCGACCAGGCGTGGGGGGCGGACGCCGTCGTCCACGTGGGCAAGCACGGCACCCTCGAGTGGCTGCCCGGCAAGGGCGTCGGCCTGTCCGCCGCCTGCGCCCCCGACGCCGCCCTGGGCGACCTGCCCCTCGTGTACCCGTTCGTCGTGAACGACCCGGGCGAGGGCACCCAGGCCAAGCGGCGGGCCCACGCCGTGGTCGTCGACCACCTCGTCCCGCCGCTCACCCGGGCCGACACCTACGACGACCTGGCCCGGCTCGAGTCGCTGCTCGACGAGTACGCCAAGGTCGCCGCCCTCGACCCGGCCAAGCTGCCGGCCATCCGGGCCCGCGTCTGGGAGGTGCTGGTGGCGGCCGAGATGCACCGCGACCTCGGTGTGGGCGAGGCGCCCGAAGGCGACGACTTCGACGACCTGGTGCTGCACGTCGACGGCTATCTGTGCGAGCTCAAGGACGCCCAGATCCGCGGCGGGCTCCACACCCTCGGCGCCCCGCCCGCCGGGGACGCGGAGCTCGACCTGGTCACCGCTCTCACCCGGCTGCCCCAGGGCGCATCCGTGCCGTCGCTGCGGGCGACGGTGGCGGCCGAGCTGGGCGCGGGCGAGGACCGGGCGGGGGTCGACCGCGTGGAGGCGGAGTGCCGCCGCCGGCTGGCCGCCCTCCAGGCGGCGGGCTGGCGCTACGACGGTGACGACCCGACCCTGCGGTGGGTGTGCGACCGTCTCGCCCCCGCCCTGGCCCGCACCACCGACGAGGTGGCCAACACCCTCGCCGCCCTGGCCGGCCGCCACGTGCCCGCCGGTCCCAGCGGAGCCCCCAGCCGGGGGATGGCCCACGTCCTCCCCACCGGTCGCAACTTCTGGTCCGTCGACCCCAAGGCCCTCCCCTCCTCCCTGGCGTGGGAGGTCGGGTGCCGGCTGGCCGACGGCCTGGTCCAGCGGCACGTGGCCGACACCGGTCGGCCGCCGGAGTCGGTCGGCCTGGTGGTCTGGGGGACGTCGGCGATGCGCACCTCGGGCGACGACGTGGCCTGCGCCCTCGCCCTCCTCGGGGCGCGCCCGGTGTGGGCGGAGGAGTCAGGGCGGGTGACCGGGGTCGAGGCGATCCCCCTCGCCGAGCTGGGCCGTCCCCGCATCGACGTCACCCTTCGCATCTCGGGGTTCTTCAGGGACGCCTTCCCCAACCTCGTGCACCTCCTCGACGACGCGGTGGCGCTGGTCGCGGGGCTGGACGAGCCGCCCGACGCCAACTTCTTACGGGCCCACGGGGGCGACGACCCCCGGATCTTCGGGGCCAAGCCGGGGGCCTACGGGTCGGGGATCCTTCCCCTGCTCGAGTCGCGCGACTGGCGGTCCGACGAGGACCTGGCCGCCGTCTACCTGGCCTGGGGCGGCTATGCCTACGGCCGCCGGGGCATGGGGATCGCCGCCCCCGACGCCATGCGCCGGCGCTTCGCCGCCATCGACGTGGCCATGAAGAACCAGGACAACCGCGAGCACGACATCTTCGACTCCGACGACTACCTCCAGGACCACGGCGGGATGGTCGCCACCGTGCGGGCCCTCACCGGCGTCCAGCCCCACGCCTTCTTCGGCGACTCCTCCGACCCCGCCCAGCCCCGGGTGCGCACGCTGGCCGAGGAGGCGGCCCGGGTCGTTCGCACCCGGGTGGTGAACCCGAAGTGGATCGCCGCCATGCAGCGCCACGGCTACAAGGGCGCCTTCGAGATGGCCGCCACCGTCGACTACCTCTTCGGCTACGACGCCACCGCCAGGGTGGTGGAGGACTGGATGTACGAGCGGGTGACGGACGGCTACCTCGGCGACCCCGCAGTGCGCAAGTTCTTCGAGCGCTCCAACCCGTGGGCCCTGCGCTCGATCGCCGAGCGGCTGCTGGAGGCGTCCGAGCGGGGACTCTGGGACGCGTCCGAGCAGGCACTGGCGACCGTCCGCTCGGCGCTGCTCGAAGCGGAGGGGTGGGAGGAGGGCCGGTGACCGCCCAGTTCCCCTTCTCGGCGGTGGTGGGCCAGGAGGAGGCCAAGCTGGCCCTGCTCGTGGCGGCGCTGGACCCCCGGATCGGGGGCGTGCTGCTCCGGGGCCAGAAGGGGTCGGCCAAGACCACGCTGGCTCGGGGGGTGGCCGACCTCCTGCCTGGCTCGGCGCCGTTCGTGGAGCTGCCGCTGGGGGCCACCGAGGACCGCGTCGTCGGATCGCTCGACCTGGCTGCCGCCCTCACCGGCGGCGAGGTGCGCTTCCGTCCCGGGCTCTTGGCCGCCGCCCACGGCGGCGTGCTCTACGTCGACGAGGTCAACCTGCTCGCCGACCACCTCGTGGACGTCCTCCTCGACGTCGCCTCGTCAGGCGTGAACCGGGTGGAGCGGGAGGGCATCGCCCACGCCCACCCGAGCCGCTTCCTCTTGGTGGGCTCCATGAACCCCGAGGAGGGGGAGCTGCGGCCCCAGCTGCTCGACCGCTTCGGCCTGGCGGTGGACGTGGTGGCGGGGTCCGACCCGACTGAGCGGGCCGAGGCGGTCCGCCGCCGGCTGGCCTTCGACGCCGATCCCGAGACGGTTGCGGCCGCGTGGGCTCCTCGGCAGCGGGAATTCGCCGAGCGGCTGGCGACCGCCGCCCCCTCCGTGGTCACGCCCGAGCTCACCGCCATGGTGAGCGCCCTGTGCGCCGAGGTGGGCGCCGAGAGCCTGCGGGCCGACCTGGTGACGTGCCGGGCGGCCGCCGCCCTGGCCGGCCTCGAGGGGCGGGCCGAGACCACGACGGAGGACGTGCGCCGGGTGGCGCCGCTGGCGCTGGCCCACCGCCGGCGCCGCCAGCCGTTCGAACGACCGGGGATGGACCAGGACGAGCTCGACGGGGCCCTCGACCGGGCCATCGACCGGGCGACCGGGACGGGGGGCGACGAGGGCGGTCGACCGCGTGCCGCGCCATCCGACGAGCCCGCCGGTCCGGCCGAGCGTCCTCCGGCTCCGGCCGTCGCCCCCGGCCCTCCCGCTCCGGTCGTGCCCCTCCAGGCTCCCCGGGCGGTGTCGGGCGCCGACGGGCGCCGGTCACCGGTCACCGGCGAGCGGGGACGCCTGGTGGGCGACCGGGATCCGGCCGACGCACCGGTGCGGTCCGTGGCGGTGGCGGCGACCGTGCGGGCCGCCGCCGCCCGGCGCGTCGAGGCGGCTCCGGGCCAGGCGGCGGACGAGCGTCCGGTCGAGGCGGGGGACGTGCGGGAGGCGGTGCGGGAGCGGCGAGCTGGGAACCTGGTGATCCTGGTCGTGGACGCCTCGGGTTCGATGGGGGCGGAGCGGCGCATGGAGGCGGCCAAGACGGCGGTGATGAGCCTCCTCCTCGACGCCTACCAGCGCCGCGACCGGGTGGCGATGGTGACCTTCCGGGGCGAGCAGGCCGAGGTGGCCCTACGGCCGACGGGCAGCGTCGAGGTGGCCCGGGCGCGGCTGGCCGAGCTGGCGACCGGGGGACGCACCCCCCTGGCGGCGGGGATCTCCGCCGCCCTGCGCCTGGCCGTCTCCACCGGCGGCAAGGAGGGTGACCACCGCCCTCTGCTCGTGGTGGTCTCCGACGGGCGGGCGACCAGCGGCCCCCACGGCGCCGACCCCGTGGGGGCGGCCATGGAGGCGGCCGCCGCGGTGCGCCGCCGAAGCGTGCCGGCGGTCGTAGTCGACGTGGAGGCGGGGGCCGCACGCCTCGGCCTGGGCGCCGAGCTGGCGGCGGCCATGGGTGCCCGTCACGTGCCCGTAGGCGAGCTGTCGGGGGGCGCGCTGACCGCCGTGATACGGGAACAGCTGCCCCGGCCCTGACCGCGCCCGGCGTCGGGGCGCCGGCGCGGACGCAGGTCGACCTACAGGTGCAGCCAACCCCCTAGGGGGATGTCCCGGCTGCCACGAGCACCCGCCACGTGACGCGCTATATGGGCGTACCAGCTGATACGGCGGTGTCCTGGCTGGGTCGGGCAGGCCTCTCGCCGACGGGCGGGCGGACCGCTACCATGCAGCCCACGGGCAACGGACGAGAGAGGCTGGGGTCGTGAGGTTGCCCTCAGTGGAGAGCGATCCGAGGGGCAGGCCGATGCCGCCGCTGGGATCCGCGTCGGCCGGGCGGGTCGACGGGCCGTGGGTCCTGCAGGCCGACGCCGCGAAGCAGGCCGGATGCTCGGTCAGCGCCATCCGCAAGTGGCGGCGGGAGGGGTCGGTTGCGAGCCGCAAGGTCACCACACCCGCGGGACTGGAGCGGGTCGAAGTGCGCCTCGAGGACGTGCTGCGCCGGGCCGGTCCCCGCGACCGGACGGCCCCGGAGCCGGTCTCGGGCACCGACGTGCGCCTGGCCGTGCCCGGCACGGTCCTGGTCCCGATCAGCGACTTCCAGGCGCTCGTGGAGCGGGTGGCCCTCGCCGAGCAGCTGGCCGGCGGGCTCGAGGCGAGGCTGCGAGCGATCGACGCCGAGGCGTCTCGCATGCGGGACCAGTTCGTCGAGCTACGGCGCCAGATCGAGGAGGAGCGGCGGCGCGAGGAGCGCCTGCGGCCGCCTGCCGTCGTCGCCGAACCGCCCTCGCCGCCGCCGCCGCCCGAGCCCCCGCCGCCCGCCCCGCCGCTCACGCCGCCACCGGCGCCCGCTCGTGCGTCAGCCCCGCCTGCGACGGAACAGGCACCGGACAGCCACGAACCGGGTCCGGACCGGTCTGCTCCTTCGCATCGGCCGCTCCGCGAGGCCCGCCCGGCTCCCTCGTCGAGGCGGCCTCACCCGCCATCCGGCTCGAGCTTCCGCCAGTGGCTGGGGGCGCGGAAGCCGCCCGAGGCCCCCGCGCCGCCACCGGTGGACATCGAGCGGCTCGGCGCCGAGCTGCGGCGCCTGTACGGGCGCCTCCAGGCCCGCCAGGGCCAGGCCGAGGTCTCGCCGGCCGAGGCTGAGCGGTGGGTCGCCGATCTGGCGGCCTACGACGCCGCGCTCGTCCGGGCCTGCCGGGCCGTCGGCGTCCCCACCGCCTTCCGGGTGGGGGAGCGCATACCAGCGGCCGACCGGATCGCCCTGAGCAGGGCCCTGGCCGCCGCCGGGGTGGACGTTCGGGTGTCCCAGCCGACATCGCCTTGACCCAAGCGACTTGACCGCGGCGGCGGGGTCAAGTCAAGTCCGGGACGGCGACGCAGTCCCGAAGAACCGCCGGCCGCGGCCACGGCCAGCGCAGGAGTGCCGGGCGGCGGAAGGAAGAAGGGGTCGGCCAGTGCCCGCTCGAAGTCGTCGACGGGCTTGGGAGGCTCCCCGAGTGGCCCGTGGGAGACGGGCGTTGGCACCCGGCCGAGGCGGACGAGCGCGGAGCCAGTCACGAGCGCCAGGGTCGCCAGCAGGAGCAGGAGGGCGCTGGGCGCACCGGTGAGGGCCAGCGGGCGACGGACCGCGGGCGCCCCGGCGGGGGCGGGCGCGGTCGGGCCGGGCCGACCGACGCGGGGCACGGTGGTCGCCGGGGCCGTCGGCCGGGTCGTCGGGGTGACGGGCGGAGGGACGCCCAGGGTGGTCGTCGTCGTGGCACCACCGCCGGGGAGGGTGGTCGTCGTGGCGCCCGGCGGGGTGGTCGTCGTCGTCACCTGAGGCACCGTCCCGGGTGTCGACGTGGTGGTCGTGGCGCCGCCGGGGACGGTGGTCGTCGTGGCACCCGGCGGAGTGGTGGTGGTCGTCACCTGAGGCGTGGTGCTGGGCACCTGCGTCGTCGTGGTCGCCGCCCCGCCGGGCAGCGTCGTCGTCGTGGCGCCCGGCGGGGTGGTGGTGGTCGTCACCTGGGGCGTGGTGCTGGGCACCGGGGTCGTCGTGGTGGTCGGGCCGCCGGGCACGGTCGTCGTGGTGGTGGGCGCCGACGTCGTCGTCGTGGCACCCGGCGGGGTGGTGGTGGTCGTCACCTGGGGCGTGGTGCTGGGCACCGGGGTCGTCGTGGTGGTCGCCCCTGCGGGCACGGTCGTCGTGGTGGCGGGCGCCGACGTCGTCGTGGTCGTCGCCGGCGTGGGCGCGGCCCGGTTGGTGAAGGTGACCTCGGTGACGCCCGGGCCGATGGTGACGGTGACGGCCCGGGCGGCCAGGTCGGGTTGGCCGGCCACCCGGCCCGACGGCGCCACGGTGATCGCCGACACCTCGGTGCCTGCCACCGCATGCTCGTTGACGGTCACGCCGGTCCCGGCGGGGAAGCTGCCGGCCAACCGGCAGAACCCCCCCGGTGGCGACCCGGCGGGAACGGTGAACGCCTGGCCGGCCGCCGTGAAGCTGAAGCCGGTCCCCGTCGCCACGCCCGGCCCCGCCACCTTGCACACCTTCAGCTGGCCGATCTCGAAGGCGTTGGCGAAGGTGACGACCGTCTGGGTGGAGACGTCGCCGGCGGCGACGGCGACGGTCACCGATCGGGCGCCGAGATCGCGGCTGATCATCCGCCCGCCGGGGAACGTGGAGATGTCGGTGACGACCATCCCCGGCTGAGCGTGCTCGGTGATGGTGATGGTGCCCGCCGGCACCTCGACCGGGTGGGCACACGCTCCGACGGGGACCGTCACCGTGTGCCCGCCCACGTCGAAGGTGAAGCTGCCGCCCACCCCCGGCCCGGCGGCGTTCTTGCACACCTCGACGAAACCGGTGCCAGGAACCGCGGCGAGCACGAGTGCCGGTACAGCCAGAAAGAGAAGGCCCAGAAGGACGCCGACAACGACTCGTTTGCCGGCTGTCAGGCGCACCGAACGCCTTGCGGTCATCAGCTTGGCAGCACCCTTTCTGGGCAAAGGACGTCTCGGCGCGAACCGGCGCGCCGAGTGGCGGGACGAGGGCAGATTCTTCGGATGCCAGCCTGTGGATCACAAGACCAAGAACCTGGTGAAAACTGCGGGAAAAGTGCCTCTGAACTGGGGAAACGGGCCAGGCCAGGCGCATGTCACCCGGCCCGGGCAGGCCGTACCGGTGACAGCTGCTCCGTGACACCTCGGGGCACCCTCGACCGGAGTTGCATCGGTCACGTGGTACAGGTGATACGTCGGCGGCCGGAGAAGCGGCCAGGCCGCTATTTGGGCGAAGAGGCGTGGTTGGCATGTGGGATTGTCGGCGAGCGGTCACCGGCAAGTCAAGGAAGCTTGACCAGTCCTTGACCTTGGCTGTACCGGAGCTGTACCGAGGAGATGAGCCCCAAGGCGCCGTAGGATGGGCTCGATGGAGGTCGAGGCCGCACTACAGGAGGTGTTGGCCGAGGTCGAGGCCCTCCTGGTCGACACCGAGGAGCAGCTCCGGCGGCTGGAGGAGGAGGTCGCCAGCCTGCAGGCCGAGCGCTACGGCCTCCAGCTGGCGCTGGCTCGGCGCCGAAGCGGACCGGCGCCGGGCATGCCGGTGGGAGGGGCGGGGGGAGCGGCGGACGAAGCGGGCGGGCCGGCCTGGGAGCCGGTGCTCTGGCCTGAGCTCAGCCGGGCGGAGGCCGTCTACCAGGTGCTCCTCGAGGAGTCCGGGCCCCTCGGCCGGGGTGCCATCACGGACCGGCTGGCGGAACTGGGCCGGGTGGGCGACGACCCCGACTCGGTGAGCGCCGCCCTCGCTTATCTGCGGCGTACGGGCCGGGCCCGGCGGGCCGGCCCCGGTCAGTGGGTGGTGGCGGGGGTCCCTCCGGGCTGAGACCTGTGACACGCCCGCCGGGAGCGCCATTCTCAGGAGAGGTCGCCCGTGTCCGCCAGTGCCGTCATCCCCCTCCCGACGCCCGCCGCCGCCGGCGGTGGTACAACTCGCGTCCTGTTGTCGGCAAGCGGTAGTGGTTGGCACCCGCCTCCTGCAGAGCTGATGGAGCTGGTGCGGCGTGCGCAGGAGGACGACGACGCCGCCGCCTGGGAAGCTCTGTACCGGGCCACGTACCCCGGTCTCTTGGCCTACGCCCGTCGGCGCCTCTGGGGCCGCACGGAGGCGGACGACGCCGTCAGCGAGACGTTCGCCCGGGCGTACCGCCGCATCGGCGACTTCCAGTGGACGGGTGGGGGCTTCGTCGCCTGGCTCTACGGCATCCTGCGCAACGTCGTGCTCGAGGCGCAGCGGAGCAACCGCCGGGTGAACCTCACGGTGGCGCCCGACCAGCGGGAGGAGGACGACTCCCTCGACGCGGTGATCCTCGACGAGGAGGCGGCCGCGGTGCGGGCCGCCTTCGCCTCGCTCAGCCCCTTCGACCAGGAGGTCCTCGAGCTTCGGATCATCGGGGACCTGGCCGCCGAGGAGGTCGCCGAGGTCATCGGGAAGCGTCCCGGGGCGGTGCGCATGGCCCAGTCCCGTGCCCTGGCCCGGCTCCGGATCGCGCTCGGGAAGGTCGCCTCCGGTGGCTGACGACGACCGCCTCCTCGAGCTCCTCGGCCGGGCGCTGGCCCCGCCGCCGGTCGAGCCGCCGCCCGAGCGGGTCGCCGCCTTGCGAGCCATGATCGCCCAGGGGCGTCCCCAGGAGGGGACGGAGCCGGAGGCCTCTGCCGCCGACGAAGCGGGACAGGAGCGCCACGGGAAGGTCCGCCAGCTCCCTCCCGTCGTCGATCGCCACCCTCCGGCCCCCGAGGTCCCCCCCGGCCGCCCCACCCCGCCGCGCCGCCCGCCCGCCCCGGCGCCGCCGCCGCCGTCCGTCCCCGAGCTGGCCCGGGGACGGGCCCGCCGGGTGGGCTGGCTCGCCGCCGGCGCCTCGGTGGCCGCCGCCGCCGTCGTGATCGCCGTCCTCGCCGTGCCCACCCTCGTCGCCGACCGGTCGCAGGACCGGGCGTCCGTGGAGACGGCCCGAGCCGCCGTCGCCCGCCTACGGACGGCCCTGGCCCTGGGCGATCCCATCGCGGTGGCGGAGGCCGACGCCGCCCTCGTGGAGGTGACGAAGCGCCTGCCCCCGGACGAGCAGGAGCAGGTGCGCACCGACGCGGTGTCGGCCCACGTCAAGGCCATCGAGTTCCTCCGGGAGAACCGGGGCCCGGCGCCACCGCCCCGCCCGGCCGGCGGCCAGGCGGCCGCCCCAGGCACCGCGGCGCCGCCCGCTCCGCAGCAGGCCCCGCCGACCACGCTCGCCCCCGCCCCCGGCGGGGCCACCCCCTCTTCGCCGCCCCAGGGCCCCGCCCCGGCACCGACCACCGTCCCGCCCGCCCGCTCGGTGACGATCATCGTCGTGTCGCCGCAGGTCGACGGCAGCTTCGAGGTCGTCTTCGGGACGGCGGGGTTCACCCCCGAGCGCGGCCGCAAGGAGGGCACCTACGCCATCCGGTTCTCCTTCGACGACGGCCAGTCGCCGGTGACCTGGACGAGGTCCGACCCCTGGCGGTTCCCCCGCGAGCAGGCCGTCACCTACCGCCAGGTGTGCGCTCGGGTCGTGGACTGGAACGGCGTGGAGGACCCCGCCAGCGGCGGCTGCCGCAACATCCTTTGAGGCGCCCGAGCGTCAGCCCACCGCCAGGCGCACGAGCTCGGCCCCGCTGACCCATGCGCCGGCCACGTCGGCCAGGGCGCCGGCCCGGTACTGCAGCACCCGGACGTTGGCGTTGCAGACGGCGGCGAGGATGAAGACCTGCTGGCGGTCGCACGTGTAGGGATGGCTCATGAAGGCGGGGTGGCCGCGGCTCGCCCTCAGGGCGGCCACGACGGAGGCCGCCGAGAGCGGGCCCTGGACCTCGGTGAGGAGCTGGCGGAGGTCGACGACGACGGCGAACCCGGCCTGTGAGAGCACCGACGGGGGCGTGGACCCGGCGCCGTGGGCCCGCCGCTTGTCCAGGTACGTCGCCACCTCGGCGTTGGACCGGTCGGTGAACGAGAGGAAGCCGGAGGCGAAGTAGCTGCCCTCGGCGCCGCCGCCGGAGGCGTCGAACACCGCCTGGTCGGCGCAGGCGCCGGGGAAGAAGAACCGGGCCTTGATGGCGAGCGCCTTGCGGGCCTGCATGATGCGGGCGCACGCCTGGGCCGGGAAGAGGGCCACGATCACCTCGGGGTTGCCCCGGTTGACGGCGGTGAGCGACTGGGTGAAGTCGGCGGCGTCGGCCTTCTCGGGGACGGCAGTGACGTCGGTCACGCCCTTCTTGGTGAGCACGCGGCGGGCGGCCTCGACCGCGGTCGACAGGAGGCCCGGGAGGTCGATGTACAGCACGCCCACCCGCTTGGGCTTGAGCGTGTCCAGGGCGTACTGGGCCTGGCCGAGCAGGTCGGCGGCCACCCCGCCGGTGAGCATGTAGGCGTTGGTCCGGGTCAGCTCGTCGCCGAGCGAGGGCGACCCTCCGACGTAGGGGATCCCGGCGGCGTCGAGGACCGGGATCGACGCCGCCGCCCCGAGGTCCACGCCGCCGATCACCGCCACCGGGCGCTTCAGCCGCAGCTGGTTGGCGCACGCCTGGGACGACTCGGGCGTGCCGTCGGTGGCGCAGCTCTCCAGCCGGAGGGGGCGCCCGCCGACGCCGTCGAGCTCGCGGTTGACGTACCGCACCGCCGCCTCGGCGTCGGTCCGCACCTCGGGGAACGACCCGACGGCGCCCTTCTCCTGGTTGATGAAGCCCACGACCACCGGCTCGCCGCGGGGGCCACCGCCCTCCCCGTCGTCGTCCGAGCAGGCGGCTGCCGCCACCGCGACGGCCAGCGCCACGGCGAGCCAGGTCGATGACCATCGGCGGCGCGAGGTCGGGCCCGGCATGTGCTCAAGCGAGAGAGGCCGTCGGTAGCCTCCGACGGGCCGAAGGGAGAGGACGATCAGACCCTACCTCGTGTTCCTCGTGCTGGGACTGGGCACGGGAGCGGTCTACGCCGCCCTCGGCCTGGGGCTGGTGCTCGGCCATCGCGCCTCGGGCGTCGTGAACTTCGCCCACGGCGCCATGGCCGCCTACGCCACATACGTCTTCGTCGAGCTGCGGTCGGCCGGTGACCTGGTGCTGCCCGTCGTCGGCCTGCCCGGGCGCTTCCATGTGGGCGACCGGCTGCCGTTCTGGGCGTGCCTCGGCGCCGCCCTGGTGGTGGCCAGCCTGCTCGGGGTCGTCGCACACGTCGTCGTCTTCCGTCCGCTACGACGGGCGCCCGCGCTGGCGCGGGTCGTCGCCTCGGTCGGCGTCCTCGTCGTCCTGCAGGCGGTGATCGTCCTGCGGTTCGGCACCGCCAACCGCCCGGTGGCGCCCGTGCTCCCGGCCGAGCCCGTCACCGTGGCCGGCGCCGTCGTGCCCCGGGACCGGCTCTTGCTGGCCGCCGTCGCGGTCGCCGCGGCCGCCGCCCTGTGGGCCCTCTACCGGTTCAGCCGCTTCGGGCTGGCCAGCCGGGCGGTGGCCGACGACGCTGCCACCGCCGCCTCGCTGGGGACCCCGGTCGAGCGGGTGGCGGCGGCCAACTGGGCGCTGGCCGGGCTGCTCGCCGGCCTGGGCGGGATCCTGGTGGCGCCGATCACCGCCCTGAACCCGACGACCTACACGCTGCTGGTCGTCCCCGCGCTGGCCGCCGCCCTGGTCGGCCGGCTCTCGTCGTTCGCCGTGACCGCCGCCGCCGCCCTCGCCCTGGGCATGGCCCAGTCCGAGCTCGTCCACCTCCAGGCCCGCTTCGACTGGGTGCCCCGCGTGGGGCTGCAGCAGGGGCTCCCGTTGCTCGTGATCGTGGTCGCCATGGCCTTGGCCGGGCGCAGGGTGCCCGACCGTTCGGAGCCGGCGGGGCGGCGCCTGCCCCGCGCCCGGCCCGCCCGCCACATCACCCTTCCCGCCGCCCTCGGCCTGGCCGCGGCGGCGATCGGCCTCTTCACCCTTCGCGGGGGCGACCGCCTCGGCCTGATCACCAGCCTCATCGCCGCCGGGGTGTGCCTGTCGCTGGTGCTCCTCACCGGCTGGCTCGGCCAGATCTCCCTGGCCCACATGGCCTTCGCCGGGATGGCCGGCTTCACCCTGACCAAGCTGGGCGACGGCGCCGGGGTGCCGTTCCCCATAGCCCCCCTCCTCGCCGCCACCGTCGCCGCCGCGACCGGCGTCCTCCTCGCCCTGCCGGCGCTGCGGCTGCGGGGGGTCGACCTGGCCGTCGCCACCCTCGCCGCGGCGGTAGCGGTGGAGGAGCTCGTCTTCCGCAACCCCGGCCTCACCGGAGGCTTCGGCGGCAGCGAGGTGCCCTCCCCGACGTTCCTCGGCATCGGCCTGGGCATCGACGCCGGCGGGGACTACCCGAGCCCTGTCTTCGGCGTCCTCGTGCTGGCCGCGGTGGCTGCCATGGGTGTGGCCCTTGCCGCCGCGCGGCGACGAGGGACGGGCCGGCTCCTCCTGGCCGTGCGGGCCAACGAGCGGGCGGCGGCCGTCGCCGGCGTGGGCGTGACCGCGGTCAAGTTGGGCGGGTTCGCGGCATCGGCGTTCATGGCGGGCGCCGCCGGGGCCCTCCTCGGCTACTCCCAGCGGCAGCTGTCGTACGGGTCGTTCGGATCCCTGGTGTCGCTCTCGTTCCTCGCCCTCGCGTTCGTCGGGGGCATCACCACCGTGTCGGGCGCGTTCGTCGGCGGGGCGCTGGCCGCCGGCGGGATCGTCTTCACGCTCCTCGACCACATAGCCGGGTGGGGCCGCTACCAGTCGCTGGTCACCGGCCTGGGGCTCGTGGCCGCGGCGGTGGCGTGGCCCGACGGCCTGGCCGGCGCCGCCCAGCGCCTCACCGCCCGCCGGCGCCGCCCGGCGCCCACCGCGGGCGCCCCGTGACGCCGGCCCTCGCCGTCCAGGACCTGACCGTGCGCTTCGGCCGTCACCGGGCGGTGGACGGCGTGTCGCTGGACGTGGCCGCCGGCTCGTTGGTCGGGGTGGTGGGCCCGAACGGCGCGGGCAAGACGACCGTCGTCGACGCGGTCACCGGGCTCGTCCCGGCGACGGGCACCGTCGGGCTGGGCGGGCGGCCGGTCGGGCACCTGCCGGCCCACCGGCGGGCCGCCCTCGGGATGTCCCGCACCTTCCAGTCGCTCGAGCTCTTCGAGGACCTGACCGTGGCCGAGAACCTGGCGGTGGCGGCGGGAGCGGGCGGCGCCGACCGCCCCGGAGGCGGCACGGCGGTGGCCCGCGCCGCCGGCCTGGCTGGCGTCGCGGACGTGCTCGACGCCCTCCCCGGCGACCTCCCCCACGACCGGCGCAAGCAGGTGGCCCTGGCCCGGGCCCTTGCCGCCCGTCCCGCCGTGCTGCTCCTCGACGAGCCCGCCGCCGGGCTGGACGCCGCCGGGCGGGCGGCGCTGGCGGAGACGCTGCGTGCTCTGGCCGGCGACGGCGCCGGCGTGGTGGTGGTCGACCACGACGTCGACCTCGTGCTCGGCGTGTGCGACGAGGTGGCCGTCCTCGACGGAGGCCGTCTCGTAGCCCACGGCCCGCCTGGGGAGGTCCGCAACGACCCGGCAGTGGCGGCGGCGTGGCTCGGCCCCCCGACCGCCGGCGGGCGGCGAGCGCGCCCGTCCGCCGCGCCGGCCGCCGGCGGACCTCCGGTGCTCGAGCTCGCCGGGCTCTCGGCTGGCTACGGCGGCGTTCCGGCGGTGGAGGGCGTCGACCTGACGGTGGCCGCCGGCGAGGTGGTCGCCCTCCTCGGCGCCAACGGGGCGGGCAAGACGACCACCGTCCGGGCCGCCTGTGGGGCTCTGCCCGCCCTGGCCGGCGATGCCCGGGCGCTGGGCGAGCCGGCCGGCGCCGGTCCCGCCCGGCTGGCCCGCCGGGGCGTGGCCCACGCCGCCCAGGACCGGGGTGTGCTGCCGAGCCTCACGGTCGCGGAGCAGCTGCGGCTGGCCGCCGGGGCCCGCGGGGAGGCGGCCAAGGAGCGTGACGCCGCCGTCGGGGACGTGGTGGCCCAGGTGCCCGGGCTCCCGCCCCTGCTCGGGCGCCGGGGCGGCCAGCTGTCGGGCGGGGAGCAGCAGGTGGTGTCGGTGGCCCGGGCCCTGGCCTCCCGCCCCCGGCTGCTCCTCGTCGACGAGCTCAGCCTGGGGCTGGCCCGCCCCTTGGTGCCCGGGCTGCTGTCGGTGGTGCGGGCGGTGGCCGACCGCGGTGCCGGGGTGCTGCTGGTCGAGCAGTTCGCCCCCCTGGCCCTGTCCGTGGCCGACCGGGCGTACGTCCTGCGGCGGGGGCGGGTCGTGGCCGAGGGCCCGGCCGAGGAGCTGGCCTCGCGTCCCGACGTCCTCGAGTCCGCCTATCTCGGCGCCCCTCGCCGCCCGCCCGATTCCGGGGCCGACGGCCGGGCATGACAGTGTGTGCCCGATGCGCGTGGGGATACTCGGAGGCACCGGCCCGGCCGGGCGAGGCCTGGCCGCCCGGCTGGCGGCGGCCGGCGTGAACGTGGTCGTCGGGTCCCGGTCGGCCGAGCGCGCCGCCGCCACGTGCGAGGAGATCCGCACGCGGTGGCCCCAGCACCAGATGTGGCTCGAACCGGTCGAGAACCGCGAGGCGGCCGACGCCCAGGTGGTCGTGGTGGCCACGCCCTGGGACGCGGCCGCGTCGACGACCGAGTCGGTGGCCGACCTGCTCGGGGGCAAGGTCGTCGTCTCCATGGCCAACGCGCTCGCGAAGAAGGACGGCGAGCTGCAGGCCGTGACCCCGCCGTCGGGGTCGGTGGCGGCGGCCGTCCAGGAGGCGGCGCCCGGCGCCATGGTCGCCGCCGCCTTCCACCACGTGCCCGCCCGCAGCCTGGCCGCCGTCGACACGCCCATCGACGGCGACGTCATCGTGTGCACCGACCACCAGCCGGCGTTCGAGGCGACCGCCCAGCTGGTGCGGATGATCCCCGGGCTGCGCCCGCTGCACGGCGGCTCGCTGGTCGGCGCCGGCCCGGTGGAGGCCTTCACCGCGGTGCTCCTCGGGGTGAACTCCCGGTACAAGGCTCGGGCGGTGGTGCGCCTCAACGGCATCCCGGGATGACCCTGCGGTTGTACGACACCGCGCGCCAGGCGGTCGTCGACTTCCGTCCCGGGCGGGTCGTCGACATGTATGTCTGCGGGATCACCCCCTACGACGCCACCCACGTCGGCCACGCCGCGACCTACGCGCTGTACGACGTCCTGCTGCGCCGCCTTCTCGACCTCGGGCACGAGCCCCGCTACGTGCGCAACGTCACCGACGTCGACGACGACATCCTGCGCAAGGCGAGGGAGTTGGACGTGCCGTACCTCGACCTGGCGGCGCAGGAGACGGCCAAGTTCAGGGCCGACATGGCCGCCCTGAACATGCTGCCGGTGGCCAGCGAGCCGACCGCGACCTCGGCGATCCACGACATCCTCGGCTTCGTCGGCATGGTCCTCGACCGGGGCCACGCCTACCAGTCCGAGGGCGGGGTCTACTTCAGCGTGCAGACCTTCGAACGCTTCGGCCAGCTGAGCCACCTGGGTAGGGAGGAGATGCTCGCCCTGGCGGCGGAGCACGGCGGCAAGCCCGACGACCCGGCCAAGCGCGACCCGCTCGACTTCGTGCTGTGGCAGCCGTCGGCCGCCGGGGAGCCGGCGTGGGACTCGCTCTGGGGCCCGGGCCGCCCCGGGTGGCACGTCGAGTGCTCCGCCCTCGCACTGCGGGAGCTGGGCACGACCACCATCGACCTGCACGGCGGCGGGACCGATCTGATCTTCCCCCACCACGAGTGCGAGGCGGCACAGTCGGAGGCGGCCACCGGTGAGCCCTTCGTCCGCCACTGGTTCCACGCGCCGATGGTCAGCTACTCGGGGTCGAAGATGTCCAAGTCCCTGGGCAACCTCGTGTTCGTCAGCGAGCTGGTCGACAAGTGGGACCCCGTGGCGGTCAGGCTGGCGCTGCTCGACCACGCTCGCCACCAGGCCTGGGAGTGGCACGAAGACCTGGTGCCCGCCGCCGCCGCCCGTCTCGAGCGCTGGCGGGAGGCGGCCGACGGCGACGGCGGGTTGGAGGACGTCAGGGCTGCCCTCGACGACGACCTCGACCTCCCGGCCGCGCTGGCCGCGGTGGATCGCGCCGCCGCCGCCGGTCAGGGGGTGGGGGCGGCCGCCGAGCTCCTGGGGGTGCGCCTCTGACCGGGCCCGACAGCGTCGAGGTCGTCCGCCGGTTCCAGGACGCGTGGAACGCCCACGACGTCGACGCCGTCATGGACCTCATGACCGAGGACTGCGTCTTCGAGAGCACCTGGCCGCCACCCGACGGCGAGCGGGTGGTCGGCCAGGCGGCGATGCGGGCGTTCTGGGAGCGGTTCTTCGCCCAGTCGCCCGCCGCGACCATCGAGGTCGAGGAGCTGTTCGCCTGCGGCGACCGGGCGACGATGCGCTGGCGCCACCGGTGGGAGGGCGGCCACGTGCGCGGCGTCGACGTGTACCGCCTGCGCGACGGCAGGATCGCCGAGAAGCTGTCCTACGTGAAGGGGTGACCCGGAGCTCGGCGGTCGGCGAATAGTCGGCGTGCCGGGGCGCTGACAGATGCCGATCAGGTTCCCGCCAGGTTCCCGTCACCAACCCGTGCGGCGCCGGTAACCACCGGGACACTCGGGGGCAATGCGCCCTCCGTATGGTCCCCGGTATGGCCGTCCCCGACATCCCGGGTGTCAAGCGGGCCGGCCTGCCGGTCGATCTCGACCGCCTCGCCGCCGAGGGGGACGGGTGGCTCACCCCCGATGACCGCTATGCGCTCAAGACGTACGGCGTGTGTGCCCAGGAGCAGGACCACGTGTTCATGGTCCGCATCCGGATCCCCGGCGGGGCGCTCCCTACCACCCAGGCTCGGGGCCTGGCCCGCCTCGGCCGTCGCTACAGCACCGACTGGCTGCACCTGACGACCCGCCAGAACGTCGAGCTCCACTGGGTGGCCGACAAGCAGGTCCCCGAGGTGCTCGAGCAGATCGGCGCTCTCGGCCTCACGACCCGCTCGGCCTGCGGTCACACCATGCGCAACGTCATGGCGTCGGAGGGGGCGGGGGTCAGCCTGGACGAGCCCTTCGACTGCCTCCCCGACGCGCGGGCCGTGTCCGACACCATCCTCGCCCGCTCGGCGACCCTGAACTGCAAGCTCCCCAGCCGGGTGAACATCGCCTTCGGGGGCTCGCCCCGCTGCCGGCACGACGCCCTCCTCAACGACGCCGGGTTCGTCTCCGTCGTGCGGGTCGGCGAGGCGGGCTACGAGCTCTGGGGCGGCGGCAGCCTGGGGCGGACGCCCTCACTGGCCGTGAAGCTGGCCGACTTCGTCACCCGGTCGGATGTCCTCGCCGCCGCCGAGGCCGTCGTCGACGTGTTCGTCGCCCACGGAGCGTTCGAGAACCCGGCCAAGGGGCGCCTCAAGTACGCCGTCCTGAAGCTCGGCGAGGAGGGTTTCCGCGCCGCCTGGGAGCAGGCGTTCGCGGACGCCAGGAAGCGTCCCCACCCTCCTTCGCCGGAGATCGAGGTGTTGGGCGAGCCCGACCGGGTGGCCATCCTCACCGTCGTCCCACCCGGCGGGTGGTCGGCGGGCGTCCGTCCCGAGCGCCGCGCCGGCCTGGCCACCCTGACCGTGGACGTGCCGATGGGCGACCTCTGCGGCGCCGACATGGAGATGCTCGCCGACCTGGCCGACCGCCACGGCGACGGCGCCCTCAACCTGAGCCGCGACCAGGACGTGGTGTTCCGCGGCATCCCGGTGAGCGCCGTCGTCGACATCCGCGAGACGCTGGCCGACCGGGGGCTGTACTTCGTCGGCGAGGCCCATGTGCCCGCCATCCGGGCGTGCACCGGCTCGGCGGTGTGCGCCCTCGGCATCACCAAGGCGCCCGACGCCGGCGTCACCCTCCTGGCCAACCCCGCTCTGGGGCGCAACTCATCGCTTCGCGTCCACGTGTCCGGTTGCCCGAACTCCTGCGCCCAGCACCAGGTGGGAGACATCGGCTTGGCCGGCTCCAAGGTGAGGGTCGGCAGCCGCGCCACCGACGGCTACCACGTCTTCCTGGGCGCCGATCTGGACGCCCACCGCGTCGGGGAGGTGGTGGGGCGGGTCGCCGCCGAGGACGTCCCCGCGGTGACCGAAGCGATCTGCGGTATCTGGGAGTCCGTCCGGCGCAACGGCGAGACGCTGGGCCAGACGGTGCAGCGGGTCGGCCACGACGCCTTCGCCGCCCATCTCGAGTCGGTGCTGCGGGGGCGGTGGGCCACCGGCCCGGAGGAGGCTCCTGACGCCAACGCCGCCAGCGTCGCCCGGGCGTCCCGGCCGGTGGCGACCGCCTCGGACGAGGAGTACGTGTCCGTCGCCCGTGCCGGCGCTCTGCCTGTGGGGTCGGCCACCACGGTCACGGTCGGCGACGAGCCGGTGGCGCTGGCCAACGCCGGCGGCACGTTCTGCGCCGTCGCCGACGTCTGCCCCCACGCCGGGGGCTCGCTCGGACGGGGAAGCGTCGACGGCTGGTCGCTGTCGTGCCCCGTCCACGGCGCCACCTTCGACCTCCGGTCGGGGGAGGCGCTGGCCGGACCGGCCGACGGCCCGGTGCAGGTGTACCCGGTCCGGGTGCAGGGCAGCGAGGTGCAGGTCGCCTGCCGGCCGGCGGTGCCCGCCAGCGTCGGCTGACCGGTCCACTCCGACGGTCGGCATCCCGCTCGAGCGGTCACGGAGGCATGCGGTCCGCGAGGAGCGGCGGGCCCGAGCTGGGGCGGTGAGGGGAAAGCCTGATCGTTTGCCCGCCCTCGAGAGAGCGCGTTTCGCAGCAAGGGCCTCGAGCCTGCGGTCGATGACCGCGATCGTGTCGGGGGGAGCGGTCATGCGAGGTCAGGGGTGGCGGTCCTCCCTGGTCCGGTCAGCGCGGGGACCGCCGCCTCCGCCTCGATCAAGCGCCTCAGGTCGACGTCGGGCTGCGCGACAAGTGGCTTCCGTCCCGTAGAGGCGTCGCCTGTTTGTCGACGAGGCCCACCTCGACACCGCGGTCGACGAGGCCCCAGAACCCATCCGTCAGCCCGAGCTTCCCCTCCACCACGAGGTGGCACAGATGTCGGGAACCCAGCCCCTGTAGCTCGGGAAGTCCCAGCCCGTCGACGGAGCGTCCGCCCGGGTGACGTACACACGATCACGGCGTCCTTGTCGCCGCACGAACGCCACCTCCAGCATGGGTGAGGACGACACAGGCGAGTGGTGGCATGACCGAGCACTGGTTCGGGCCCCTTCAAGCTCGACCGTCCCGAGTCCGATGGTTAGGGGGTGTCCCGCGACGGATGCGGGGCTTCGGTTGGGAAGGGACGTCATGGAGGCTCCGTTCGAGTACGCCGGCAAGACAGACACGTGCATCGGGTGCGCCGACGTCATCCGCACCGGTGACACCGTCGCCGCCATCTCGGAGGACCGCCCCGACCGGTTGCTGTGCGTCTCGTGCTGGTGGCTCCATGCCTGCGAGCTTCCGCTTCCCGGTTGGAGCCGAGGGACCGCCAGCCGAGCGAACTTCGCCGGGGTGTTCCATGAGCGGCCGCGCACTCATGCGCGCCGTCGCCTCCGACACCACTGAGAGGTACTTGACCACCGAACACGTGTTCGCCTAGCATCTCGATGTGAACGACCAGGCGGGACAGACGGCGGCGGAGGACCGAGAGGCGGAGGGGGCCGGGATCGAGGCCCAGCTGGCCCGGGCCTGCGGGACGGCCAACATGGCCGCCGCCCGCCAGGTGGAGCTCATCGCCCGCGCGTTGGAGAACGGCTCCTACGCGGGGGCGGGGATCCGCTCGGCGGAGCAGTGGGTGGCCTGGCAGTGCGGGGTGTCGCTCTCCCACGCCCGCCAGCTGGTGGCCATGGCCCGCCGCCTGCCCGAGCTGCCGGCGACGGAGGCGGCCTTCGGGGCGGGGGAGCTGGCCGAGGACCAGGTGGCGGTCATCTGCCGCCACGTGCCCGCCCACAACGACGCCGAGGCGGCCGAGTTGGCCCGCTACGCCACCGTCAGCCAGCTGCGCCGCACCCTGGGCCGCTACGGCTTCCCCCCGGTGTCGCCGCCCCCCGCCGGCCCCCACCCCGAGGTCGACCCCGAGGCGCCCGCGCCCCGGCGGGCGTCGTTCGGCGTCGGCGACGACGGGGCCTGGCGCCTGTCGGCCCTGCTGCCTCCCGACGAGGGGGCGGTGGTGGAGGGGGCGTTGTCCCGGGCCCGCTCCGAGCTCATCGCCGCGGCGGAGAGCGAAGAGGACAAGCGCACCGTGACCTGGGCCGACGACGGCCGCCGGCGGCAACGGCTGGGGCCCCGACGAGGAGCTGGCCTGCCCGATGGAGGTCGAAGGCGCCGCGGCGAGGTGACTTCGAGCGCGTAGCGTCGGCGCGCACGGCCGCAGAGGCACCCGGCTCGGCGCCTCCCGCCGCTGTCGCCTTGGACCTGCTGGTCAATTCCGGCGTCGCCGCCGGCTGGCCGACGAGATGGGGTGAGGTGCCCCGAAGGCTCTCTCGACACGTGAGTGATCAAGCGCAGTGGCACGCGAAGCTGGAGCGCGACGGCCCCATGCTGGTGTGCCTCGTCGAGGAGCCGGTGACCGGGTAACAACACCGCCACGGCGCTGACCCTGAGGGTCGGCGTGCTCTCGGTCTAGGGTCGACTGGGGCACCATCGGCGTGGTTCGCGAGCTCGGTTGCACCGTCGGGTGGTGCCATCGGCTCGGCTACTGCCAGGGCGAGCGCCCAAACGCGGCGAGACGAGCGGGAGCGCTCGGGCGGCGACGACGACTGACCCAGGAAGGTCAGCGCCGGTGGTGGCGGCCGGGGAGCATGGCCAGGACGATGGCGACGACACACGCCAGGCCGACCAGGCACACGAGCACACCCACGACCCAGAGCCCGACCAGCGCCAGCACGATGGGTGCGGCGAGGATGAGCACGAAGAGGGTGACGGCGGTGGCGAGCATGCGCCCGGGACTGCCGAAGAGCACCCGCACCCAGGTGGTCTCGATGGTCACGACAACCTCCCCGCTCCGCCCGCGATCCTAGGTCGGCGCCCGCCGCAGCGACCGGATCAGCTGGTGGTCGGCGGTGAACAGCCGCCCCACGGTGAGCCGCCCCGAGACCAGGGCGGCGAAGGCGGTGCCCGCCAGCAGCATGTACATCACCACCAGCTGGAGGCGGATGGCGGCCGAGGGGGAGGCGCCGGCCAGCAGCATCCCGGTCATGGCGCCGGGGAGGGCGACCAGGCCGACGACCTTGGTGTTGTCGACGATGGCCAGCATCCCCGTCCGCAGCGCCACCCGGTGCCAGGGCGCCGACGCCTCGGTCGACGTCTCTCCCAGGCTCAGCCGCGCTTCGACCTCCCGGCGGTGCGAGGCCAGGTCGTCGTGGAGCCTCATCATGACCAGCGACGTGGTGTTCATGGCGTTGGAGAGGATCATCGACCCGAGCGGGATGGCGGCGCGGGGGACGGCGGGGACAATCCCGAGGAGGATCAAGAGCCCGAGGGTGGCGGCCGTGGCCACCGCCAGCGAGGCCACCGCGATGCGGCGCGACCCGGGCACCCGCCGGGCCCGGGCGCCCGACGTCAAGGTGGCGGTGCCGATCATGACGGCGAGGACGACCGGGGTCAGCACGCCCCGACCGTCGAAGACGAAGTCGAGCACGAAGCCGATGGCCAGCAGCTGGGCGAACGAGCGGACGGTGGCCACGACGATGTCGCTCTCGAGGTCGGCCCGGCGCACCCGAGAGACGACGACCGCGACCGCGCACAGCACCAGGGCGAGGGCCACGTCGGCCGCCGAGATGCGCCCGCTCAGGTCGTCCACTGGTCCTCCGGCCGGCCCGCGCCGGAGGGGCGGACCGCCACCACCCGGTCGGCCAGCTCGGCCGCCTGGCGGCCCGAGTGGGTGACCATCACCACGGTGAGCCCCTCGTCGGCCAGCGAGCGCACCAGCCGCTCGACTTCGCCCTTCGAGCCGGCGTCGAGGGCGGAGGTGGGCTCGTCGAGGAGCAGGCACTCCGGCCGGCGGGCCAGCGCCCGGGCCAGGCACATGCGCTGGGCCTCGCCCACCGAGAGCACGTCGGCCCGCCGCCCGCCGAGCCCGGGCGGGAGGTGCACACGGGGCAGCAGCTCCTCCCAGCCGTCGCCCACGTTCTCGGCCACCGTGCCCGGGAACGTGACCGGCACCTGCCCCACGTACTGCACCCGGCGGCGCAGCTCCAGCACGTTGTAGCTGCGGACGTCGCGCCCGTCGAAGAGGACCTCGCCGGTGTCGGGGTCGTCGAGGCGGTTGAGCAGGCGGAGGATCGTCGTCTTGCCCGACCCCGACGGTCCCACGATGGCGGTGAGGCCGGCCGCCGGGATGCGCAGCGAGAGGCCGTCGAGGATCGGGCCGTCGTCGCCGTCGACCCGCACGTGCCGCAGCTCGAAGCGGACGACCTCGGCCTCCACGCCCCAGATACTCCCATTCGGGGCGCCCGGGGCCGCCGCTATTCTCGGCCCGACATGGCCGCCGAGATCGAGGTCACCCTGCCGGACGGGTCGGCTCGCCGCCTCCCCGAAGGGGCGACGGCGGCGGACCTGGCGGCGTCGATCGGCCGCCGCCTGGCCGAGGCGGCGGTCGCTGCCCGGGTCGACGGCGCCCAGATCGACCTCACCACCCCACTGCCCGACCGGGCGTCGGTGGCCATCGTCACCGCCGACTCGGAGGAGGGCCGGGCCGTCCTCCGCCACTCCACCGCCCACGTGCTCGCCCAGGCCGTCTGCGACCTCTTTCCGGGGGCCAAGTACGCCATCGGGCCGCCCGTCGAGGACGGCTTCTACTACGACTTCGACCTCCCCGGTGGCGCCCGCTTCACCGAGGACGACCTGGCCCGCATCGAAGCCCGGATGCGGGAGATCGTCGACGAGGACCAGCCCTTCGTCCGCGAGGAGCTCTCCCGGGAGGAGGGCCTGGCCCGCTTCGCCGACCAGCCGTTCAAGGTGGAGATCATCGAGGGGGTCGACGCCGGCGAGGGAGCCGAAGGCTCGGTCGTGAGCACCTACCGCAACGACGGCTGGGTCGACCTGTGCCGGGGCCCCCACGTCCCCTCCACGTCGCGCCTGGGCGCCTTCCGGCTCATGCGGGTGGCGGGCGCCTACTGGCGGGGCGACGAGCGCCGGCCCATGCTCCAGCGCATCTACGGCACCGCCTGGGAGTCACCCAAGGCGCTGGCCGAGCACCTCCACCGCCTGGAGGAGGCCGAGCGCCGGGACCACCGCCGGCTGGGCCCCGAGCTCGACCTGTTCTCCTTCCCCGACGAGCTCGGCGCCGGGCTGGCCGTCTGGCATCCCAACGGGGCCATGGTGCGCCGTCTCATGGAGGAGTTCTCCCGCCGCGAGCACGAGACCTGCGGCTACCAGTTCGTCTACAGCCCCCACCTGGCCCGGTCCGACCTGTGGGAGATCAGCGGCCACCTCGGCTTCTACGCCGAGGCCATGTACCCGCCCTTCGAGCTCGAGGGGGCGGCTTACTACCCGAAGCCGATGAACTGCCCGTTCCACCTCCTCGTCTACCGCAGCCAGATCCGCTCCTACCGGGACCTGCCCCTTCGGCTCTTCGAGTTCGGGACGGTCTACCGCTACGAGCGCTCCGGGGTGATCCACGGGCTGTTGCGGACCCGCGGCTTCACCCAGGACGACAGCCACATCTTCTGCACCCCCGAGCAGATCGTCCCCGAGCTGGGGTCGCTGCTCGACTTCGTGGTGCGCATGCTGCGGACGTTCGGGTTCGAGTCCTTCAGCGCCGAGGTCTCGACCCGCCCGGCGGAGAAGTCGGTCGGGTCCGACGAGGACTGGGCGATGGCCACCGACGCCCTGTTCGAGGCCATCAGGGCCTCCGGGCTCGAGTACCGGGTGGCCGAGGGCGAAGGGGCGTTCTACGGGCCCAAGATCGACATCCACGTTCGCGACGCCATCGGCCGGCCGTGGCAGCTCTCCACCCTGCAGGTCGACTTCCAGATGCCGCAGCGCTTCGACCTCGGCTACGTGGGGGCCGACAACGCCCGCCACCGCCCGATCATGATCCACCGGGCCCTGTTCGGCTCGGTCGAGCGCTTCTTCGGCATCCTCGTCGAGCACTACGCCGGCGCCTTCCCCGTGTGGCTGGCGCCGGTCCAGGCGCGGGTGCTGGGCGTGCGCGACGACCACGACGGCTACGCCGGCGCGGTCGTCGGGCGGCTGCGGGAGCAGGGGTTCCGGGTGGACCACGTCGCCGCCGCCGAGCCGCTGGGGGCCCGCATCCGCAAGGCCAAGCTCGAGAAGCTCCCGTACGTCCTCGTGGTGGGCGACGACGACATGGCCGCCGGCACCGTGGGCGTCAACCCGCGGGGCGGCGAGGTCGAGCGGGGCGTCCCCGTCGAGGCGTTCGCCGAGCGGCTGGCCGCCGACGTGGCTTCCCGCCGGTGACCGACGAGCACCAGGACCGGCTCGCCCGCCTGTGGGCGGGCTGGCGGCTGCCGTACCTGGCCTCGGACGCCACCGACGCCGGCGACGACGCCCCCTGCGTCTTCTGCCGGATCCTCGGGAGCGACGACCCGCCCGACAAGACCTACGTCGTCTGGCGCGACGAGCAGTGCGCGGTGGTGCTCAACGCCTTCCCCTACACCAGCGGGCACCTCATGGTGATGCCCGTTCACCACCACGCCGACATCGAGGACCTCGAGGCCGACGAGGCGGTCCACCTCTGGGAGGTGGTGGCCGCGGCCGTCCGGGCCCTGCGCGCCGCCTACTCGCCCGAGGGTCTCAACATCGGCATCAACCTGGGCCGGGCGGCGGGGGCGGGCGTCCCCGGGCACTTCCACGTCCACTGCGTGCCCCGCTGGAACGGCGACACCAACTTCATGACCGTGCTGGCCGAGACGCGAGTGCTGCCCGAGGCGCTCCCGTCCACCTTCGAGCGGCTGCGGGCCGCCTGGCCCGCCTGAGCGCGGTCCGGGTGGCGCACCTCGAGGTCTCGGGGCCGGGCGGCGCCGGCCGGGTGGAGCTCCGCGGCGGCCGCATGACGATCGGGCGCGACCCGTCCAACGACATCGTCCTCGCCGAGGACAGGACCGCGTCCCGCCGCCACGCCGTCTTCGAGGAGCTACCCGCCGGCTGGTGGGTGGCCGACGTCGGCTCGCTCAACGGCACGTGGGTCAACGGCGAGCCGGTCGAGGACGAGCGACCGCTGTTCCCCGGCGACGAGATCCTCGTGGGCGAGACCCGCCTCGTGTACCACGACCGGCCGCGGTAGCGAGCCGGCGGCTAGGGCGTGTCGGCGGCGCAGGGCGGGTCGACGGTGATGTAGCGGTTGTCCTGCCACACGTTGTTGTCGCAGTTGGGGTTGTCGTCGTTGAGGTCGAAGGCGGGCCCGAAGGCGGGTCCGAGGATGGGCAGCACCGCGTTGCGGATGGCGATGTTGTTGCGCACGACATTGTTGACCGCCCCGAGCGCGCCGCCCCGGGGGCCGCGCAGGACGATGCCGTTGTCGCCGTTGTCCACCGCCACGTTCCCCTCGATGGTGTTGAAGCTGGCCCCGTTGACCCCGGGGAGGCTCTGCAGCCCGATGCCGTTGCCCCGGCGGGCGGTCGTTCGGTAGAGGCCGTTGCGGGCCACGTAGTTCCCCCGGATGACGTTGTTGTTCGACCCCACGAACAGAACGATGCCGTCGAGGCCGTTGCCGACGACGCTGTTCCCGATGATGAAGTTCCCGGGGCTGTTGGGCTCGACCCGGATGCCGTCGTTGTCGGTGGTGGTGACGTCGCCGAAGCGGCTGGCGATGTTGTTGTGGACCTGGTTCCCCTGGATCAGGTTGCCGCTGGACACCCCGCTGGTCGACCGCGGGTGGGCGAGGTCGACGTCGGTGTAGAGCCCGATCCCCGAGAGGCCGCCGTTGTTGATCGTGCGGTTGTTGAGGATGCGGTTCTGCCTCGACGAGAGGACGACGATGCCGTCGCCCCCGTTGGTGCTGCCCGACCCGATGTTGTCCCGGGCGGTGATGTTCCGGACGGTGTTGGCGGCGCCGCCTTCGATGGCCACGCCCATGTCGAAGTTGGCGACGGTGCCGTTCCTGACGGTGACGTTGGTGACCCGGAACAGCAGGATGCCGGTGCCGTCGCCGGGCGACGGACGACCGAAGACGCGATGGCCGTTGAGGTCGAGGGTGACGTCGCTGGCGGCGATGCGGAGGCCGCCCGACGGGCACGGGCCGACGTCGCCGTCGAGGACCGTGTCCGTCGTGATCACCGTCCCGCACGAGACGTGGGAGGCCTGGGCGGTGGCGACAGGGAGGAGGGTGAGCAGTGCGGGGACCAGCCCGAGCAGCAGCCGGGCCTTCGGAGTGCGACGAGGAGCCATGGGTCTGTGTAGCAGACATCGGTCAAGCTCGGCTTTTGACACGCCGAAAACTGGTTTGCGAGGCTCCCGAAGCGGGGAGGCCCAAAGTGCGGGAACCCGACGTTCCAGGAGGACAACCCGGCCGTGCGGTTTGGCTCAGCGAGCAGGGTGCTGCTGAAGTGCGTGGCGGCCTTCGCCTGCTTCATGGTCCTCGGGAACGTGGCCGTGTACGTGATGTCGGCCTGGGCCCGCAACTCCACGGCCGAGGCGGCCGCCCCCGACGTCCAAGGGGTGAAGAACTTCCAGGTGGTCGACGACCACCTGTGGCGGGGCGCGGCGCCGACGCCCGAGGGCTACCGGGCGCTCGTCGACCAGGGCGCCTCGACCATCATCGACCTCCGGGCCGAGGAGGGCATCGAGGAGGACATCGCCGTTGCCAAGGGCCTCGGTATCGACGTCGTGCGCATCCCGATGCGCGACGGCCAGACGCCGACGCGTGAGGAGGTCGCCCGCTTCCTCGAGGTCGTGCAGTCGTCGCCCGGCAAGGTGTTCGTCCACTGCGGGGCCGGCGTGGGCCGCACCGGCACCATGGTCGGCTCCTACCTGGTGACCAGCGGCGAGGCCCGGCCGTCGCAAGCCGTCCGCCGCAATCTCGCCGTGGGGCCGCCCTCGCTCGAGCAGATCGCCTTCGTGGCCGGGTTGGGTGACGGTCCAGACCGCCCCAACCCCGCCATCACCGCCATCAGCCGGACCCTCGACGCCCCTCGCCGGATCTGGTCGCGGTTGTAGGGCCGGGCATCGTGTCGTGCTTGGACACGACGCGCGCCCGCACCAGGTCGAGAGTGGCGTCCTCCAGGCAGCCCCGCAGCCGGCGCCACGCGTGAGGACCGAGGGCCGGCTCGGTCACCAGCCGCACCCGGCCCGGAGCGATCTCGACCGGCCCCGGTGGCACCAGCGATTGCTCGACGGTGCCCCGGCACGCTCCCCACAGGCTCTCCGCCGCGTAGACGGGCGACTGCTGCCGTCCGCGGCCCTCCACCGACAGCACGATCTCGCTCGCAGACCCCGGCTGGCTCCGGTCGGGACGGTTCTGGGTCTGGTCGGCCAGGGCGTCGATCCCGAAGAAGGCCACCACCACCACGGCGGCGGTCACCAGGATCCGCTTCACGTCAGCCCAACGGCCGCCCGGTGGGCCCGGCGAGGAGGTCGAGCGGGTCGGGATCGACCTCGGTGAGGCCCCGCTCGGGCCAGGCCAGCGGGACCAGGCGGGCGGTCAGCCCCCGCTCGAGCACCGGCTGGGCGGTGGCCCGGGCCAGGCGCTCGACCAGCCAGGCCAGGGCGGAGGCGATCACGCCGGCGCCCATGAGCACGGGGACGAACACGCCCATCCCCTGGTTCTCGGTGCGCAGCCACGAGAAGTGGTCGCGAGCCGGGGGAGCGGTCTCCTGGATCCGCCCCAGCACCTCGTCGTAGGCCTCCGCGGAGACGTCCGGCGGCGGGAGGACGGCGCCGGCACGGGCCGTGCGGGTGAGCTTCTCCTCCATCCGCCGTAGCCGCTGGAGCACGACGGCGATGCCCAGCCCGACCTCGGCGATGAGGAAGAACACCCCGGCGATCAGGGCCCGGTTCCACTCCCACCGGTAGAGGTAGACGACGAGGTACACCCCCGACCCGATGAGCACGAGGAGGGCGGCCAGCTGGGCCACCCGGCCCGCCCTCATGCCGCACCCCTCGGGGCGGCGGCGGCCCCGTCGTCGCCCACGATGGTGACGTCGCCGGTGGTGCCGTCGACGGCAAGGGTGGTCCCCGCCGGGAACCGGGTGAGCGCGCCTTCGATGCCCACGGCGGTGGGCACGCCGAACTCGCGGGCGAGGATGGCGAGGTGGGAGAGGACGCTCCCCGTCTCCGCCACCAGCCCGGCGAGCCCGGGCAGGAGCGGGGCAAGCGCGGGGTCGAGGGTGCGCACGACAAGCACGGACCCGGCCGGCGGCCGGCCCACTCCGTCGTGGACGGTGCCCATGCCCCGTCCGCCGCCCGCTCCGATGCCGCCTCCTGACCGAGCCGCCCGCCGTCGGGCGGCGGCCACCGCCACCGGCGACCCGTCGGAGGCGAGGCGGAAGCGGGCGGGAAGGGGAGGGGCGGCGACCGTCGGCTGGCGGGCGGGCACACCCTCGGGGAGGACCCCGGTGGCCAACAGCTCGTGCAGCTCGGCCAGCGTCATCCAACGCACCCACTCCCGTTCGGGCAACACGCCACGCCGGTGGAGGCGCCCGGCGAGCTCCCACGCCGCTCGGGCCCCGAGCTCCTGCACCCACCGGGCCCGCAGGCGCAGGGCTTCGCGGAGGGTGGCCATGGGATCGGCGTCGGCCACCGGCGCCGTCACCTCGGGAGTGGGCGGGAGCGGAGCAGGGGGGCCGACGCGGGGCGGCAGCAGGGCGAGCACGGTGGGACGCCGAGCGAGGATCTCCTCGTCGGACCAGCCCTCGGCTCGTGCGTTGGCAAGGGACCGCAGGCCCACGGACGCGGCGGTGGCCGAAGCGGTGCCGGGCGAGACCAGCCATCCCATCAGCACCTCGTGCCCCCCGAGCGCCACCAGCCGCTGGCGCGTGCCCTCGAGCACGGCGACGAGCTGGCGGTCGGTCAGGCGGTCGAGCGGCGGGAGAGCGAGCAGCTCGGCGTCGGCTCGGGCAACCAGGTCGGACGCCAGCGCCGGCAGCGCGGCCCGCAGGCGGCCCACCCGCCACGCCGCCACCAGTCGGCGGATCGGCGGCAGCGGGTCGAGGCGGCCGAGGCCCCTGCGCTCGGCGTCGGGGCTGAGCAGGGCGAGGTCGGCGGCGACCCGCCCGCCGACGGTGGTGACCACGAACGACCTGGTCAGCTTGCGGCGGGAGGCCGTCCCCGCCAGGCGGAGCGCCTCGACCAGCGCCGTGCGGAGGGGGACAAGCCAGAGGTCTTCCTCGAGCAGCGAGAGCGCCTCGGGGAACGTCTCGGCGACGGGGCCGGGGCCGAGCAGCGGACCCCGTGCGGCGGCGGCGGCGACGGCGGTGATCGGCCGGCTCTGCAGCAACCACAGGCGTCCGTCCCGATCGAAGGCCCACTCGACGTCCTGCGGACCGCCGAAGACCGACGCGGCGTGACGCGCCAACCCGGCCAGGAGGTGACGGCGGTGCCGGTCGAGCAAGGCCTCGACGCCGTCGCCCGACGCCTCGATGAGCCGGCCGTGGCGGGACATGACCGATCGCGTACCGTCGACGTCGCCGCTGACGAGGGCGGCGGGGGCGTCGTTGACGGCGGCAACCACCATGCGGTCGCGCCGCCCGGTGACCGGGTCGACGGCGAAGAGGACGCCCCCCGTGGCGGCGTCGAGCATGGGCTGCACCAGGACACCCATCGGCGCCGGCGCCGTGTCGGCCCCGTTCAGAGCGACGACGTTCCTCGACGCCAGGACGGCGCCAACCGCCGCCTGGAAGGCGTCCCACCCGCGGACGTCGACGACGGAGGTGAACATCCCGGCCATCGAGCTGGCCCCGGCGTCCTCCACGGTGGAGGACGACCGCACGACCAGCGAGCGCGCCCCCGCGTCGGACAGGCGTCGCCAGGCGTCGCGGAGGGAGACCTCCACCTCGAGTCGGGAGCCGTCGGGAGCCCCGTCGAGAAGGGCGGCGCCGTCGGTGGTGACCACGAACCCGGGAAGGACTGGCAATCCGGCGCGGGCGGCGCGGGCGAGAGCCGCCGCCTTGGCGCCCACCAGAGCAGGGTCCGTCGCGGCCGGGTTGTCCAGTGACACCACTGGCTCCCCAGTCGCCACTTCCTCGACGACGAACGCCATCCCGGACCCTTCCTGCCAGGCTTGCCTGCAACTGCCGAACAGCGAAACCGTCCTGTGCATTCCGATTGTGTCCTTGTGAATCGAATCACTTTGTTTCAGCGGCGTTGCCCATGGGTAAAAGATCGTGTTCGCCAGGGCCAGATACCCTCCAGCTCATGCCCGACCCGCCCGGCGACGAGGGCGACCGCCTGCCCGCCGACCTCGACGTCACCGCCTACGTCGGCCAGTACACGTTCCCGGACATCCGCCGCCGGCGCATCCCGGCGCTGCTCTACCTGGTCGTGGCCACCGGATGCTTCGCCCTGTGGGTCACGTCCTCGGACGGGACGGCGGTCCTCGTCAACGGCGGCCTCCTCGGGGCGGCGATCGCCCTGCTGCTGGTCGGCTGGTACCACCTGGTCGCCGCCTGGCCCCTTGCCGTGCGTGACACCGACGCCCTGGTGGCCGCCGCCCGGGCCGTCGGGTTCCCCGTGGGCCACGCCTCCGCCCAGCTGGGCTGGCGGGGCCTGCGCAGCCGCCCGACGTGGCGCATCCTCCTCTACTCGGGCGAGGACCCGCCCGAGCGGCGGGGGCTCGTGCTCGTCGACGCGGTCGACGGCGAGGTCCTCGACCACTTCGTCGAGGACAACCCCGAGGACTGGTCTTCCTACGACCGCTAGGTCGTTTCCGCTCCGAAGCCGGGGTCAGTAGACGTCGTCGTCGGCCGGCCGCCCTCGTACCTGGCGCAGCACCCGCTCGATGTCGCGGAGGTGGTGGGAGCCCTCGTGGACGGCGTTGCGGGCGAGGTCGAGGATGCTCCGCTCGCCGTAGTCGAAGCGCCCCGAGCGGGTCCAACCGTCGGCCTCCACCGTGTCCAGGGTGGCGGCCAGGTCGGCGCACGCCGTCTCCAGGTCGGAGATGACCTCGGGCAGCGACCGCTCGTTGTACGGAGGGCGCTCGCCGTACGCGCCCGCGACCGCCCGTTCGTCGGGGTCCCACGACGGCGGGAAGCTGGGCCGCTCCTCGATGGTGATGCGGCGGACGGCGGGGGCGATGTCGTCGATCACGTCGGCCACGTGGGCGGCGTACTCCAGGGCGGACCACACGTCCGGGGCCGGGCGCCGGCGGAGCACGGAGTCGGGGTCCTCGTCCCGGCCGAAGGTGCTCAGGGCGGCCCGGTAGCGGCGGGGGAACGACCGGATGGCGGCGATGGCGTCGAGGGGCTTGATCGTGTTGTAGTCGAGGCCGCACTCGGGGCAGACCCAGCCCGCCACCGTCATCCCGCCGGGCCCTGGCCGGCGCCGGCGCCCGAGCGCACCGCCCGCAGCGTGCGGCCGATGTCGAGGAGGTGGTGGCTGCCCTCGTGCACGGCCCGGCGGGCGGTGAAGAGGACGCTGCGCTCCTCGTCTCGGCGGATGCCGATGCGGTCCCACCCGTCGTCGGGCACCCGCTCCAGTGTGGCGGCGAGGGCCTCGGCCCGGACCTCGACCCCCTCGGCCACCCCGCCGGGGTCCTGCTCGTTGTAGCGGGCCTCCCGGGCCATCTCGTCGGGGTCGGGGCCTTTGAGCTCGGGGCGGTCGGAAGCGAGGATCTGGCGGATCCACGCCTCGTAGAACCCGAACACGTCACGGACGTGGGCGGCGTACTCGAGGGCCGACCACACGTCGGGGCCGGGGCGCTGGCGCAGCACGGTGTCGTCCTCGCCGGGGAGGAGCCGGGTGAGCGGCGCCCGGTAGCGCCGGCCGAAGCCGCGGATGGCGGCGATGGCGTCGGCGACGGGCATCTCCTCGTACTCCAGCCCGCACTCGGGGCAGCTCATTCCTTCTTCGCCACCCTGTCGACGAGGTGGGCGGGCAGCAGGTCGTAGTGGTCGTGACGGGCGGAGAACCGGCCCCGGCCCCCGGTGATCGAGCGCAGGTCGATGGCGTAGCGCAGGATCTCCGAGGTGGGCACGAGCGCGGTGATCTTCTGCTCGCCGTCCCCGACCGCCTCGGTGCCCTGCACCCGCCCCCGCCGGGAGTTGAGGTCGCCCATGATGTCGCCCTGGTACTGGGAGGGCACGGTGACCTCGAGGTGGGAGATGGGCTCGAGCATCACCGGCCCGGCCTTGGCCATGGCTTCCTTGAACCCCAGCGACCCGGCCATCTTGAAGCTCATCTCGGAGGAGTCGACCGGGTGGTACTTGCCGTCGAAGAGGGTCACCCGGACGTCGACGACGGGATAGCCGTAGTGGCCGCCCTGGGCCATGGTCTCCATGACGCCCTTCTCGACGGCGGGGATGAACTGGCGGGGGATGGCCCCCCCGACGATCTTGTCGACGAACTCGAACCCGCCGCCCCGGGGGAGGGGCTCGATCGAGAGGAAGGCCACGCCGAACTGGCCGTGCCCGCCCGTCTGCTTCTTGTACTTGCCCTCCGCCTCGGCGGTGCCGGTGATCGTCTCCCGGTAGGGGACGCGCACGTCCTCGACCTCGACCTCGACGCCGAACTTACGGGCCAGGCGCTCGGTGACCATGGCCAGGTGGGTCTCGCCCATGCCCGAGAGGAGGGTCTGGTGCGTCTCGTCGTCGCGCCGCACGCGGAGGGCCTGGTCCTCCTCCTGGAGGCGGTGCAGGCCGGTCATGAGCTTGTCCTCGTCGCCCTTGGACTTGGGCCGTACGGCGATCGAGAGGGCCGGCTCGGGGAGCGGGGGCGGCTCGAGCAGGACGGGCGTCCCCTTGGGCGCGAGCGTGTCGCCGGTGTGGGTGTCGGCCAGCTTGGCCACCGCACCGATGTCGCCGGCGGGCAGCTCGGGGACGGGCTCCTGCTCCTTGCCCCGCATGGTGAAGAGCCCGTGCAGGCGCTCGTCGGTGTGGGTGCGGGGATTGGTGAGCTGGCTGTCGGGGCGGACGGTGCCGGACAGCACCTTGAGGAACGAGACCTTGCCCACGAAGGGGTCGGCCACCGTGCGGAAGGCGAAGGCGAGGGGCTGGCCGGCGGGGTCGGGGGCCACCTCGGTGGTGCCGCCGCCGGCGGTCACCGTGACCGGGGGACGGTCGAGGGGCGAGGGGCCCACCTCGCAGAGCAGCTGGCTCAGCCGGTCGATCCCGACGAGCTTGGTCGCCGAGCCGCACGCCACCGGGAACACCGTGCCCGACGCGACGCCCTTGGCCAGCGTCTCGCGCAGCTCCTTGGGCTCGAGGGCCTCGCCCTCGAGGTAGCGCTCCATGAGGTCGTCGTCGGCCATGACGATGCCTTCGATGAGCGTCTCGCGCAGGCTCGACGCCTCCTCGGCGACGTCGGCGGGGACGTCGGCCTGGGTGCCCTGCTTGCCGCCGTCGTAGAGGAAGGCGGCGTCGGCCAGCAGGTCGACGATGCCCCTGAAGCCGGACTCCTCGCCCACCGGCAGCTGCAGGGGCGCTACGCCCGCGCCGAAGCGCTCGCGCAGCTCGTCGAGCGTGCGTTCGTAGCTGGCCCGCTCACGGTCGAGCTTGTTCACGAAGAACATGCGGGGCACGCCCCGCTCGGCGGCCAGGCGCCAGATCACGTCGGTCTGCACCTCGGGGCCCTCGACGCCGCTCACGACGAACACCGCGAGGTCGGCGACCCGGAGGGCGGCGTGGACGTCGAGGATGAAGTCGGCGTAGCCAGGGGCGTCGAGGAGGTTGATCTTGTAGCCATCCCGCTCGAAGGGGGCGAGGGCGAGGGCCAGCGAGATGCCCCGCCTGACCTCCTCGGGGTCGAAGTCGGTGGTGGTGTTCCCGTCCTCCACCCGGCCCTGACGGGAGACGGCGCCGGCCGAGAAGAGGAGGGCCTCGGCCAGGCTCGTCTTGCCGGCCCCGCCGTGCCCGACCAGGGCGACGTTGCGGATCCTTGCTGGCGGGAAGCTCTTCACTGGGCGCCTCGCTCGGGGACGGAGGTTCGGTGGTCGGGCCGACCGGCGGGGCCGGCGGAGCCCGCGTCCCGAAGCCTACCGGTAGGTCCTGGTACGTTGGAGGGCCGGACAGGTCGCCGACCAGGAGCGTTCATTTGTTCGACAAGCGGTGCCGGGCGGGCGTCGAACGAGGTCTCCGGCCCGTCGGCTCCGGCTTGGAGCGGGTCGGGGTCACCGCCAACCAGCTGACCGTGCTGGGGCTGGTGCTCTCGGCCGCTTCGGCCGTGGCCATCGCCAACGGCTGGCTCGTCGCCGGGGCCGCCCTGCTGGCCCTGTCGGCGGTGCCCGACGTGCTCGACGGGGCGGTGGCCAAGGCGTCGGGCACGGCGTCGCCCCGCGGCGCCTTCTTCGACTCGGTGGTCGACCGGGTGAGCGACACCCTCGTGCTGGGTGGGGTCGCCTGGTACCTGGCGTCGGTCGACGGGGGCCACGCCGCCATCCTGCCCCTGGCGGTGGTCGGCGCCTCGAACCTGGTGTCCTACGAGCGGGCCCGGGCCGAGTCGCTGGGGTTCTCGGCGCGGGGCGGGCTCATGGAGCGGGCCGAGCGCATGATGGCGGTGGGCGTCGGGCTCCTCCTGAGCGCCGTGCTCGTGCCGGTGCTGTGGCTCATGCTGGTGCTCACCCTCGTCACCGCCGTCCACCGGTTCGTGATGGTGTGGCGCCAGGGAACCCCCCGCGACCCCACGGAGACCCTGCTCGCCCGCTGGCGGGCCCGCCGGCCGGAGAGCCGATACCGCCCCAGCGGCAACTCGGGGACCGGCCGCTGGCGCTCGTCCCGCCGGTCCGACCGCCGCTCGCCGGCCGGTCGCCGCGGCCCCGGCCGCTAGCCCGCATCCCCCTTTCCCGTATTGGGTGACGAAAGTGGTGGAATATCAGCCACTTTCCGTGCCAGAACGCTCTTCGGTCCCACGCTCCCGTACCGGCTGGGGGCCCGCGCCGCCTCCGCTGTCCCCGCGCCGATCGCCCTGGCTGCGGCCCGGGCCATCGGGATCGGGGCCTGGGCGGTGCTCCCGACCCGGCGGGCGGTCGTCGCCCGCCACATGGGCAGAGCGACCGAGGGCGGGCTGACCCCGGGCGAAGCCCGGCGGGCGTCGCTGGAGGCGTTCGTCTCCTACGCCCGGTACTGGGTGGAGTCGTTGCGGCTGCCGCGGACCACGCCGGCCGAGGTCGACGCCCACTTCACCATCGAGGGCCGCGAGCACCTCGAGGAGGCGCACGCCGCCGGGCGGGGGGCGGTGCTGGCCCTTCCCCACGTCGGGGGCTGGGAGGTCGGAGGCTCGTGGCTGGTGCGCCAGGGCTTCGCCGTGAGCGTCGTGGCCGAGAGCCTTGAGCCCCGAGAGGTGTTCGACTGGTTCGTCGACCTCCGCCGCACGTTCGGGCTGTCGGTGATCCCCTTGGGCCCGGGGGCCGGGACGGGCGTGTTGGCGGCGCTGCGGGCCAACCACATGGTCTGCCTGCTGTGCGACCGCGACATCGACGGCAAGGGCGTTGAGGTCGAGTTCTTCGGCGAGCCGACGACGCTGCCCGCCGGCCCCGCCACCCTGGCCCTACGCGCCCGGTCGGTGGTCCTACCGACCGCCGTCTACTTCGACGGCCGCGGCCACCACGCGGTGGTGGAGCCGCCCCTCGCCGTCGAGCGCACCGGCCGGGTGCGGGACGACATCGTCAGCTTGACCCAGGCCACCGCGACCGCCCTCGAGGGCCTCATCCGCCGGGCGCCGGAGCAGTGGCACCTCTTCCAGCCCAACTGGCCATCTGACCGCTTAAATAGCCTCTGACCTGCACATTCGTCTCCGGTCACAACCCTCAGGGGGACCTTGAGGGGGACCTTTTTCGGAAGTTGCGGCGCCTGAGGGGCCCGAGGGGGACCATCCGAAGCAGGAGGCAGAGGTGGTCGGCCGGACGAGGATGCCGGCGCCTCGCGCCTCGTGCCGTCGGGTCCGGACGGTCACCTGCGCCGCCGGCAACGCCGATCAGGACGAGGTCGGGGAACCCGGGCCGTCCTCGGTGCCGCCACGCTTCGCCGGCGGCTCGTTCTCGGCCGGTTCGTCGAAAGTTGGATCGTCCAGTTCGTCCAACAGGGCGGTCAAGGCTGTCAGCACGTCCCTCGCCCGGTCGACGTCGCCGAAGCGGTCCCGTAGCTGGCGTTGGGCGCGAAGGCGTAGGAGATCGTCCAAGAGGGGGTGGACGTCCTCGGCCACCCGACCGAGGTTCTCCATCGTCCCGTCGGCGTGGACCCGCATCCGGTGTCGAGGGTCCGGCCAGCTGAGCAGGTGCTGCTTGTAGTCGGCGAGCGTTTCGGGCGTGCCGAGCACGGCGTGCAGCATCACCAGGGGGTCGAGGCCTTCCTCCCCCGCGTCCGGCGTGGCGACGCCCACGCCTTCCCAGAACGACGGGGGGGTGAAGAACCAGGCGAGGGGCACCCGGAAGCCCCGTGCGAAGGCCAGCAGCTCGTCGGCGCTGAACTCGCGAACCCGTCCGGTGTCGACGGAACGCTCGATGGCCGAGAAGCTGGCCGTCGACAGCAAGGTGCCGAGGTAGGGGGCAAGGGCGTGCGCCGCCTCCTCCTGGGTCCAGCCCCGCAGGAGTCGGGCCTTGACCACGTTGAACGCGACGATCTGGTTGGCGGTCCAGAGTCGGGGGGAGGGCCTGCGACGGCGGGGCACCAGCACACACTAGCTGAACGTCCAAGCAGAATGCTCAATGTCGAGGTTGTGTGTGGCCCGTGGACAGCGTATGCTTCCCGGCCTTGATCAATCAACGGTGAGGTAGGGCCATGGGAACGGCAGAAGTACCCGACTTCTTGACTGTCGAAGAGGCGGCTCGCGTGCTGAGGATCGGGCGCACGACGGCATACCAGCAGGCTCACCGGTGGCTCGATACCGGCGGGGAGGGACTCCCCGTCCTGAAGGTCGGCGGCTCCTTCCGTGTCCCTCGGGCCCAGTTCGAGCAGCACTACACCATCCGCGTCACCGCCATCCCGCCCCCTGTGGAGCGCCAGGGGCCCAAGCGCGCCAAGGTCGAAGGGGGTACTCCGGCCCAGGACATCCCCCGGCCGACGCCGTCGGCCAAGCGGCGCAAGCCCCGAGAGACGCCGCAGGGCGGCCTGCCGTTCGCAGGCTGAGCCGCGCTCGGCTCAGCGGGACCAGCGGCCCACGACGGAGACGAGCTCGCGCGCCATCCACCA
>DATAAF010000004.1:0-2697 GCA_036260255.1 Acidimicrobiales bacterium | reverse complement strand
CAGCTTCGCCGTCCTGTCGTGGTCGCTGTCCGTGTCGGGCCCTTCACCGCTCGACGTCGCGGCGGGCCGGTGGTGGTTCGTGGGCGGGGGGCTGGCAACACTGCTCTCGGAGGCGGCGCTGCTGCATTTCGTGCTCGTGTTCCCCTCAGCGCCGGACGCCTTCGTTCGCCGCCCGCGGCTGGCCGCCCTCGCCTACGCGGTGCCCTTCGCGCTGCACGCCGCCGACGCAACGCTGTCGACCTTCACGGAGGCGTCGGCCGCGGAGGTGCTGGGCGCATGGGCAGTGCCACGCGTGGAGCCCGTGGTCGCCGCCGCCATCCTCGTCGTACCGATCGTGCGCCTCCGCCGCACGAACGATCGCCTCGCCCGCCGTCAGCTACGCCTGATCGGCGGTCAGCTCGTCGTGTCCGGACTCTTCTTCATCGGGCTGTTCGCCCTCCCGTCGGCCGTCGGCGCAGATCCGGTCCTTCCCTCGAGCTGGGCGGCCGTGCCCTTCTGGTCGTTTCCGGTGGTGCTCGCCGTAGCCGTGTTGCGCTTCGAAATGTTCGAGATCCGGGTGCTCGTGCACCGGTCGCTGCTGTACACGGTGCTGACGGTGTCAGTCGTCGCCTCCTACGCCGCCGTCGTCGGTCTTCTCTCGGCCGCCACCGGGCGCCGGGCCGGCTTCGCTGCCTCCGCCGCCGCGGCCGGGCTCGTGGCCGTGGCCTTCCACCCACTCCGGCACCGGCTCCAGCGGGCGGTCGGCCGCCTGGTGTACGGCGGTGCCGCCGAGCCCTACGAGGTGCTGGCCCAGCTGGGCCGGCGCCTGAAGGACCTGGCCCAGCCCGATGCCGTCCTCGACGGCGTGGTCGAGACGGTCGCCCGCAGCCTCGGTCGCCCCTACGTTGCCATTGAGCTCACCGACGGCGACCACCACGAGGTCGCCGCCTTCCACGGAACGCCCACGAACGACACACTGGCCGTTTCGCTCGTCCACCAGACGGCCGAGGTCGGCCGCCTCGTCGTCGGGCTGCGTCAACCCGGCGAGCAGGTCGGCCCCGCCGAACAACGGCTCATCGCCGACCTTGCAGCCCATGTGGGCACGGTGCTCGCCGCGACCCGGCTGGCGGCCGACGTCCAGCGCAGCCGTGAGCGCCTGGTGAGCGCCCTGGAGGAGGAGCGGCGCCGGGTGGGACGGGACCTCCACGACGGGCTGGGGCCTCGTCTGGCCGCGGCAGCCATGAAGCTCGAGGCCGCCGGGCGCATGGCGCGCAGAGACCTCGACACCGCTCTGGCTCTCCACGACGAGGTGCGGAGGGAGCTGGGCGACGTGATAGGCGATGTTCGTCGGCTCGTGTACGCCCTTCGACCCCCGGCGCTGGACCAACTTGGGCTGGTCGGTGCCCTGCGGGAGCAGGCGAACCGCCTGGCGGCACAGTCGAACGGTGGCCGAGCCGTTGACTTCGAGGTCTCCCTCGACGGCCCCCTTCCCGAGCTGCCCGCCGCCGTCGAGGTAGCCGCCTACCGCATCGCCAGCGAGGCGATGACCAACGCGGCGCGCCACGCCGACGCCACACGGGTGGTGGTGCGGCTCGGCGCGAGCGAAGCGCTGACCGTCGAGGTGGAGGACGACGGACGCGGCATGCCGGGGGCCGTCGGCGGCGGCGTCGGCGTCGCCTCTATGCGCGAGCGGGCCGAGGAGCTGGGCGGAGCGGTGTCGATCGAGCCGGGGGCCAGTGGTGGCACAGTTGTGACCGCCTCGCTGCCGCTGGAGGGGACGTGAGCCAAGAGCGGATACGCGTCCTGCTCGTCGATGACCATCCCGCCTTCCTAGAGGGCCTTGCCCTGCTGCTGGCCGACGCCGACGTCGTGACAGTCGTGGGCAGAGCGAAGGAGGGCGACGAGGCGTGTGCGCTCTACGCCGAGCTGCGGCCGGACGTGGTGGTGATGGACCTGCACATGCCGGGCACCGACGGCATCGAAGCGACGCGGCGCATCACCGCGGCGGATCCCGGCGCGGCCGTCCTCGTGCTCACCATGGTCGAGGACGATGACTCGCTGTTCGCTGCGCTGCGTGGCGGCGCCCGCGGTTACGTGCTCAAGGGTGCCGGTAGGGAGGAGGTGCTCCGGGCAGTGACCGCGGTCCATGGGGGGGAGGCGATCTTCGGGCCGGGGATCGCCGAGCGGATGCTGGCGCTCTCGTCGAGTGCTCCGCGGGCCACCGCCGATCCTTTCCCCCAGCTGACGGACCGCGAACGGCAGATCCTCGAGCTCATCGCCGAGGGGCTCAACAACGCCGAGATCGCTCGACGCTTCGTGCTAAGCCCGAAGACCGTCCGCAACCACATCTCCAACATCTTCGCCAAGATGCACGTCGCCGATCGGGCCCAGGCGATCATCCGGGCGCGTGACGCGGGCCTGGGCAAGCGAGGGTGACCGAGACGCGTCAGGCCTCTCCCTCGCGTGAACTGACCGTCGGCGTTGGTCAGTTCACGCCCAACCCGCGTCAGCAAAGGGTCGACCGGTGCTGGTACCTGAGTAGGGGGGCGAGCGGCGAGCGAGCGGGAGGGACGCCGATGGCTGCCTCCCCCGTGGGCCCGCTTGGGCCACACATCTTGTGCGACGGGCAGCCCTGCCGGGCGTTTCCCCTGGTCAGCGGCCTGCACCGTCGGGCAACATCTCGGGGTAGCCCCTCGTCACCGCTCTCCCCCACCCACG
>DATAAF010000003.1:0-23273 GCA_036260255.1 Acidimicrobiales bacterium | reverse complement strand
GGCGGCCGCCGCCCGTTCGTCGGCGAACGCCCGCCCCCGCGCCCTACGGGTGGCCGCCGCCTCGGCGGCAGCCGCCTCGTTGGCCGCCGCCTCGATGGCCGCGTCCGCTTCGATGGCCGCCTCGATGTCCGCCTCTACCTGGTCTTCCCTCGATCGCTCGGCGAGGGCCCGCAGGGCGGCGACGGTCTCTGCGCTCTCGGCCGCCCGCCGCGCCCGCCGTCCGATCCGCCGTCCTTCGGCCGCGGCCGGCGCCGATGCCTCAGCAGGGGCGGCCTCGGGTTGCGGACCACCGGCGGGCGCCTCGACGACCGGAGGGGCGGTGCCGGGCTCCTCCGCGGGCGCCGACCGCCCCCGCCGCCCTCGCCCGCGCCGTCTGGCGGCGGCCGGTGGCGAGACGAGCACCTCTGCAGACGGTTCCTCGGCCGCCTCGACCGGCGCCGCCTGGCGGCGCGCCGGACGGCGCTCCTCGCCGCGAGGGCGGAACGGCTCGTCGTCGGGTGCGCTTTCCTCTTCGGGGGTTGCTTCGTCGGGCTCGGCGCGGCGACGGCGGCGACGGCGCCGCTCCGCCCTGCCCGGGGGCACCTCGTCGGCCTCGACGGGCGGGGCCAGTGACGGACCGGCGGCGGCGAGGGCGACCGCCGGGGACGTGTCCTCGGCATCCCCCTCGGCCCAGGCCCGAAGGTCGGATTCGGCCGAGGTCTCGGCCATGCGCTTGTTGAGCCACCGCAGATGGGCCGCGGCCACGACCAGCAGAAGACCGGCGGCGATGGGAATGAGCACCGCCCGCTTCTCGGTCACCGGCTCGTCGTCGAGCGCCAGCTCTCCGTCTTCCTCGAACCCCTCGGCGGTCATGTCGCCGTCCGGCATCTCCAGCGGCAGCGTCGAGGAGAAGCCGCCGTCGGGAACGGCCACCGACGGCAGCTCGACCGCGGGCGGCCCGCCGCCCCCGGCCCGGGCGAGGAACGACGACACCTGCAGCGACGCCGAGACGGGCGCGCCCCTCGACGCGCTCCCTCGGGCTCCGGGCGAGCCGCCCACGGGCGGGCGGCCGTCGGGCCCGGGCACTGAGACCGGCGCGGTCGGAGACGACATCGAGCTGACCGGGTTCTGATCGCTGCCGTCGCCGTTGGGCCGGGCGGCGATGACGATGTACTCGAAGGTGCCGCCGGCGTCAGCCGGTCCCCGATCGGTGACCGAGGGGGTGGTGCCCGCGCCGGTCTGCCCGATCGACTCGACGATGGTGAAGCCCGAGCCGCCGCTCCGCCGCTGGACCTGGTAGCCGAGGAGGTCGGGCTCGCTGTTCCTCGACCAGGTGATCGTGACGCTCCGGTCGGGGTTCACCTGGGCTTTGACGTTCCTCGGTGCGGCCGGCTTGGCCTCGACCTTGAACCGCCGGGTGGCTCTGCCCTTCTCGTTGGGCGCGCCGAGCAGGTTGAGGACGTCCTTGCCTTCGGCGGTGACGGTGGCCTCGTAGGGGCCGTTGAACGCCAAGGGGGGCGAGTAGGAGAACGACGTAGCCCGCTTGCCCAGACCGTTGTGGCAGTCGTGGCAGACCCTGACGTCACCCCGACCCGTCGGCCGTACCTCGATCGTCACACCGACGATCGAGTTGAGCCCGTTGCCCATCTCGGCGGTGCCGGAGATGGTCGGAGAGACGAGCACCTGGCCGTTGCCCGGCCCGGTGATCACCACGGTCGGTCGCTCGAAGGCCCCCGCCGGGGCGGCGGGGAGGAGCAGCGCGGCGGCGACCCACCCGACGGCGACGCCCGCCCGCCACCGGGTCATGTCCGGCTGACGTCCTTGACCCAGGTGGCCCGCACGATGAGTCGTTCCTTGGCCGAGCCCTTGGGATGGCACGTCGTGAAGGTGAGGGCCTTGTCGGGGGTCGGGTCGAGCACCGTCATCTCGCCCGGGTCGACGACCCACGGGTCCTGGGACACGCGGTACTCGCAGCCGCCGACCGGGGTCTGGACCTGGATGGTGTCCCCGGGCCTGAGCTGGTCGATGTTGGCGAAGGGCTTGCCGAACGTCGTCCGGTGGCCGGCGACGCCGAAGTTCCCCATCTCGCACGGCAGGGCTGTCTCGGCGTAGTGGCCGGCGCCCGCCCGGAGGGCGCTGGGCGTGGTGCCCTCGACGACGACGACGTCCACCCCGAGGCGGGGGATCTTCACCCGAGTCAGGCTGTCGCCGGTGCCCACCCGCCGCTCGCGGTAGGCCTGCTCGAGCTGGGGCGTGGCCAGCTGGCGGGTCAGGCGGTCCTGGACTCGGTCCTGCCAGACGTTGGTGAAGAAGGGGTAGCCGACGAGGGCCACGCCTCCCAGCAGGAGGAGCACGGAGAGGCCGGACAGCGCCCGACGCACCCAGGGCTTGGACCGGAGCAGCTCTACGAGCACGGCGGCCCTTTCCTCGGGCGAACGGTGCACACGCACTTCATTGGACGACGATCGAGGTTACCGAACCGAGGTAGCGCGCGAGGACCGGCCAGGGGGCTGACCGGCCCGACCTCTCAGCGTCGGGCCCGGGCGACCCGCCGGACGACGACGGCGAGCAGCAGCAGCGCTCCACCGATGGGCAGCAACGGGTCGGGCCCGCCCGTGCGGGCCAGCTCCCTGCCCGGCGGGGGTGGGGGCGGCGGCTTCGGGGTCACGGTGGGCCGCTTCCCGCCGGCGGCGGCCTCGGCGTGGGCGAGCTCGAGGACGATGCCCCCGTTGAGGCCCTTGAGCAGCTCCAGCTTCACCCCGTCGGCGACGGCGGCGACCGTCCCGTCGGGGTTCGTCGCCGACCGGCCGGCGCCGAGGGAGATCGTCGACTCCAGCACGGTGCCGGGGAACAGGGTGACCGGCGAGCCGAAGGCCACGGGAACGGTGAGCCCGAGCACCCTGAGGGTGAGGAGGGCGGGGTCGAACGACGGCGTGGACGTCCCGGTGCCCCGGTCGAACTCGGCGACGGCCTTGGCCGAGCCGATGACGATCGAGATCAGCGGGGCGTCGCCGACGGCGAGGCCCGGGAGCACGTCGACCTGGCCGGCCTGCGCACTCCCCACCGCGCTGACCTTCTGGGCGGTGGTCGTGACGTTTGAGGCCGAGTTGCCGAGGCGGATCTGGGCCAGCCTGGTGGCGTCGTCGAGCGCCTCGAGGAGGCTGCTCACCGGGTCGTCCGCCTCGATCCCCAGGCCCCCGAGCAACGGCTCGAGCGAGCTGCCGAGCACCGGCTGCAGCAGCCCGGTGACCTGGCCGACCAGCTGGTCGGCGACCGGGACGAGAGGATCGGTGATGGGCTTGAGCAGGTCGGTGACCAGGCCGATCACGCCGACGTCGATGGCCGCCACGCTGGCGACGCTGTTGGCGGTCGGCGCGTTGTTGGTGGTCGACGCGCTGGACTCCGAGCAGGCGGCCGACAGGGTGAGGATCCCCTCGATCGGCAGGTTGATGGCACACGCCTTCGGCGGGCTCTGGCTGACGTTGGGCCCGTTGGCCTCGGCCGAGCTGGCCGTCCCCGGTATGAGCAGGACGCCGGCGCCGTTGGCCTTGGCCATCGGCGTCGAGTTGGCCATGGCGTTGGAGGACCCGATGGTGAGCTTGATCCCGAGCACGCTCAGGTTGAGCGCCCGGGCGGTCGCCGACCCGGCGAAGACCTCAGGTGTATCGGCGGAGGCCGGCCCGGGCATGACGAGGAAGCCCCCGACGAGCACGGCCGCCAGCGACGCCGCGCCCAGCCGACGAACGATCTTCACCGAGGTCCCCCTCGCTTCCCTCTTGCAGCGCCCTGCCGCCCCGGCCCGTGATCGGGCCAGAAGTGGATACCACGTCCCGCGAGATTTCGCCACTGCTCGTGGCGGTTCCTGCCTGCGGGGGGTGGGTCAGCGCTCGACTCGCATGGTGGCGGCGGCCTGCAGGGTGACGTCGCCCACCGCCTGGCCCACGACGGGCACGCGCGCCGGCACCCGGTAGCGGACCTCGACCCGCACGCGGCTGCCGGGGCCACTGCGATGGGACACGGTGACGGCCATGCGGTCGGGCTCGAGACGCGAGCCGGCCACCGCCGCCTGCCGGGCGGCGTCGGCGGCCGGGTCGACGGCGGCCTGGCGCGCCGCCTCCCGGGCGGCGTGCACGACCAGCACCTGGTCGCGGACCAGTAGGCCCACCTGGACGACGGCCAGGAGCACTACCACCACGAGGGGCAGGACGAGGGCCAGCTCGACCGCCGCCTGGCCCCCGTCGCCGCGCCCTCGCCGGGTCAAAGCTTGGCCTTGCCGGTGATGGCGTCGATCACGGCGTCGAACAGCTTGCCGATGAGGTCGGTCTTGGTGGCCCAGCCGGCGATCAAGAGGGCGATGGCCGCGGCGCCCAGCAGGACGAGGGCGTACTCGGCCGAGGTCTGGCCCCGCTCGTCCCGCTCCCGGTCGAGGAGGGCCACGAGGGCGACGCGCAGGTGCACATAGAGAGACAGCAACGGAGGCTCCTTGGAGGCTCGGTGACGGCGTCGGGGGAGTCAGATGCGCAGCGACCGAACGGCGCTGGCGATGAGGGGGGCCACCGTGAGCAGCCCGAAAGCCGGGAGCGTGCAGGTGACGAGGGGAAAGAGGAGCTTCACGGGAACCTTGCGGGCGGCCTCCTCGGCCCGCCGGCGGCGGTCCCGGCGGACCTCGTCGGCCAGGCGGTCGAGCCCGGGGCCCAGGGGGGCGCCGTAGCGCTCGGACGCCACGAGGGCGGCCACGAGGGGCCGGAGCGCCTCGCCGCCGCGGGTGGGGACGTCGTCCAAGGCGTCGGCGAGGCGACGGCCCAGGGCCACCTCGTCGACGACCCGAGCCAGCTCGGCCGCCAGCGGCCCCTCGGCCCGGCGAGCCACCTGGGCGAGGGCCAGGTGGACGGTGAGGCCGGAGCCCACCGCCAGGGCCAGCAGGTCGACGACCTCGGGGAGCCCGGCGGCGAGGCGCGCCTGCCGGCGCTGCTCCCGCCGGCGGGCGGCGACCGCCGGCACGGCCCACGCCGTCGAGGCGGCGGGCACGGCCGCGAGAGGGAGCACGGGCAGGGCGGCGAGGCCCACCACCGCGGCCGCCCCGAGGCGGCGGGCGGTGGGCGGATCGGCCGGACGCCCGGCCCGTCCGAGGACGCCGGCGCCGAGCCGTTCGACCAGCCGGGTCAGCACCAGGCCGTGACGCGGCCCGGCGGGGCGGCGCCCGCGCCGTGCCGACTCGATGAGGGCCCGGACCCGCGGGGGCGCCGGCCGGTGCCGGGCGGCGACGGCGACGACCACCAGCGCCCAGGCCACCGGGAGGGTCGAGGCGATCACGGCGCCACCCGGCAGAGGCGGTTCATCCAGAGCCACCCCAGGGTGTCGAGAGCGATCCCGGCGCAAAGCAGGGCCAGGCCGGGGGTGGTGTGGAACACGAACTGCGCGGTACGGGGATCGGTGACGGCGGCGAAGACGCCGAAGCCGAGCGGCGCCAGGCCGATGACCACCGCCGAGATACGAGCCTGGGCGGCCAGGGCGCGGACCTCGGCGGCCACACCGAGGCGCTCCCGGAGGGTGGCGGCCACGCCGTCGACCGCCCGGGCCTGGGCGCCGCCCGTCTCGATGCCCAGGCACAGGGCGGCCACCGCCAGGCGCACACCGGGAAGAGGGCGACGCTCGGCCAACTCCTCGAGCGCGGCAACGAGCGGCATCCCTCGGCCGGCGGCGGTGGCCACCCGGGCGAGCTCGTCGCCCAACGGGCAGGGGGTGGCAGCGGCCGCCTCCTCCACCGCTTGGCGGATCGACGCCCCCGACCGGAGGGTGCGGGCGACCGCCTCCAGGGCGGCGGGGAGGGCCGCCTCGAAGCGGGCGTCGCCCCGCCCGCGCCGCGACCGCAGCACCACGAGGGGCACGACCACCGACGCGGCCGCCGCCACCGCCCCCGGACCGGGCCCGCCGACGAGCAGCGAGAGGGGCACGACGGCGGCGGCGCAGACGCACCACAGGGACCAGGCCAGCGCCGGCTCGACGGCGAAGCCGGCGTCGGCCAGCGCCGGCGCCAGCCACCGGGGAGGGGGCCCGACGAGGCGGCCGGGGCGGCCGAGGCGGCCGGGGCGGGCGCGGCCACGGTGGTCGGTGCTTGGGAGGCGGCGGGTGACCTCGCGGCGGCGGCCGGTGGCCACCGCCGCCCGCACGGCGGCCCCCAGGGCGACGACCAGGCCGGTCGTGACGAGCGGCGCGGGGCCGGCGAGGAGGGCGTCGGCGGCGATCACGCCGGCGCCCCTGCGGGCAGGTTCTCGGCGGGGTTCAGCCATGCCCGGTCGGGCGGTCGCCCGCCGGAGACGCGCGGCGGCCGGCTGGGCAGGGCGACCATCCCCGACGGCCCGGCGAGCGTTCGCGTGCGGCGGCCGCGGTCGGCCCCCGGGTGCTCGACCACCTCCGCCACCTCGACGATCCGGCGGGCTCCGCCCACGGTTCGAGCAACCTGGACCACAAGGTCGAGGGCCGAGTGGAGCTGGGAGCGCACGGCGGCGAGCGGCAGCTCGACGTCGCCCATGAGGACCATCGTCTCGAGACGGTGGAGGGCGTCTTCGGGGCTGTTGGCGTGGCAGGTGGAGAGCGACCCTTCGTGGCCGGTGTTCATGGCCTGGAGCATGTCGAGGGCCTCCGGGCCGCGGACCTCGCCGACGATGATGCGGTCGGGGCGCATACGCAGGGCGTTGCGCACGAGGTCGCGGACCCTCACCGCGCCGGCGCCCTCGGCGTTCGGGGGCCGGGCCTCCAGGCGCACGACGTGCTCACCCGGGAGGCGGAGCTCGGCGGCGTCCTCCGCCGTGACCACCCGCTCGGCGCCGGGGATGCAGCCTCCCATGGCGTTGAGGAGGGTGGTCTTCCCTGCGCCCGTCCCTCCGCTGACGACGACGTTGAGGCGCATTTCCACCGCCCAGGCGAGCAGCTCGACGACGGGGGGCGGGGCGAAGGCGGCCAGGGGAACGTGGCGAGCGCCGAAGCGCCGGATGGTCAGGCACGGACCGTCCACCGCGAGGGGCGGCACCACCGCGTTGACCCGGGACCCGTCCGGGAGGCGGGCGTCGACGAGGGGCGACGCCCGGTCGACCCGCAGGCCCAGAGGCCCGACGACCTTCTCGATCAGGTGCTCGACGGTGGCCCGGTCCAGAGCCAGCGCCGTCCGCTCCAGACGCCCGGCCCGCTCCACCCAGACCGGGCCCGGGCCGTTGACCATCACCTCGGTCACCGCGGGGTCGGCGAGGAGAGGCTCGAGCGGGCCCAGCCCCCGGACCTCGGCGAGCACCTCCTCGACCACCCGGGCCCGTTGACGGGCGCCCAAGAGCGGTGCCTCCTCCCGCACCAGGGCGGCCAGGCGGTCAGGCCCCACGGGCCCGGGGCCCTCGGCCAGGAGCCGGGCGTGCACCCTCGACCGGGCCCGCGCCGGGCTCAGCGGCCCGGCGTCGGCGGCGACGGTGGCGTGCTTCCTCGTCATGCCGCCCGCCGGAGGGAGCGCTCGAGCCCGCGGGGGACCCGCGTTGCCAGGAGGCCGGCGTCCACCGCTCTGGCGATCGCCGGCTCGTAGGGCACCTGCGCCCGCAGCGGGATGCCGAGGGCCTCCTCGACGTCACGGGCGCAGAGCGACCGGCCTCCCTCGTTCACCAGGACCAGCCCCGACGCCCGCAGTGGAGCGGCGGCGGCCCGGCGCAGGCCCAGGTAGCAGGGCCGCAGGACCAGGAGCGAGAGGCTGGCCCCGGCCGCCACCGCCAGGGCGGCACCGGAGGCGGCCCGGCCGCAGTCGACCACCACCGGCCGCCGGTCGGCAGCCAGGGCGGCGGCGAGGGCCTGGGCCCGGCCCGAATCGTCGTCGCCGATCCCGCCCGGGAGCCCGGCCGGGAGCAGGCGCAGACCGGGGCGGACGTCGACCTCCAGGCGAGCCAGCGCGTCCTCGGCCACGTCGGGGCCGGCGTGCAGCCAGTGGCTCAAGCCCGGACCGCTCGGGTCGGGGATCCCGAGGACGGCGGGGATGTCGCCGTCGAGGTCGGCGAGCAGCGTGGGGCCCTCGGACGTGGCCAGCACGAGGGCCAAGGCGGCGGAGACGACGGTGGTACCGCAGCCGCCCTTGGGCGACCAGCAGGCGATGAGCACGGAGACCTCCCCCCGGGCGCGACGACACAGAGCTCGGGGGAAGCGGTGTCCCGACCGTAGAGGGCCGGGACGATGGGGCGCAAGGCCCGATCCGGCCCTTCGGACCGGACGAAGGGGTGTTAGGTGGCGCGGACCTTCTTGGCCGCCACCACGCCCAGGGCGACGAGGATGACGAGGACGAGAAGCTTCTTCATGCGATCACCCTAGCTTTCGGGCACCGCAGGGGAAAGGGCGGGCCTTCTTCGTCGAGTTGACGACCGTAGCGGTCGCCAACTCGACGAAAAAGTGGCGGAGGTGGACGGGAATCGAACCCGCCGGACGGGGATCACCCGTCCCACCCGCTTTGAAGGCGGGGGGGCCCACCAGGCGCCCGGACACCTCCGAGGGAGAACCTAGACCGCCGGAGGGGATGCCCTGTCGCTCGCACCCGCTTTGAAGGCGGGGGGGCCCACCAGGCGCCCGGACACCTCCGAGGGAGAACCTAGACCGCTAGGAGGTCCCTCGCGCCGGTGTCGCTCGAAGGGTGGCGGAGCTTGGACATGGCCCGGGCCTCGATCTGGCGGATGCGCTCGCGGGTGAGGTTGAAGTGCTCGCCGACCTCCTCGAGCGTGCGGGGCTCGCCCCGGTCGAGGCCGAAACGCAGGCGCAGGATCTCCCGCTCCCGCTCGTCGAGGGGGCCGAGGAGCTTGGAGATCTCCTCGGGCAGCAGGGCGGTGGCGGCCACCTCGAAGGGCGACTCGGCCGAGCGGTCCTCGACCACGTCGCCCAGCTCGGCGTCGCCGTCCTCGCGGAGTGGCTCGGACAGCGACAGGGGCTCGGCGGCAAACCGCAGCGCCTCGGTGACCTTGTCCTCCGGCATCTCGACCTCGGCCGCCAGCTCCGAGAGGGTGGCGGGCCGGCCCAGCTTCAGCTCGAGCCGGGCCCGGGCCTTCTGCAGGCGCGCCAGCGTGTCGCCGGCGTGCACGGGCAGGCGGATGGTGCGGCCCGTGTTGGCGATGCCCCGAGTGATGGCCTGGCGGATCCACCACGTGGCGTAGGTCGAGAACTTGAACCCCTTGCGCCAGTCGAACTTCTCGACCGCGTGCATGAGGCCCAGGTTGCCCTCCTGGATGAGGTCGAGCAGCGGCAGGCCCGAGGCCTGGTACTTCTTCGCGATGGAGACGACCAGACGGAGGTTGGACTTCACGAAGGTCTGCTGGGCCAGCACGCCCTCCTGGGCGAGGCGGCGCAGCTCGCGGCGCTTGCTCTGGGGCAGGCCGGAGCCGTCGGACTCCATCGTGAAGCGCGCCGAGTTGCCCGCCTCGATGGCCTTGGCCAGGCGTACTTCGTCGTCCTTGGTGAGCAGCGGGTACTGCCCGATGTCGGTGAGGTAGAGCCGGACGAGGTCTTCCTCGTCCCGCTCGACTCGCTCCTTGGGCAAGAGACTTCTTTCCTCTTCGTGTCGAGGGGGATGTGCTACGGCGTACTAATCAAACGTCCGGGCGGACGCGAGGATTCCGGCGAAAGCCGGGCCGGCTGTAGCGCTCAGCGAACAGTGTACCCCGCGGGTCAAGCCCTCTTCCCACCTGTCGCTTCTCACATACTTTCATGCTGGGCCGGACGGGGCAAGCCGGTGAGCCGCTCGGCCGGGGTGGGCGGACCGGCGAGCAGGGACTCCAGCTCGACCTGGAAGGCGGCGGCCCGCTCGACGAGCGCCCGGCCGTCGCCGTCGAGGCGGGCCTGCAGGAGGCGGTCGAGCTCGGCGAGGGCGGCCGCCTCGTCGGCCAGCACCAGCCCCAGCCATCGGACGGTCGGGCCGTCGGCGAGGGGATGGGCGGCCTGCAGGCGGGCGCGGTAGGCGGCCACCAGCCGGGGAAGGACGAGGCGGGCCATCCCCACCAGCCGCTCGACCGTCTGGTCGGCGCCGGCCGCCCGCTCCAGGGCGCCGACGACGCCCGCCACCCCTTCCCCCGCCGGGACGGTGAGTGCGTCGGCGTCCAGGTGCGCGACCCGGGGGAGGCGCGCATGCCACACCTCGGCGTGCCAGGCGTGGCGCAGGCTGTGGGCGGCCAGCATGGCCTTGACCTCGGGGTCGGGCTCGGCCGCCACCCAGGCCCCGAGGACCTCGAACAGCCGCGTCTCCAGCCACCGGCAGTGCCCGGCCACCCCGGCGGCGTCCTCGAGGGTCAGAAAGGAAGCCAGGTCAGCGATAGTGGTTGGTGATGGGGAGCCGGCGGTCCTTCCCGAAGGCCTTCGGCGTCACCCGCACGCCGGGCGGGGCCTGGCGGCGCTTGTACTCGGCCCGGTCGACCAGCGTCACCACCCGCCGCACGAGCTCCTCGTCGAACCCCGCCCGGGCCAGGTCGGCGGTGGTCGTGTCGCCCTCGATGTAGGCCTCGAGGATGGGGTCGAGCTCCTCGTACGGGGGCAGCGACTGGTCGTCGCGCTGGTCGGCCCGCAGCTCGGCCGACGGGGGCTTGTCCAGCACGGACGGGGGGATGGGCGGGTCGTCGCCCGCCCGCTCGTTGCGGTCCCGGCAGAGGTCGTAGACGAGCGTCTTGCGGACGTCCTTGATGACGGCGAAGCCGCCGGCCATGTCGCCGTAGAGGGTGGCGAACCCGGCCGCCATCTCGCTCTTGTTCCCGGTGGCCAGGAGCAGCCAGCCGAACTTGTTGGACAGGGCCATGAGCACGTTGCCCCGGATCCGCGCCTGGATGTTCTCCTCGGCCAGCCCCTCCTCGGTGCCCTCGAACGACTCGGCCAGCATCTCGAGCATGGCGGCGTGGGCGGGCTCGATGGGGATCACCCGAAAGTCGATGCCCAGGTGCTCGGCGAGGGCCCTGGCGTCGTCGTTCGACCCCTGGCTCGAGAAGCGGGAGGGCATGGCGACACCGTGGACCTTGTCGCGGCCGACGGCGTCGACCGCGATCGTCGTGACGAGCGACGAGTCGACGCCGCCGGAGAGACCGACGACGACGTCCGTGAAGCCGTTCTTCCGGACGTAGTCCCGGGTGCCCGTGACGAGCGCCTCGTACACCTCCCGCACCGCCTTCAGTGGCTCGGCCACCCCGCCGTCGGCCGGGTCGGCGTTCTCCCGCGGCTCGGTGGTGACGGTCACCGCGTGGAGCGGGGGTGCCACCGCCCGCCCACGGGGGTCGAGCAGGCGCTTGCGGAAGACCGGCCGCACGTCGACGTCGACGACCAGCACCTTCTCGACGAACTGCGGGCCGCGGGCGAGGAGCTGCCCGGTGGCGTCGAGCACCAGCGAGGCGCCGTCGAAGACGAGCTCGTCCTGGCCGCCGACCAGGTTCACGTAGACCAGCGCGCACGAGGCGTCGGACGCCCGGGTGGCGAGCATGCGCTCGCGCTCGTCCAGCCGTCCGGCGTAGAACGGCGAGGCGCTCAGGTTGACGATCAGCTCCGCTCCGCCGGCGGCCTGGTCGGTCACCGGACCGGTCGGGGCCCAGGCGTCCTCGCAGATCGAGACGCCGACGCGGACGCCGCCGATCAGGAAGAGGTTGGGGTCGTCGTCCCCCGGGGCGAAGTAGCGCTGCTCGTCGAAGACGGAGTAGTTGGGCAGGAGGCGTTTGCGGTACACGCCCTGGATCGACCCCTGGGCGCACACCGCAGCGGCGTTGTACAGGTCGCGGCCGGCGTCGACGAAGCCGACGATCGCCGCGCACCGCCCGGTGCGCCCGGCCAGCTTCTCGAGGGCGGTGCGGTTGTCGGCGATGAACCCGGGCTTGAGCAGGAGGTCCTCGGGCGGGTAGCCGGTGACCGCCAGCTCGGGGAACACGGCCAGGTCCGCCTCCGCCCCCTCCGCCTCGTCGAGGGCGGCCAGCATGGCCTCGACGTTGCCGTCGAGGTCGCCCACCACCAGGTCGAGCTGGCAGGCGGCGACACGGAGACGGCCCATCGACCACGAGCCTACCGATCCGCCCCCCTTCCCGTATGGGTCAGGAAACCTGGGCGAACTCGCGCTCTGGGCGGGCCGGAACCCGGCTACCCCGGCGTGCCGAGGAGGTAAGCCGAGCCCCGGTCGGCCGGCCGGTCGTCCCCGAGGCGCTCGTTGGTTTCGGCGTGCGCGACGCGCCGCCCGCACCCCGCAGAGGCCGTCGGCGCAGAACGGCTCGAGCGCCGACACGTCCGCCGAGCGGGCCGCCGCCCGCCGCCCGGTTGGCGGTGCCGCCAACCGCCCGGTCACTCATCGACCCTAGGTGGGCGGCGGGCCGGCGCACCGGCCGACCGGCTGCTTGACTTGGCCCGATGACCCGGTCCGCGCTGCTAACCGCCGTCGAGCGCTCCGCCGATCCGGGCGTGGTCAAGGTGGCGCTGGCCCGGCTGACCGAGGCCAACCCCGACCACGAGCAGCGCTTGGACGAGGACGCCGACCTGCGCACCGCCCTGGTCGCCGTCCTCGCAGCCAGCCGCTCGCTCACCGAGCTGTGCCTGGCCGAGGCCGCCGCCCTCGACGTGCTCGCCGACCTCGACCGCCGCCCACCGCCGCCCTCGGGCGAGGACGCCTCCAAGGAGGCGGTCCGCCGTTGGAAGCGCCTCGAGCTCCTGCGCATCGCCGCCCGCGACCTCACCGGCGTCGACGACCTGCCCGCTGTCGGCCGCGCCCTCGCCGCCATGGCCGCCGACGTCCTGGACCGGGCCTGCGCCGTCGCCGGGACCAACGGGCTGGCCGTGATGGGGATGGGCAAGCTCGGCGGGTGCGAGCTCAACTACGCCAGCGACGTCGACGTGATGTTCGTGGCCGAGGACCCCGAGAAGGGTGAGCGGGCGGCCCGCCAGGTGCTCGACGTGGCCCGGGCCTGCTTCCGGGTCGACGTCGACCTGCGCCCGGAGGGACGGGACGGCCCGCTCGTGCGGTCGCTCGAGTCGTACGAGGCCTACTGGGACCGGTGGGCGGACACTTGGGAGTTCCAGGCGCTGCTCAAGGCCCGGCCAGTCGCCGGCGACGACGAGCTGGGCGCCGCCTTCCTCGCCGCCGCCGAGAAGCGGCTGTGGACCGAGCCGTTCTCCGCCGAGGACCTGCGGGCGGTGCGGAAGATGAAGGCGCGCGCCGAGGGCGAGCTGGCCCGCCGGGGGCTCACCGATCGGGAGATCAAGCGGGGACGGGGTGGGATCCGCGACATCGAGTTCGCCGTCCAGCTCCTCCAGCTGGTGCACGGCCGCGACGACCCCGCCCTGCGCTCGGGCAACACGCTCGAGGCGCTGGCCGAGCTGGGCAGCGCCGGGTACGTGGACGTGGCCGACGCCCGCGACCTCGACCACGCCTACCGCCTCCTCCGCACGGTCGAGCACCGCCTGCAGTTGGTGAACGAGCAGCAGGTGCACTCCCTGCCCACCGACCCCGCCGCCATGTCGCGGCTGGCCCGGGTGATGGGCTACCGCGACACCTCCGAGTCGACCGCCGGCGAGATACTGGCCGGCTACCTGCGGCACCAGCAGGCGACCGTCCGCTCGATCCACGAGCACCTCTTCTTCCGGCCCTTGCTCGACGCCCTCTCGGCCCGGCCCACCGCCGCGCCGGGCGGGGCGGGGGCGCTCTCCGACGAGGCGGTGGAGACCCGCCTGGCCGCCTTCGGCTTCACCGACGCCCGCCGCACCCGCCAGGCCCTCGCCGAGCTGACCCGGGGCCTCACCCGCTCGTCCCGGCTCATGCAGCAGATGCTGCCGCTGCTCCTCCAGTGGCTGTCCGAGTCGCCCGATCCCGACCTGGGCCTCCTGGGCCTCCGCCTGCTGACCACGGGCGAGCACCGGGCGGGCGAGCTGGCGGTCGCGTTCCGCGAGTCCCCCGAGGCGGCCCGGCGGCTGTGCGTCCTCGTGGGCACCAGCCGGCGGCTGACCCAGACGCTCGAGCACCACCCCGACCTCATCCCCGCCCTCGGGAGCCCCGAGGCCCTGTCGCCGAGGACGCCGGAGGCGCTGCTCGAGGGGGCGACCACCGCCCTCGCCTGGCGGGTCGACACCAACGAGCGCCAGCGCGGCCTCGAGCGCTTCCGGCGACGGGAGGAGCTGCGGATCGCTGCCGCCGACCTGCTCGAGCTGACGCCGCCCGACGAGGAGCCGGTGGTCGTCGTCGGCGCCTCCCTTACCACCCTGGCCGAGGCCTGCCTGCAGGCGGCGCTCACCGCGCTCGAGCCACCCCTGCCGTTCGCGGTCGTAGCCATGGGCCGCTTCGGGGGCGCCGAGCTCTCGTACGCCAGCGACCTCGACGTCCTGTTCGTCTACGACGGATCGACCAACGAGGATTTCGCCATGGCCGAGAAGACGGCGGAGGCGGTGCTAGCGTTCCTGTCGGGGCAGACGCCGGCCAACCGGGTGTACCCGGTCGACGCCGACCTGCGGCCGGAGGGCAAGGACGGCCCGCTCGCCCGCAGCCTCGACGGGTACCGCAGCTACTACGAGCGCTGGGCCCAGGTGTGGGAGCGCCAGGCCCTGCTGCGGGCCCGCCCGGTCGCCGGGGACGCCGACGTGGGCCGTCGGTTCCTCGAGCTGGTCGAGCCGCACGTGTGGCGCGACCCGTTCCCGGAGGACGACGTCCGGGAGATCCGCCGGATGAAGGCTCGCATCGAACGCGAGCGCATCCCCGTCGGCGAGGACCCCCAGTTCCACCTCAAGCTTGGGCGGGGCTCGCTGTCCGACATCGAGTTCACCGCCCAGCTCCTCCAGCTCCAGCACCGCGTCCCGGCCCCCGGGACGATGGCCGCCCTGGACGCGCTGGAGGAGGCGGGGGCGCTGGCGTCGGCCGACCGGCGCGTGCTCGGCGAGGCCTACCGCTTCTGCGAGCGCACCCGCAACCGCTGGTTCCTCGTGAAGGGGGCGCCCGACGACGCCCTCCCCCGCACGCCGGAGAACCTTGCCCGTCTGGCCCGCTCGTTGGGGACGACGCCCCAGGAGCTGCGCGAGAGCTACCGGCGGGTCACCCGCCGGGCGCGCCAGGTCGTCGAGCGGCTCTTCTACGGCAAGACGAGCTGACCGTCGTCGTCTTCGCCGGCCGCGTAGCGGCGGAGGCGCTCATGGGCGCCGGGGTCGACGAGGGCGACGACGTCGAACACCGGGTCCGGACGGACGGCGTCGAGGGCGGCTGCCCCCTCGCTTCCGGCCGGCGGCGTGTCGGTGGCCAGCAGCACCAGCGGCACCTTGGGCTCGGCCGAGCGGACGACCGCAGCCCGACCGATCGACGTCCAGAGGGTCTCGGCCCGGCGCAGCCCGGTCGGGACGGTCGTGAACCCGCCACAGACCTGGAAGTGCCACGGGTCGCCCTCCTTGTCGCGCCCGGTGAGGTCGACGGTCACGCCTCCGGGCAGTCGCCGGTTGCCCCGCACGTCGACGAAGCCGCACTCCTCGAGCAGCCGGCGGGCGACCTCTCGGGCCTGAGGCCCGCCGCCCGCCGCCGACGAGCGGGCGCCGGCGCCGGCGCCCTCCCGTGCCAACCGCCGGCGCTCCTCGTCGACGCGCCCGCGGGCGGCGGCCACGTACCCCTCGTCGGTGTCGTAGCCGACGAAGTGGCGCCCGGTGCGCAGGGCGGCCACCGCCGTCGTGCCCGAGCCCATGAAGGGGTCCAGCACCAGGTCGTCCAGGTACGTGAACAGCTCGATGAGCCGCTGCGGCAGCTCGACCGGGAAGGGCGCCGGGTGCCCCACCCGGCGGGCCCGCTCGGACGGGATCTCCCACACGTCGGTGGTCGCCTCGAGGAACTCGTCCCGCCCGATGGTCGGTTCCGACGGCAACCCTCGCTCCGCCCGCCGGCGGGAGGCGAGGGCCCGGTCGAACCGGCCTTTCCCGGCGATCACGACCCGCTCGGTGAGGTCGCGCAGCACCGGGTTGGCCGGGCTCTGGAAGGAGCCCCATGCGCACGACCCGGCCGCGCCCCGCGCCTTCCACCAGACCACCTCGCCCCGCAGCAGGAGACCCAGGCGGTCCTGGAGGATGCCGACGACGTCGGAGGCCAGCGACCGGTAGGGCTTGCGCCCGAGGTTGGCCACATTGACGGCGATCCGGCCTCCGGGCTCGAGCTTGGCCACGCACTCGGTGAACACGCCGGTGAGCATCTCGAGGTAGTCGAGGTAGGTGGCGGGGACGTGCCCCGATCCCATCGCCTCCTCGTATTCCTTGCCCGCGAAGTACGGCGGCGAGGTGACGACCAGGGCCACCGACGCGTCCTCCACCTCGTCCATCCGCCGGGCGTCGCCGGCGTACAGCTGATCCACGACCGACGGGCGGCGGACGAGCTCGTCGGTCGAGATCGTCGGCGCCGCGAAGCGGGCGTAGAAGTCGCTGGCGTCGTGCGCCTCCCGCCGGCCGACCCCGAAGCTCGACGTCGACGTCGGCTTCCTCCGCTGGCCCACGCCGGCAGCGTAGGCCCGGGCCGGCGGCGAGCCGGCGATCCTCCGGCAGCGCGATTCGGGTGCTGTGGCCCTGATGGCCCTCGCCGCGCACCCCGAGGTCAGGTTCCCCGGACCAGGCGCACGTCGTGGCCGGCGGCTTCGGCCCTCATGAAGCGCACGAAGTGCAACCCCTCGACGGTGAGCTCCTGGCGCGCCTGTGGCGAGAGGGCACCGACGTGCGCCACGCGGAGCGTGGCCTCCGCCGTCGCCCGGTCGTCGTCTATCACCCAGGTCCCACACACCCGACCGTCCGACAGCACCGTGCCGACCGTCGGTCGGGCGGCGCCCAGGAACCGCCGGCGGCCCTCGGCGCCGGCGAATCGGCTGCGGTCGGCGTGGGAGAGCAGCAGGTTGTCGAACTCGGGGAGGAAGCGGGGAGGCGCGGGCGTGTCGGGGCCCGGCCGGGGGGCGTCAGAGAGGTCGAACAGCACCCGCCCATGCTCGTCCCGGAAGGTGCGCAGCTGGGGGCGGAGGCGGTCGAGCACCTCGCGCAGGCCGGTGAGGCCCGACCATGTCGCCGCGTCGGCCGCCGTCGCCGGCCCGAACGCGCCCAGGTAGCGGAGGACGACGTCGTCGATCGAAGCATCAGCGACCAGTGGCCGCCCCAGCCACGACTCGGCCGTCGTCGACACCACCTGGGCGCTGCGTCCCCAGAGCCCCCTTGGGGGCACCTGGACGAGGGCGAGGAGGTTGCGGCACGCGGCGGCCAGCGCTCCCGGATCGTGCGCGGGGAAGCGCTCCTTCAGGGCCGCCCGCAGCTCGGCACCGGTGCGAGGCTGCTCGGCGAGGAAGGGGCGGGCGAAGGCGAGGACGGGTTCGAGGTCGACGTCCCTGAGAATGGGCGCGTAGTCCCGGTGGCGAGCGAGCTCCTTGTCGAGCACCGTCTGGACGAGGGGCCGCAGCAGCAGGGAGTCCTCGGCCGTGACCAAGTGCAGCGTCGCCCGCATGACGACGATGCGCACGACCCTGCGTCCGACGAGCAGGCGGGCCAGCTCTTCGGGCTCGAAGCGGTGCAGTCGTGACCAGAGGCCGACGTACGGGTTGAGCGGGAGCTGGGCCTGGAGCCCGACCAAGTGGTGAACGGCGTCGACGGCAGGCATGGCGGCCCGCTCGAGCAGCAGCTGGCGCGCCAGCGTCGCCCGGTTGAGCGCCTGCCGGCTCAGCGTCTCGGTCCTCACCGCGAGCATCCTGACCGCCCGGGGTACGCCAAGGCGGCGTACCGTTCGGGTGATGTCCGACACCGCGGGCCCGACGTTCCGGCTGCCGCCGCCGTTCGTCGAGCCGTCCCCGCGCTGGGTCCGCGTGCGCGCCGGCTCGACGCTCGTGGCCGACAGCCGCCGGGCCCTGCTGCTGGGGTGGTACGCACCTCCGGACCGGCTCCCCACCTACTGCCTGCCGGCGGAGGACGTGCGCACCGAGCTCTTGCGGCCGAGCGACCCGCCGTCGGGCGACGAGACCCTCGTCGACCACGACGTGCACGCCGGCGACCTGGTCGTCGAACGGGGGGCCCGCCTGTTCGGGAACCCGCCCGCTCCCCTGGAGGCCGTCGACGGCCACTGGACGTTCACCTGGGACGGGGGTCTCTCGTGGTTCGAGGAGGCGCTGGAGGTCCACGTCCACGCGCGCGACCCCCACAAGCGGGTCGACGTCGTGCCCAGCGAGCGTCACGTGCGGGTCGAGCTGGGCGGCGAGGTCGTCGCCGAGTCCAGGCGGCCCCACGCCCTCTTCGAGACCAGTCTGCCCACCCGGTGGTACCTGCCGTTGGAGGACGTCCGCCAGGAGCTGCTCGTGCCGTCGGACCGGGTGAGCCGCTGCCCCTACAAGGGGACGGCGCGCTACTGGTCGGTCCAGGCGGGCGGTCACCTCTACCGCGACGTCGCCTGGAGCTACCCCGAGCCGGTCGTCGAGTGCCCCCGCATCACCGGGCTGGTCGCCTTCTTCAACGAGCGCGTCGACCTCGTCGTGGACGGCGTTCTCGAAGAGCGCCCCCACACGCCCTGGTCGCGCTGACGCGGCGTCACCGCCGCCCGTCGAGCTCGGCGACAAGCCGCTTGGGCGCCTTCCTGCGTCACGCCTCCTCGAGCAGCTCGACGACCCGGTCGGGATCGGCGGCGGCGAGCGCCACCCGCACGCCGCTGAGCCGCTTCCCCCACCAGAGCTCCTCGCAGCTGGCCGGGTCCTCTTCCACCGCCGCCCGCGTCTCCGCTTCGTCGATGAACACGTGGAGGTGCCGTCCGTCCTCGGTCAGGGTGGCGAAGATCTTCTTGCCGACCCGGAACGACGACTTCTCGAAGTGCGGTGCCTCGTGCGCCTCGGGCAGCGACAGGGCCAGTCGCCGGGCCTGATCGGGTGTCACCCTTCCAGCATCCCCATCCTGGTGACATCCGTCGCTCGACGGACATGTGCGCGCGGTGGCATCGGCGGACAGGGCAGCGGTCTTTGTCAACCGGGCGGCGCCGGCGATCGTTTCTACGGCGCCAGCTTGCGGTTAGAGGTTCGCGACGGCGCCGGCCCGCGGGTGTTCGGATACCAGCGCCATGCCGACTACGTCGCCGGTCATGAGCCGAAGCTCGCCCCCGGACGGAGCATCCCGACCTTCCTTCCCGGCGCAGTGGGCCCAGCAGATCTGCGTCTGGATGACACCGTGCCGCCGGGCGCCGCCAGGTCCGTACACCATCGTGTTCGACGTGCGCTACGCCTCCGTCGCCATCCCCTACACGATCAGGCGGGACTGAGGCGACACTGGACGACGTGGCGGACGTGGCCATCCGGCCGTTCGGAGATGCCGACATCCCCTGGGCCGAGACGCTCATCGGCGCGGCGTTCGGCGGGCGGTTGCAGGCGAGGCTCGGCGCCGTGGTCGACGCCCTCGGGTGCCCGGGCATCGTGGCGGAGCTCCACGGAGACCCGATCGGGATCGTCACCTACCAGGAGGACGACTCGGGTGTCGAGATCGTCTACCTGGAGGCGGCGGTGAAGCAGATCGGGGCCGGTACCAGGCTGCTGGACGCGGTGGCCGAGGAGACGCGGGCGCATCGCCTTTGGCTCGTCACGACAAACGACAACCTCGACGCCCTCAGGTTCTACCAGCGCCGGGGGTTCACCATTGCCACCATCCGAGCGGGCGCCGTCGACGAGGCCCGCCGCACCCTGAAGCCGACGATCCCCCTTGTCGGACGCTTCGGGATCCCGGTGCGCGACGAGATCGTCCTCGAGCGCTTCGTCTCGGCGACATGAGCTCCCGTGACGAGCGGTACTACCGATCGGACCTGGCGCTGGTCCACCACCGCGGCTTCGGGTTCCATGCCGAGATGTGCGCGCCCGGCATCCTCGCGTTGCTCGAGCCGGTGAGAGACCGGCGCGGGGTCGTCCTGGAGCTCGGTTGCGGGAGCGGTGCGCTCACCAGGCGGCTGGTCGACGCCGGCCACCGTGTCGTCGCCACCGACGCGTCGCCGTCGGTGCTCGAGCTCGCTCGGGAGCACACCCCGGGCGCCGAGATCCGTCGACTCGTCCTGCCCGACGACCCGCTCCCACCCGCCGACGCCATCGTCGCCGTCGGCCACGTCCTGAATTACCTGCCCGACGAGAACGCGGTAAACCGCGCCCTTGCCGCCATGGCCGAAGCGTTGGGGCCCGAAGGGGTCCTGGCCCTCGACATGTGCGACCTCGAGTGGGGCGAGGCCCGCCGGGACGCTCCGGCGTCGGGCCGAGCCGGCGACGACTGGGCGATCGTCACCGAGTACTCCGTGCCGGCGCCCAACCGCTTCGTGCGCCAGATGGCGATCTTCGTCCGCAACGACGACGGCTCGTGGCGGCGCGACGACGAACGCCACGAGAACGTCCTCGTCGACACCACTCGTCTCCCCGCGCTGCTCGCCGACCACGGAGTAGAGGCCTCGGTGTCGTCGTCGTTCGGTACCGAGCAGTTGCCCGTCGGACTGCGCACGATCGTCGGCCGGCGGCCCGCCCGAGATCTGTTTGATCGAGGCGGTGACGGCCGCCATCCGCGCCAGCGGCGAGTGATGTCGTAGGTTCCCCGGTAGGCCAAGGCGAGGGCAATGAGCGACCGTGTGTTCCAACTGAAGGCGACGATCCTGGAGACGAGGCCGCCAGTGTGGCGACGGGTGCTTGTGAGGGAGGACACGACCCTCGCCCAGTTGCACGAAGTGCTCCAGGCGGCATTCGTGGAACTACCACCTGCACGAGTTCGAGATCGACGGCGTCCGTTACGGGATCGACGACGGCGAGGGCTGGGAGCCTCCGGAAGACGAGCGGACTGCCCGCCTTCGCGAGCTCCTCCAGGAGGGGTCGTCGTTCCTCTACGTCTACGACTTCGGCGACTACTGGCAACACAGGATCGTCGTGGAGAAGCGCGTTCCAGCCGACGCTCGGAGGAGCTATCCCATCTGCACCGACGGCCGGCGCGCCTGTCCGCCCGAGGACTGCGGTGGCCCGTGGGGCTTCCGCGAGTTCCTCGACGCCATCGCCGATCCGAACCATGAGGAGCACGACGCCATGCTCGAGTGGGTGGGTGGCCAGTACAACCCTGACGACTTCGACCCGGCGGCTTTGAAGCACCGGCTCAAGCTCGGGCGACTCGCCGCCCAGTAGCTTCCCCTGACAGCCACATCGGAGGCACCTAGGGTGCTACGTACACACGCGCCCCCGAGTTCAGGCCAATCGACGCGACCGTTCTCCCTCTCCGGGCTTCCAGATGGTTATGTTCAACTGGCCATCGACGACCTCGAGGCATGAGGCACCGGTGATATCCGCAACGTAGAAGGGATCGATCTTCTGCCCGCGAAGGTCAGGCCCACCTTCCTCAACCAGCTTGGCAACGAATCGTTCGTGCAGGCCCTTGTCCTGGAGGTTCCTGGCGTTGCCCCACAACTTCGCATCACCGTCGCTGACGTATGGGTCGACGGTGGCTGTGTGCAGGCACAACCGCTGGTCGCGGCGCAGGTCCCGGAATTTGGTGGTGTTGGGCATCCCGACCAGCACCAACTCGCCGTCGACGATCCGGGGTTCCATGGGACTGATCCGGGGATACCCGTCAGAGCGGAGGGTGGCCAGGAGGCAGAGGTTTCCCGTTGCGGTGTATCGGCGAACGAAGACCTCGGCGACTCGCGGCGACTGTTCGGAGAATTCCTGCCAGCTCACCACCGACGCGGACACTATTCGGCCGTCGCTGGGAACGGGAGGTTCGCCACGGTCGCGACCCCCAACGGCTTGCCCCGCCGGAAGCCCGGCGGAGAACGTGTGGTCCGCTCGGGACCGGCGCCGGCTATTGGACCGAGGCCAGCGTCGAGTTCGAGTGAGTCGAGGCTCCTGAACTGCTCGGGATGATCTTGACTTGCCACTCCTTGGGCCCAGGGGACCGGACGACCAGAGTGCCCGGCGGAATTGCCGTTCGTCAGCAGAGGCTCCCCACCGACGCGCACAGCGTGTGGGCCCGTCCGGGCCCGCACGGTGGGGTCAGGCGGACGTCCGTCGTGCGGGCTCTGGCGCCCCGCCCGCCGACCTGCCTATGGCGCGACACGATGCCCTCGGTCGCCAATACACGGCCAATGCGCGACCAATACGGGGTCGCTAGCGCACGGCAAGCGCGGTAAGCGCCTCCTCGGCTCGACGCACCAGGAACACGCACTCCTGTGAATCGGCGATGGCCCGCGCCCGCCGGATCAGCTGCTCAGCGGTCCGCGACGGCGCACCGCTGGCGACGAGGATGTCGGCCTTTAGACACAGGAGTTCCGGCTCGAAGACGTGCTCTGACCGGGAGGTCGTTTCCGCCAGCCCGGCCTCGACCATCTGCAACGCTCGATCGAGCTGGCCAGCCTGGAGGAGACTTTCCGACAGGAGCAGCATGAAGTAGGTCCACCCCAGGCGCCAACCAGTGGCCCCGAGTTCACGCACGGCGCGCGCTACCTCCTCGGCGGCGATCGAGGCATCGCCTTCGTAGGCTCGCGCCCTCCACAGGAATGCCCGGGCGATCATGCCGACGAAGGGCATGGCGTTCTTCTCGGATGACGCCAGAATCTCCTCGGACAGGGTGATCGTGGGCTCCAGATCACGAAGCAGCGAGTACAGCAGCATGCGCAGGATCTGCATTAGCCCCTCAGCCAGCGGCCGGCCCGACGCGCGGGCACGGCGGACCGCCTCTTCGCTGAGCGCCAGGCATTGCTCTGGGTCGGAACCGAGGAACAGGTTCGTGGCGGCCAGGTAAGCCGTTGCGTAGGCGACCGGATCGATCGGAGGAGCGTCGCGGCCCACGTTCACCGCGGAATCCGCACCCAGCCTCACCGCGAGCGCGAAGTGTTCCTCGGCGGCGCGCAGCTGACCCTGGTAGTAGGAACCGACCCCGCAACACTCGTAGCCGGCAATGGCGATCTCACGGTTGGAGGCGGCCTCGCTCATCGCCAGCAGCTCCTCGCCAAGGTGATGGGCAACCAGCAACTGGCCCTGGCCCCGTGCCGCGCGCGCCTGGCCCAGGGTGGCGGCGACCACCTCCCCGATGTCGTCCAGGCGTCGTGCGGCTTCCCGTACGCCGGCCCATGCCTCCACCACGGCCTGCGTGTGGTAACCCCGCGTGAAGCTCAGCAGCGCCGCCAGGCGCTGCTGAGTGTCCAGCTCCCGTCGCCATCGCTCCGGCCCAGGAGGCAGGCGCGATGCCAGCGCCAGGGCGCTGCGCAGTTGTTCCTCGGCCTGCTCGTATGCCAGTCCGGCCTGGGCCTGCTCGGCTAGGCGGAGTGCGTACGTGTAGGCCTTTTCGTCCCACCCACCGCCGGC
>DATAAF010000002.1:0-4232 GCA_036260255.1 Acidimicrobiales bacterium | reverse complement strand
CACGTCTCGGCCGGGACGACCAGCTGCGGCCGCTGGCCGGCGGCCAGGTCGGGCCCGAGCAGGTGGCGGTCGATCCCGTGGCCGTCCTCCGACAGGGCCAGCTCCAGCGGGTCGCCGTCGTAGAAGTGCCAGATCTCGGTGGCGTCCACCCGGTGCCAGTGCGACCGTTCCCCGGCCCGCAGCAGGTAGAGGATGGCCGTCGTGGCCGGCTCCCGCCACGTCTCCCGGAACCACCCGCCCTCGGGATGCGGCTCCAGCCCCAGGGCGGCGATCACCTCGTCCGGGCCGGTCATCCGCCTACCCTCTCACGAGCCGGTCGTGCGGCAGTTCTCCTCGACCGCGTATCGTCCGGCCCGCCATGAGACGGGAGGAGCCGGGCAGCGACCAGCCGCTGCTCGTCGACGAGCTGGGCGAGCGCCTCGAGCGGTTCCGGATCCTCTACGACCGCGACGACGCCACCACCGACGAGGTCCTGGCCGAGCTGGGCGGCTCGGGTCGAGTCGAGCGAGAGATGGTGCGGGAGCTGGCCGCGACCAGTGTGCTCCGCCGTCCGGACCGGGTGCCGGACGCCCACGGCGTGGCCATGCGGGCCCTCGAGGTGCTGTCGCGCAACGGCAGCCGCCCGCCGAGCCAGCTCCGGCCCCTCGGGCCCCTCATGCGGATCGCCCGCTACCTCGTCCAGCAGGTGATCCGCTACGTCGTGCGCCGCCACCAGCGGCAGGTGGTCGTCGCCCTCCGCGATCTGTACTCGCGGCGCCTGGGGTGGGTGCCTGCCGGGCACCCCGCCCGCTCGATCCTCCTCAAGGCCCGCCTCGACGTCGAGCGGGCCACCCCGGCCTACGAGAAGAAGGAGGTCGGCGTCCCGGCCTTCCTCCTCGGCGGCGCCGTGGTCTCCTCGCTCACCCAGGGCATCCGCACCGGCGCCAGCGCCGCCGCCGGCTCCCGGGTCGGCGTGGCCGTGGCCCTCGCCGTGGCCTTCGTGCTGATCGCCGCCTCGTCGTGGGTGATCCTCCAGGGGGCCGCCGTGGCCCGCCGCCGGATCAAGCTCAGCCTCGACCGTCCCCTGGCCGCCCTCTGGGAGACGGTCGGCTGGTGCGGGAGCCCACCCCGCGACACCTCCAGCCTGATGGCGGCCATCGCCATCGCCCTCACCGTCGCCGGGTGGTTGCTCATCCCCGTCGGCCTGTTCCTGGTACTGGCCCTGTTCTGACCTCCGGGGCATACTGCTTGCTTCGCGCCGCAAGGAGAGAGGACGCCGATGGGACTGCCGGTCACCGCCACCCAGGACGAGGTCTCCGGGATCCCGATCCCGAAGCTGCGGGCGTTCTACGAGGCCATCGGCGACGGCCCGGTCGTGCTCGACCTCGAGGCCTACGTGGAGTGGCAGGGGAAGGGCACCCGGGCCACGGGCTACATCGGCCCGTTCAGCCTCATGGGCGAGCGCAAGGAGCGGCTGACCCGCAAGTACTCCATCCAGTTCGACGACTGGGCCGAGATGCCGGGATGCGACGACGCCGGGCCCGAGGCGGTCGAGGTCGTCCTCGCCGCCCTCGGGGCGTGCATCGTCAACCAGACGTCATGGCACGCGGCCCGCATGGGCATCGAGCTGGAGGAGCTGAACGTCAAGGTCAACATGAGCTTCGACGCCCAGGGCTTCTTCCAGAACCTGGACCAGACTGACAAGTTCTCCACCATCACCTACGAGATCCGGCTGAAGGCGGCCGGAGCGAGCAAGAAGAAGCTGAACGAGCTGGCCAACATCGGTCGCAACTGCCCGGTGTGCCGCATGCTGAGCAAGGAGATGGTGCTCAAGTCCAAGGTCCTGGTCGGCTGAGCCGGTGGAGCTGGGCCGGAGGTCGACCTCGTTCCTCGACGACGTCGACCGCAGCTACGTCGTCGCCCAGCTCGAAGGGCGCATGGAGGCGCCGGTGGATCTCACCGTCTGCGCCCGCCGGACGTCGCCCCTGCTCCTGTCGCCCGCGCCCGGCGCCGAGGAGGCGGCCCGGGCCGAGCAGCTCGCCCGGGAGCTGACTTCGCTCGAGCCCCGGATCCGCGTGAACGTCACCGACGAGGGGGCGGGCGACGTCCCCGCCTTCGCCGTCGCCGGCCGGGTCCGCTTCCTCGGGGTCCCGCGCGTGAACCTCTTCCGGGCCCTGCTCGAGACGATCAGCCGGGCGTCCACCGGGGACCACGGCGTGCCCGAGGACTGGGCTGGCGCCCTGGCCCGGATGCCTCGTCCCATCCGAGCCCGGGTCTTCGCCACCCCGACCTGACCAGGATGCCCTCCGGTCGTGGTCACGACCATCGGCATGGCGCTGGCCAGCGATCGCCTGCAGCTCGAGGTGGTCGACGGGATCGCCGGCATGGACCTCGTCCGCCGGCTGGGCCTCTCGGGCGTGCCGACCGTGATCCTCGACGACCGCTTCACCCTGGAGAACCCCTCGCCGGACGACGGCCTGCTGGCCTCCGTCCTCCACGCCGCCGACCGGTCGCGCCCCCGCCCCGTGGTCGCCTCGGTCCCCTTTCGCGCCTGCGCCCGGCTCTCGGACTGACGCCGAGGAGCGCGGGGCGCCGGGTCAGAGGTGACGGACGTCGGTGAGAAGCTCGGCCGGCGGTCGCCCCCGATCGACCACCAGCCATCCCACCAGCTCCGGCCGGCGCCCGAACAGGACGAACACCCGGCCGTCGGCACGCGGGCCCATCCGGAAGCCGAGCTCGACCCTCCACCCGTGGGCGGCGCCGTCGCCGAGGGCAGCCGATCTCGCCACCAGCGCGGTTGCTCCCTCGGCCCGGAGCCGGGCGGCCTCGCCCTGGCACGACGAGTAGGAGTCGAGCCCGCCGGTGACCACGTCGTCGGGAAGGGCAGGGGCCGAGACGTCGGGGTCGCCGATCTCGACCGCCCACAGCGCCCGGCTGACCCCTTCCAGGTCGCCTTCCTCGGTGATCTCCTCGTGCCGGAGGAACTCGGCCCAGGCCCCGCCGGGCGTATCGGCGAAATAGTGCACAGGGCCTTCTCCCGGGCGGTGCCAGCGAGCGGCGGGCTGGGCTCCGTCCTCCCACAGGAAGGGGTACCGGCTGTCGTTGTGCCGGTAGACGATCACGTCGCCGGCGACCCCAGCAATGCCCCGGCGAGCGCTCGCACGCTTCGGACCCGTTCCTCGTCGGGGTCCCACGCGCCCGACAGCACCTCGGCCGGCGCCACGCCCCCGAGGGCGGATCTGGTCCGGTGGAACCAGCGCCTGATGCCGAGCTCGTTGTAGCTGCCGGCGAGGTCGGCGGTGATGAGGGCGACGGCGTGGAGCCGAGCGGCGACCTCGTCGGGCGTCAGTCGCTCCCGGTTCCGATAGCGATGCACCGAGGACACCGAGACCCCGACCAGCTTGGCCAGCAGGTCGTCGCCCAGCAGCTCGGCGAGGGGCCCCCACTCGTGCTCGGGCATCGGCGACTCCTCGATGGCGGTCAACACGTCACGGAGCGCCTCGGCCAGGCCATCGGCCGTGACCTGGCGTCCGAGTGCGGCACCCCGCCGACCGACGCCAGCTCGGGCGAAGGCATCCAGCGCCGACGCGATCTCGGCGTTGTCGACGCCGCCCCGGGTGGATCGAGGGAGCATCCCCAGCGTCTCGGCGAGGGCGACGAGGCGCACGGCGAGGAAGGCGACCTCGGCCTGGGCGTCGGTGATGAGCGTGGTCTGGCGCGAAAGCATCTGGATGTGCGATGGACGTCGCCCGGAGACGAACGACACTCCGTCGGTACCCCGATCGTACTCCGATCCGCGCCTGGCCGGGCCCTACGCCACGCGCTCGGCGAAGTCCTCCTCGGCGAAGGGGCCCACGACGGCCAGCACGCGGTCGCCGGTGAGGACCCTCTCGGCCACCCGGCGCAGGTCGTCATGGGTCACCGACTCTGTCCGGGAGACGAGCTCGTCGAACGGCAGCACGTCGCCGTGGATGAGCTGGCTGCGGCCGATGCGGTTCATGCGACCGGCCGAGTCCTCGAGCGACAGGGCCAGCGACCCCTTGACGTGGCCCTTGGCCACCGCCAGCTCCCGGTCGGTGACCGGCTCGCCGGCCAGGCGGTCGAGCTCGTCGTCGATGAGGCCCAGCACCTCGTGGGCGCGGCTCGGAGCGGTCCCGGCGTAGACGGCGAGCACGCCGCTCTCCAGGTAGGCGGCCCGGTAGGAGTACACGGAGTAGACCAGGCCCCGCTTCTCGCGGATCTCCTGGAACAGC
>DATAAF010000001.1:0-15334 GCA_036260255.1 Acidimicrobiales bacterium | reverse complement strand
CGGCGCGCCCGTCGCCCGTCCGCTTCTGGCGGAGGCACTCCACCCGCCCGATGGCCTCGTCGAGGGTCCGGAACCCCAGGGCGGCCAGGCCGTGGCGCACCTCCTCGGCGATGAACAGCATGTAGGCGGCCACCCCTTCGGCCGTGCCCGCGAACTTGGCCCGCAGGTGGGGCCGCTGCGTGGCGATGCCGGTGGGACAGGTGTCCTTGTGGCAGGCCCGGGCCATGATGCAGCCCTCGGCGATCATGGCCGCCGTCCCGAACGAGTACTCGTCCGCCCCGAGCAGGGCGCCCATGAGGATGTCCCGCCCGGTGAGGAGGCCGCCGTCGATGCGGACCCGGATGCGGTCGCGGAGGCCGTTGGCGATGAGCGCCGCCTGGGTGTCGGCCAGGCCCAGCTCCCACGGCAGGCCGGCGTGCTTGATGGACATGAGGGGAGACGCCCCCGTCCCGCCGTTGCACCCGCTGATGTGGACGACCTCGGCCAGGGCCTTGGCCACGCCCGCGGCGATGGTGCCGACGCCGTCCTCGGCCACCAGCTTCACCGACACGTCGGCCAGGTGGTTCACCTGCTTGAGGTCGTAGATGAGCTGGGCCAGGTCCTCGATCGAGTAGATGTCGTGGTGGGGCGGCGGTGAGATGAGGCCGATGCCCGGCTGGGTGTGGCGGAGCGTGGCGATCTCCTCGGAGACCTTGGCGCCCGGGATCTGGCCACCCTCGCCCGGCTTCGAGCCCTGGGCGATCTTGATGTTGAGCTCGTCGGCGAAGGCGCAGTACTCCGGCGTCACCCCGAACCGCCCCGAGGCGATCTGCTTGATGCGGCTGTTCTTGTCGCCCGTGGGCCGTCCCCGGGTGCGGAACCGCTCCCGGCCCTCGCCGCCCTCGCCGCAGTTCGACGCCCCGCCGATCAGGTTCATCGCCTCGGCCAGGGTCTCGTGGGCCTCCCGTGACAACGCCCCGTGGGACATGGCGCCGGTGGAGAACCGCCGGGTGATGGCCCGTGCGGGCTCGACCTCCTCGAGGGGGACGGGCGGCCCGGCGGGAACCAGCTCGAGCAGGTCGTGCAGCTCGGTGGGAGGGCGCCCGTTGACCAGGGCGGCGAAGCGCTCGTAGGCCTCGTCGCTGTTGCCGCGCACCGCCGCCTGCAGGAGGTGGGCGGCCTTCATCTCGTTGAGCGCCTTGGTGACGTCGTCGTTGTGGGTGTGGTACTCGGAGCCCGCCCGCTTGAGCGACCGGTAGTACCCGCCCTCGCCGAGGCGGGAGTTGGCGTGGCGCTCGAGGGCGTCGCGCCCCAGCTCCTCCCACCCGATGCCGCCGACCACCGACGGCGTGCCGGTGAAGCACACGTCGACGACCTCGGGGCCCAACCCGACGATCTCGAAGATCTGCGCCCCCCGGTAGGAGTCCACCGCGGAGATCCCCATCTTCGACATGACCTTGAGGACGCCGTCCTCCATCGCCGACTGCAGGTGGTTCTGGGCCTCCGGCCCCGAGAGCTCCGAGTCCTCGTTGCGGTCGGCCTCGTGGGCGACCGTCTCGAGGGCCAGGCCGGGGCAGATGGCGTCGGCCCCGTAGCCGAGCAGGCAGGCGATGTAGTGGACGTCGCGGGCGTCGTCCGCCGACACCACCAGGCTGGTGTGCGAGCGCAGGCCGCGCGCCACCAGGCGGTGATGGACGGCACCGGTGGCGATCAGGGCGGGAACCGGCACCCGCTCGTCGGAGACGTTGCCGTCGTCGATGACGAGGATCCCCGTGCCGTCGGCCGCCAGGCGCTCGGCCTGGTCGCAGAGGCGGTCGACGGCGGCCCGCAGGCCGCCCGGCCCCTCGTTCACGAGGAAGCTGGCGTCGAGGTGGGCGGCGCCGAAGACGTCCTGGGTGTCGCCGGTCAGCAGGTCCACCACCAGGGACGGGTAGACGAAGAACGACTTGAGGACGAGCAGCTCGGCCGCCCGGGGGTCGTCGGCCACGAGGATGGGCCGGCGGGGGCCCAGCATCGTGCGCAGGCTCATGACCAGGCGCTCGCGGAGGTGGTCGATGGGCGGGTTGGTGACCTGGGCGAAGCGCTGCTTCAGGTAGTGGTGCATCGGGCGGGGTCGCCCGGCCAGGTGGGGGAGCGGAGAGTCGTCGCCCATCGAGTAGGTGGGCTCCTTGGCGTCGCTCGCCATGCGGCGGACGACCATGGTGAGCTCCTCGCGGGTGTAGCCGAACATGGCCTGGCGGCGCTCGAGCACGTCCGGCTCGGGCGTCTGGACGATGGGCCGCCCCTGGTTCAGCTCCCGGAGGCCGTCGGCCGCCCACCGCGCCCAGGGGGCGGCCGCCGCCAGCCGCTCCTTGCAGGCGGCGTCGTCGAGCACGCCCCGCCCGAGGTCGACGAACAGCATCTGCCCGGGCCCCAGCCGGCCGCGCCGCACGATGCCCCGCCCGGAGACGTCCACCGCCCCGGCCTCCGAGCAGCACACGACCAGGCCGTCGTCGCAGATGGCGTAGCGGATGGGGCGGAGGCCGTTGCGGTCGAGCGCCGCCCCCACGCCTAGGCCGTCGGTGAAGATCATGCCGGCCGGGCCGTCCCAAGGCTCCATGAGCGAGGCGTGGTAGCGGTAGAAGCCCCTGACCGCGGGGTCGAGGTCCCGCTCGCCCTCCCAGGCTTCTGGGACGGTCATGGCCACCGCGTGGCGTACGTCACGCCCCGCCCGGGTGAGCAGCTCGACGACCGAGTCGAGCTGGCCCGAGTCGGAGTCGTACGGGTCGACGACGGGGTGGAACAGCTCCTCGGGGCCCAGGCCGACCGCCTCGGTGCCGAGGACGGCCCGGGCCCGCATGCGGTTGACGTTGCCGGCCAGGGCGTTGATCTCGCCGTTGTGGCACAGCATGCGGAACGGCTGGGCCCGCTCCCAGGTGGGCAGCGTGTTGGTGGAGAACCGCTGGTGGAAGATGGCGAACGGCGCGGCGAACCGCTCGTCGGCCAGGTCGAGGAAGAAATCGGAGAGGGCGTCGGCCACGACCAGGCCCTTGTAGAGCACGGTACGGAACGAGCACGACGCCACGTAGGTCCCGGCGAAGTCCCGGAGGCGGCGGCGCAGGCGGAACGCCGCCCGCTCGGCGGCCGACTCGCCCACGTCGGGCGCCGGGGCGAGGACCGCCTGCAGGAACGTCGGCCGGGTGGCCAGCGCCAGCTCGCCCAGCACGGCGTCGTCGGTGGGCGGGGTGCGCCAGTCCACGACGGTGATGCCCTCGGCCGCCGCCGCCTCCTCGAACGCGGCGCGCGGGTCGTCGCCCCGGACCATCAGCATGGCCACGCCGTGAGGGGTGTCGTCCCCCGCCCGGCCGAAGATCGCCGGCGGGATGGGCAGGAGCAGGCCCGAGCCGTCGGACGACCGGGCGTCGGCCGCCAGCGCCCCCCGGTGCTTCACGCACGCCAGCCCGGTCAGGGCGGCGGCGACGATGTCACGGGACGCCCGGCCGCGGGCGTCGGCGACGAAGCCGATGCCGCAGGCGTCGAGCTCGGAGCGAGGCTGGTCCATGGGCGTGCGTTCCTCGAACGATGAAGAAGGGCGGGGACCCGGGGCGCTTCATCGTCGAAGAAGGCAACGCTGCCACCTGCCCCGGAGGCTGCGCGACGCCGATATTACTTCGGGCGCTCAGGGCCAGGTGGGCGCCTGGTCGTGCTCCCGCTCGTCCCCCCGCAGCGCCCAGGCCCGCCGCCAGGCGGAGACCGGCGGCCCGGAGAGCGAGGGGGTGGTACCGGCGGCAGCCCGGCGGCGCGCGCTCCACCAGTCGGTGTTGCGCTCGTCGCCCACCTCGGCCACCGCCGCCGCCACCCGCAGGGCGAAGCGGCGGGAGTCCTCGCCGACCTCGGGCCAGAGCGGGCGCCCGAACACGAGGTGGACGCCCGATCCGCGGGCGAAGGGCCGGCCCACCGGTGTCGGGTAGCGGTCGCCCTTCTTCAGGACCCGACGGGTGCCCTCGGCGTACACCGGCACGACCGGCCGGCGGCTGCGGACCGAGAGGTACGCCGCTCCGCCCCGGAACTCCTGGGCCCAGCCGTCGGGGCTGCGTCCCCCCTCGGGGAAGACGACCAGGCTCCAGCCGTCGGCGATCAGTTCGGCGGCCAGGTCGGAGGACCGCCGGTTCACTCGGTGGCGCTCGATGGGGATGGCGCCGATGGACAGGGCGGAGAGGGCGCTGCGGACGGGGGAGGTGAAGAAGTAGTCGGCGGCGGCGCCCACGACGGCGTGGTGGCGGAAGCGGGCCGGCAGGGCGGTGAGGAGGAGGGCGGTGTCGAGGTGGCTCTGGTGGTTGCAGACGAAGATCGCCGGCGGGTCGAGCTCGGCGATGCGGTCGAGCCCCGACGCCTCGGGTTTGCCGAGGAGGTAGACGAGCGGGCGCAGGACGTCGTCCACGATGAGGGCCCGGGCCAGCCGGGCCGGGTAGCGACGGGACCAGGCGGTGTCGTAGTGCACCCCGGTGGTCCGCTCGACCGGCAGCCGCTCGACGCTCTTGGGCCAGGTCGGCGGCCCGACGGGGAACGACGGCCGCACCCGCAGCTTCGCCAGGTTCATCAGGTGACGTCGGCCACCATGATCGGCGGGCAGTGGAAGTGGGTGACCGACGGTTGCGGGCCGACGACGTCCTCGGCCATCTCCAGGGCGTCCCGCAGCGTCGAGGCGGGCTTGAAGCCCATCCGCCGCACGGCCCGGGCGTTGCCGCCGACGATGATGACGTTGCCGTTCAGGTACTGGAGGGCGTGGGCTCCCCAGTACCACATGTAGAAGGCGTGGACCCCGTGGTAGGCGTAGCTCGTGCGGTAGAGGTGGATGTACCACGGGTCGGTGGCGAAGTCCTCCTCGAACTTGGCCTCGATCTCGGCCGGGTCGGTGGTCTCCGGGAGGACCTGCTCGAAGAAGTCGATGTAGCTCGGGTGGTGCACCGGGTGGAACTGCCAGGGCGTGGGGTGGCTGAGGATGAGCACGCCTCCGGGACGCACCAGGGGCTTGCCCCGGTACATGTTGAAGAAGTAGCCCAGGCCCAGGCACATCACCAGCAGGGGGTTCATCACCGAGTTCACGTTGTACGGGCCGACGAAGGGGAGGCCCATGGTGACCACGTCGGTCTGGCCCTCCACCGCCACCAGGTGCTGGCGGTACACGTTCTCGACGGTGATGGCGTGGACCGCTTCGACCTCGCCCGCCTGCACGCTCGTCATCTTCTGGGGCGAGAGGAGCCCATGGAACACCTTGTGAGCAAGGCCGGAGGGGACCCGCTCGAGGGTCTTGGCGGTGGCCAGGTAGGAGGCCCGGTCGCGCGCCGACCACTCCCACTCCCGCTTCTGCAGGAAGGCGAACTGGCTCGGGAAGGTGTCGGTGTTGACGGTGGTCTCGATCTGGAAGATCGCCGGTCCCTCGGCGGCGAGGACCCGCCCCATGCGCCAGCAGGAATGGTGCAGGGCCGAGTTCTGGGGGTCCATGAGCGAGCGGCTGTGGTGCAGGGCGTGGACGTTGTGGTTCGCCTTGAGGCTGCGGTACGACGTCAGCCCGGTCATCGTGCTCTTGTGGCCCCCGTCCATGGCGACCAGGTTGACGTTCACGTAGACGAGCAAGTCGCTGGTGGCCGCCCGCTTGTTGACCTCGACGTCCTCCCCCTCGGCGGTGCTGCCGACGAGGACGAGGTTGTCGCGGTCCTCGGCGTCGTGCTGCACGAGGAGGCGGTTGGGCGCGAAGGCGTCGTAGATCCGGTCACCGAGGACGTGGCGCAGCTCGGCCTCGGTCATGCGCCGGTGCAGGCCGTGGGCCACGACGAGCACGACGTCGTCGACGCCCGCCTCGGCTGCCATGTCGAGCACCGCCTCGATCACCCGTTGGCGGTTGTCGGGGCGGCGCATCCTCGGCAGCGGCACCGCCTGGTTGTCGAAGGCGATGGTGAGGCGCATGCCCGGGCGCAGGAGAGAGGGGAGGGGGGCGCTGTCGCCCACCGGGTTGAGCAGGGCGTGGCGGATGGCGCCGTCGGGGTCGTCGAGGGCGGGCAGGGGCTCGGGCGGGTAGACCACCCGCGAGCCCACTGGGAGGCGCTCGAGGTGGAACGCCTCGCCCGCGTGGAAGAGCACGGGCGGCGTCGACCGGTCGACCTCCAGGACGAACCCGGGGCGCGTGCCCGTCATCGGGCGGCGGCTGATCGGCGGGTCGAGGCCCTCAACGGTGCTTCTCTCCTCGGAGATCGAAGACCACCTTGTGAGCGCCGCGGCGGCCGGCGTTGGCGGCGTGGTCTATGGCGTCACGGTAGCGGTCGAGCGGGTACGCGGCGGTGACCAGCCGCCCGAGCCCGGCCTCGGCGACGAGGCCGAAGGCCAGGTCGAACGTGCGCCGCCGCCCGCCGGTGCCCGGCTCGGTGGGGGTGCCGTCGCCCAAGGCGCCCTCCTCGGTGCCGTAGGCGTAGCAGCCCCGGAGGCTGATCTGCCGCTGCCACAGCGGGGTCAGGTCGACCAGCACGGTCGCGGGCATCCCCACCAGCAGGACGGTGCCCCCCGGCCGTACCACGCTCAGGTCCTCCGCGATCGACGACTGGGTCCCCACGCAGTCGACGACCACGTCGACCCCGCCGGAGACCCGGTCGCCGACGCGCATCGACCCGGTGGCCCGCCGCACCGCCCGTCGCACCTCGTCGGGCGCGACGACCATGTCGGCGCCCAGCTCGGCCGCCAGCCGGCGCTGCTCCGGGTGCTTGGCCGCGACCAGCAGCGTCGACGGCGGCGAGAACCGGCGCAGGGCGGCGACCGTGCACAGTCCCAGCGTTCCCGCCCCTAGCACCAGGACCGTCCGCCCGTACGCCTGGGAGCCGACAGCGGCGTGGACGGCGCAGGCCGCCGGCTCGACCATCACCGCCTCCTCGTCTCTCATGCCTTCGGGCACGGGATGGAGCTGGCTCCGGTGGGCGACCAGGGCCGTGCCCCAGCCCCCGCCGGTGTCCGCGCAGTAGCCCGTCTGCAGCCCGGGCCGGAGGTGGCCGAAGGCGATGCGCTCGCACCGGTCGACGTGGCCCTCGGCGCAGCCCCGGCACGGGGGGCGCACCCCCCGTGCCTCGCATCCCAGGACCGGTTGTACGACGACCCGCCGGCCGTCGTCGAGGTCGCCGACCACCTCGTGGCCGGGCACGAACGGGAACGAGACGATGGGCTCGAAGTAGCGGGAGGCGTGGCCGTCGATCGTCGCCAGGTCGGAGCCGCAGATGCCGGCCAGGCGGGGCCGGACCCGCTCCCACCCCGGCGCCGGGAGCTCCGGCTCCTCCACCTCCGCCAGGTTGAGGGGGCCGACCCGTCCGCCGATGCCGGGGACGACGGTGCCCGCCAGCCGGGCGGCGGCGAAGCGGGGGAGCGAGCGCTCGAAGAGGAGGGCCCTCACCGGCGGTCGCCGTCGCCGTCGTGACCGGCCGGTGCCAGCGAGCGCGGCGGGCGCAGCCGCTCGACCGGCGCCCCGGGCCACATCGGCCGGGGCGCGAGCGGCAGCAGCGGGCGGGGGGCGCCGGCGGCCTTCGTCCAGTGCTCCACGTGCCAGCCCCGCTTGCGGGCGATGGCCGCCAGCTTGGGCTCGGCGTTGACGGCCACCGGGTGGCCGACCGCCTCGAGCATGGGAAGGTCGCTGGTGGAGTCGGCGTAGGCGACCGCCTCGCTGAGCGAGAGGCCCTCGGCCCGCGCGTACTCCTCCATGAGGAGGGCGCGCGCCTCGCCGGTGGGTGGCAGGGTTTCCAGCTCGCCGGTGAGGTAGCCGTCGCGCACCTCCAACCGGGCGCAGACGACGTCGTCGAACAGGGGCCGGAGGGGCTCGATGACGAAGTCGAGGGCTCCGGTGATGAGGACGGTGCGGTGCCCGGCGGCCCGGTGCTCCCGAACCCGGCGCATGCCGGCGGGGAACGACTTGGTGAGCAGCAGGTAGCTGAACATCTCCCAGGCGTCGTCGTACACCCGGCGGACGGGGGCGCCGTCGTAGCGCCGATAGAAGTGCCGGAGGAAGTCGCCCCGGTCCCGGCGGTCGAGGGCGAGCAGGCCGGGCGCCTGGCGCAGCATGCGCACGGTGAACCTGGCCCGCTCGTCGTCGGCCATGCTCCGGGTCGCCAGCCAGGCGTAGGACTCGACCACGTTGGACGCGATCAGCGTGTTCTCCAGGTCGAAGGCGGCCATGTGCCGGTCGGGCGACAGGACGGCGCGCCGGCCCCGCTCGTAGCGGGTGAGGCCGCTGCGCCGGCCACCGGTGGTGCGCACACGGGCCTGGGCGACGATCGACGGCAGGTGGATCTCGCCCAGGTACCGCCGCCAGTCCACCGCGGTGGTGTCGAAGGCGAAACGCTCCTGGTCCTCCGGATCGAGGCTCCGCCACAGCGCCACCAGGCGGGCGTCGTCGAACACCGCTTCGGTCTCCGCGTAGGCGCCGTAGAGGCGCACGTAGTCGAGGGCCCGCTCCCCCTGGTCGCGGCGGTCCTCGATGCGGGCGGTGATCTCGGCGCGCTGCCCCCGGATGGGCAGCGTGGCGACGACCCGCTCGGCCGCCCGCAGGGCGTTGACGCCCCGCTGGAGCTGCCGGAGGGCCCGGCCGCGGCGTGAGAACTGCCACTCCGACGTCACGACGATGGGCTGCCCGTCGGTGTCGTAGAGGGGGTGCTCGTGGAAGTACTCCTGCACGAGGTCGACCAGCTTGCGGAGCCGCAGCGGGTTGCGGGACCCGGTGGAGACGTGGAAGACGGTGTCCGCCGGGTCGTGCCCGCGGGCGGCCAGGGCGACGATCGCCGCCACCACCATGTCGACGGGGATCACGTCGATGACACCCTCGGGGATGCCGGGAAACTCCTCCAGGAGACCCCGGCCGTAGGCGATGATCACCGGCTCGGCCATGCGGAACCCACGGATCCAGCCGGGGACGGGCTCGGCCCACGCCGACTCGATGATCGAGGGGCGCACGATGGTGACGGGGACGTCGCCCTTGACCTCGAGCAGGGCCCGCTCGGCCAGGGCCTTGGTGTAGGCGTAGGCGTCGGGCCAGCCCAGCGACTGGGCACGGGCCCGGCCCGCCTCCACCAGCTGGTCCTCGACCCACTGCTCGCGGAGGCGCTCGGCCTTGGTGCCGATGAGGGCGGCGCCCGCGGCGCCCACCTCGAGGCGCGCCTCCTTGGTGAAGCGGGCCAGGTTCTCGGGGCGTCGGCTCTCGGCGTCGGCGTCGGCCCGTGCCCGGCGGGCGGCGTCGATCTCGGGCCGCCAGGCAACGTCGGTGCTGAACGGGGTGTCGGCCAGCGCCGCCTCGGGCGCCCGCCCGCGCCGGCTCCCGGCCACGTAGGCGGTGGACACGGCGATGAGGTGGGCCTTCGAGCCCAGCTCGGCGAGCGTCTCCACGACCCGGATGGGGCCGAGGAGGTTGACGTCGACGGCGGCGTCCAGCGGCGAGTCGAAGCTCACCCGGGCGGCGGAGTGCACGACCGTGTGGCACCCGCCGAGCAGGGCCCGGCCCTCGTCGTCCAACCCCAGGCCGTCGGCCGTGACGTCGCCGTCGACCACGTGCACCCGCCGCTCGACCTCCTCGTCGAAGCGGTCGCCCAGGTCGGTCCGCAGGCGCTGGAACGCGTCGTTGCCGAAGATCTCGCGGCGGGCGCGCTTGTCGGCGCTGGCCCGGCGGCCGGAGCGCACGATCAGCACGAGCTCGCACCCGGGGACCGAGCGGAGCAAGCGCTCGACCAGGGCGGTGCCGAGGAAGCCGGTGGCTCCGGTGATGCCGATGCGCGCGCCGGCCAGGGCTTCCGGGATCATCGTCCCTTCTCTAGCATCAGAGGGCGCAGGAGGGGGAAGTGGAGACGACCAGGGACGACCGCGTGCTGGCGCCGACGCGGTGGACGGCGACGCTCATCGTCCCCGTGCTGACCGCCGCGTTCGTCATCCTGTACCTGTTCCCGGAGAAGACGCAGGAGCTCTGGGCATGGACGATCGAGCCCTCGATGACGCCCATGTTCATGGGTGGCGGGTACCTGGCGGGCGCCTGGTTCTTCGCCCGGGTGGCAGGGACGCGGTCCGGTCACCAGGCCCTCGTCGGTCTGGCGGGCACGTCGTTGTTCGCGACCATGCTCCTGGCTGCCACCATCCTCCATTGGGACCGCTTCAACCACGATCACGTGTCGTTCTGGGCGTGGCTCGGACTGTACGTGGCGACGCCGCCCCTCCTGCCCTGGCTCTGGGCGCTCAACCGCCGGACCGACCCACGCGCGCTCTCGGCCGACGACGTGGTCGTCCCGGCACCCCTCCGGGCAGCGTTGACGGTGGCGGGGTCGGCCACGTTGCTGTTCGCGCTGGTCATGTTCGTGCGGCCCTCGGTCGTCCTCGAGCACTGGCCGTGGGCGTTGACGCCGTTGACCGCCCGGGTGCTGGCGGGGTTCCTGGCCTTCCCGGCGGCGACAATGGCGCTGTTCGCCATCGACGTGCGGTGGAGCTCGTTCCAGTTCCCCGCCGAGACGGCGACCATCGGGTTGGCGCTCATCCTGGTCGCTTCCTTCCGGGCGGCAGACGACTTCAGCGGCTCGATGGCCGGGTACGCGGTCGCCCTGGTGGGCGCCCTCGCCCTCCTCGTCCTCTTGCAGGTCACCATGAGGCAGCGCCGCCGGGCGCGAGGCTGAGAGGCGATGTCGGACGACTACGGCTACGTCTACGACCTGGTACGGAAGCTGGGCGGCTCGGACTTCACCGCCCGGACGGCAGAGTTCGTCCTCGAGCGGCCCCTCGCCATCCTGCTCATCCTCCTCGGCGCCGTGGTGGTCAGCCGCGTCGTGTCCCGCCTGGCCCGCCGGTCGGTCGAGTCGCTGGTCTCCCGCTCGACGATCGCCCGGGGCAGCGCCCGCAGCGCGGCACGCGCCCGCACACTCGCCGGGGTTGCGGCCAGCCTCATCCGCATCCTCGTGTGGAGCGTCGCCGTCCTGCTCGTGCTCGACAAGGTGGGCATCAACCTCGGGCCGCTGCTGGCCGGCGCCAGCATCGTCGGGGTGGCGTTGGGGTTCGGGGCCCAGAGCCTGGTGAAGGACTTCCTCTCCGGCTTCTTCATCCTGGCCGAGGACCAGTTCGGGGTGGGCGACGTCATCACCGTGTCGGACACCACCGGCACGGTCGAGGAGGTCAACCTGCGCATCACCCGCCTGCGCGGCGCCGACGGCACCGTGTGGTTCGTCCCCAACGGCGAGATCCGCAAGGTTGGGAACTCGGCCAAGGACTGGTCGAAGGCGCTGGTCGACATCGTCGTCCCCGAGGACGCCGACATCGCCGCCACCACCGCGGCCATGGAAGCGGAGGCCGCCCGGCTGAAGGACGACCCGGCGTGGGCGGACGCCTTGGTCGACGCGCCCGAGGTCCTCGGAGTGGAGGCGGTGGGCACCGACGGGGTCACCCTCCGGGTGGCGGCGACGACCGACCCCGACCACCGGGCCCGGGTCGCCCGGGAGCTGCGCGGCCGCATCATGACCAGGCTGCGGGCCGACGGGGTGCTCACGGTACGCGAGCCCGCCGCCGCCCCGCCCGCCGAGAGCGGCGAACGACACGGCGAGGAAGGCGGGTGAGGCGGTTACGGCCGGGTTATGCCTCGCCGCCTAGACACCGCACGAAGACGAACGAGAAGGGAGGCAGAACGATGATCAACCGGGTGGACGTGGTGAGCGTCTACGTGAACGACCAAGACGCCGCGCTGGAGTTCTACGTCGACAAGCTGGGCATGGAGAAGATCCATGACGAACCGATGGGCCCGGACGCCAGGTGGGTGCAGGTTCGCCCCAAGGGCGCCGAGACGTCGATGGTGCTCGTGAAGGGCTTCGGCGACTGGACGCCGGAGAAGGTCGGCGGACTGCAGTCGATGACGTTGTGGTCCGACGACGCCGAGGCCACCGTCGAGGAGCTGCGGGCCAACGGCGTGGAGGTCACCCAGGAGCCGACGCCCCAGCCGTGGGGGATGACCGAGGTCCGCTTCAAGGACCCCGATGGCAACGAGTTCCTGGTCTACGGCCCGTTGGGCGAATGACCGGCGCCGCCGGTCAGGCGGCCAGGAGCTGCTCGAAGAGCCCGAGGTGCTCGTCGACGACGCGGTCCATGGAGAAGTAGCCCTCCACCGCCGTCCGGCACGCCGACCGGTCGAACTCGCCGGCGGAGGCGATGGCGTCGGCCATCTCGCTCTCGTCCCTGCAGATGGCGCCGGTGCGGCCGTGCTCGACCACCTCGGGCACCGCCCCCTCGGGGAAGGCCAGCACCGGCGTGCCGCAGGCCAGGGACTCGAGCATCACCAGCCCGAACGGCTCGTTCCAGCGGATGGGGAACAGCGTCGCCCGGGCGCCGGCGAGCAGCCGTTCCTTCTCGGCCTGGCTCACCTCGCCCCGGTACTCGACGTCGTCGCCCAGCAGGGGGGCAATCTCTTTCTCGAAGAACATCTGCTCCTTCGGCTCCCGGAGCTTCCCGGCCAGGATCAGCGGCGCACCCGCCTTTCGGGCGGCGGCGATGGCCCGGTGCGGCCCCTTCTCCGGCGCCATCCGTCCGAGGAAGACGCAGTAGTCGCCGCCCGGGCCGACGGTGAACCTGTCGGGGTCGACGCCGTGGTGGATCACCCGGGCGATCGGCACGTCGGGCGCCGGCCGGCGCTGCGCCTCAGAGATGCCGATGATCGGCACCCGCGTGCCCAGGCGGCGGTAGAGGTCGATCAGGTCCTCGTCGAGGGGGCCGTGCACGGTGGTGACCACCCGCAGATCGGGGTAGCGCTCGGAGTAGAGCGGGCCGACGATGGTGTGGTCGTGCACGATGTCGTACTCGCACGCCACGTCGTAGGCCGCCATCACGTGACGCACCTCGGGCACGGCGGAGCCGATTCGCTGGCCCTCGGCGGCGGCCAGCAGCCACCGGCGGGGCACCGGGCAGGTTGAGTCGCCGGTGGTGAAGAGCATCACCTCGTGGCCGGCGCGGTGGATGCCGCGCGCCAGCGTGTCGACGGCCTGCTCGATGCCGCCGTAGAGGTCGGGGGGGATCGGCGCCCACGGCGGGGCGACGATGGCGACGCGCATGGGCGGGATTGAACCACGGAGCCCGTGTTGCCGGGCGCCGGCCGGTCTGGTAAAGGGCGCCGGGCTAGCCGCGCCGGCGTGTCGTAGCGTTGCGGCGTGGACGCGCCGCCCGGCCCGTGGTCGCTGGCCGGCGAGCTCGTGGTGGCGCTGCTGCGTGGTCGGCCGTCGGGCCCGCCGCTCCCGGCCGAGCTCCACCGAGTCCCGGGCCCCAACCTCCTGGTGGCCGCTCGTTACGAGGAGTCGCCGGTGGGGCCCTACCTGGAGCTGGCGGTGAGCGAGCCGGCCAGGTTCGGGGCGCGCCTGGGCATGTGCGTCACGGCGATGGTCGTGACGACCTCCGAGTCCCGGCTCGGCGGCCGAGCGAACTGGGGCTTCCCCAAGGAGCTCGGGACCCTGGAGTGGTCGTGCGAGGGAGCCGCCCGCGTCCTGCGCTGGCAGGAGCGGGACATCGCCGTCCGAGGCACGCCCGTGGGGCCGCCCCTGCCGACGCTGGTGCCCACCCGCATGCTCCAGCGCCGGGCCGACGGGCCGGTCGCCGCCGCCGCCCGCCTCAGCGGCCGGGCCCGCACCGCCAAGGTCGAGGTGTCCGTCCCCGATGGCGACCCGTGGGCGGCCCTCGGGGGGACGCACCTGGGCGCGGTGGTGTCGGGCGGGCGCCTGGTGATGGGGGAGGCCCGGCCGGCCGCGCCTCCCGCGTCGCCCCGCCGGCACCGCGGTCGAGTGCCCGAGCCGGCACTATCGTGGGAGTCCCACCAGGGCGATTAGCTCAGCGGAAGAGCGCTGCCTTCACACGGCAGAGGTCGGGGGATCGAGACCCTCATCGCCCACCGCAAAACCGCAGGTCAGAGGGGGTGCACCTCCTCGGGTGTCGGCTAGGACCCGCGAAAAACCCGCGGAAATTTTGGGCACCGGCAGTTCGAGGAGGTCACCAGCGGGCTCTGGAGGGGTGCGCGCGAGGGCGTCGAGGGCGTCCAGGACGGCTGCCTCGTGGTCCGGCAGCAGGTGCCCGTAGCGGTCGAGCACGAGTGCCACGGACGTGTGTCCCGCCCACGTCGCGATCTGCTTGGGGGTGGCGCCGGCGGCGATCCAGAGCGACACCGCGGTGTGGCGGAGGTCGTGCGGGCGGAGAGGCTCCAGTCCCGCCGCCTTGATCGCCGGACCGGCGCCGACGCGGGATAGACCGGTAGGGTCCGGGTCGCGAGGAAGTCGAGCGGCGGATCCGGCACGGTTCCGTACGCGTAGGCGTCGGCCACGCAATCCAGCACCCGCAACGCCCCGAAGCCGTCGGTCGCCGCGTGGTTCAGGTTGAACATCAGCACGTCACCGTCCACGTGATGAGCCAGGTAGGCGCGAAACGGAGGCCATTTCCCGGGCGGGACGCCATCCGCCTGGAGCCGGACTCGGGCGGCCTCCAGAGCGACGTCGTCGGGGCAGTGGACGACCTCCAGGGGAGTCTCGTGCGCCGACGCGCTCCCGAGCACGGCGCCCACCGCCGCTCGCAACCGCTGCTCGCCCAAGGAACCCGCCACCCGCACCTCGAGGTGGACGCTCCACGACGACGCTCCGCCGTCGAGCAGACCCCGGGGGTCGGGCTCGCTCTTCGCCGGGTCCCAAACCCACTGGCAGTTCAGCTCGCACCGGTGGTCGCCCTGGCGGCCGTGCAACAGCCGGACGAGGTCGTGGGCCATCCCTGCCACGTTGTGGGTCACGGCCCGGCGGGTGGAGTACCGCGGCACCCGCTGCCCCCTGGTTCCGCGTGGCGACACCCGGTCGACGTGAGCAGCGAGCCGGTCACCGTAGACCGTGATGTGCAGGCTGTCGGTGGGTCGGCTCTCCCGGAAGGACACACCGCCAAGGTGGTAGATGCGGCCCAACCCGCGATCCCGTTGGAACCGGCCGTCCGACTCCAATTTCAGGAGCAGGCCGGCGGCATCGGTGACGCGCGACGGTCCCCGTCGCGCCGTGCCCCGGGCCGGGGGCGGCGCCGTTTGGCATCCACAAGCTGATCTTGAAGGGTCGCCGGCTCTTCGCCGGTTCGGGCACCCACGGCACCGGTACAGATACCACGCATGAAGCGCGGAGATGAAAGAACCACCCGATGCCAAGCAGCTCTACTTCCGAGGGTTTCGTCTCGTAATGGGGTATGAACCGCCCCGGGATCCGCGGAGGCTCCATTCCGTGTAGGAAGGATGGAGCGTCATGGGAAGACCGAGGGTGTATCCGGACGAGTTCCGTGAGCGGGCGGTGCGACTGGTACGAGAGTGGCGAGACGCGCGCGGCGTGAG